>CANKMT010000134.1 GCA_947482825.1 Betaproteobacteria bacterium | reverse complement strand
TCCTGGTCGAACGTGGCAGACTCGAACACCGAAAGCGCTCGTGACAACCCGTCTGTCGATTCGGGGTTGCCTAGGGCAAAGAGGTCACCGCCGTATGCCGGTACGGGTAGCGCGGGGTGGTGTGAGCCTTGGTGAACGAGGCAGAACAGGGAAAGCACCCGGGGCCAAGCGTTCCAGGAACGGGCAAGACGGTTACCGCCTCGCGCGGCTATCTTTTCCAGATCCTCCAGCAAGCCGGTGAGGCCGTATGCACCGTGGTAAAGAGCGTTGTCGCGGGGCAGCAACTCTCGCGATTCGGCAAAGAGCACCACCACCATCCGCATGACCACCCTCACGGCGGCACGATAGATGTCTGCGGAATCGACACTGGCGCACTGTTCTTTCAACACCTCACCGTGTCCCTGCACGAGCAATTCAACCGCTTCGCGTACGCGCTCGCCGAGGACGGCCGAGAGCTCTGCCTGTCCTTTGCGGCTGTCGAGAATCGCCTGAAGCAGTGGAGCCGGCGCATCCTGCGCGAGCGGCGTCCACAGTTTCGGAGAAAAGAGCGTCCTGAGAGCGTGAACTTGCGGAGAAAGTGCTCCTTCCTCAAACCAGAGATCGACGTCCCACTCACACCACGCGTCAAAGTCCAGTCCGGCGAAGATGAGCCGCCACTGACGGCCATTGGTCAGCAGCGCGAGGCGCTCCCTTCCCGCACGCAGCCACTGAACCGTCTGACTCGCTGACTTGCGCCCGCGGCCGATACCCAGGCGCGTCTCGGTGTCGACGAATACAGGAAGAGTGGCCCCGTGCTGTCCGCACCAGAGATGGCGCGGCTTGACCACCTCTCCGGTAACCGCCCGACGACCCCACTCCGTACCCACCTGCGATCCACGCTGCCAGGTACCGTTGACTCCCGTGAACCCGCAAACCTTGTCCAGCACGAAGCTCACGAACTCCGGCGCGTTGGCACTACCACTGAGCGCGGCGGTAGCAAGCCGACGCAACTCACGCTCTTCCCATGCCGGCAATACGCCGGGCGCGGCCTCTGCGACGAGGCGCAGGCGCGACGTGTCGAGGAGCAGCCCTCCGTGGCGCAAACGATCCCAGCCGCGAAGTTCGACAGGCGTCACGATGCAGCTCCGGGCAGGCGAATTTCAATCGAAACAGGAAACACCTGCGCCGTGCCGGCCATTGCGTGGCGCCTGGGTAACAGGTATTTCAGGATTCGCTCGCGCTCGCGATCGAGCTGATCGCGCACTTCCTCGTAGTGGCGGGTACGACGCGAGATCTCTTCGCGCTTGCCTTCAATCGAACGATCAATGGCGTCGAGCTGGGCCGCCTCGTCAAAAAGCAAACCCTGGTTTCGTTCGACCTTCAGCTTCTCGATCTCGCGCTCGAGCTTGACCAGCGTGTTCTCTGCGATCAGGCTGGACACCTCGCCTTGGCGGCTGCGGTAACGCTCCTCCTCCTGTTTGCGCGCCTGCAACCCGGTGCTCTCGAGTTGGGTGTGCAGTGCAGCGGTTAGCCCCTTGGCGTGATCACCGAGAAATTTCTTGAGATCCGGCATGACCTCGTCGAGCAGATCCTTGGCGCGAGCGCAGTGACTGGCGTCGCGGGCGGCAGTGGTTTGCCTGAGATCCGCCGCGGGTCGGTGACCGATCAGTTGACCAAGTGCGCCCTTCCGGACAGGAAATGCCAGCGTTCGTACCCAGTGGTGAAAGGTCTCGCGCAGGTCGTTCACGGCCAGCTCTTCGACGCTGAGAAGAACCAAAGCGTCTGCGCCAGATGGAATCTTGCCAAGACGCACCGTCCACCGTGAGACCTCCTCGCCGGTGCCGGGAAACCGTCGGCGGGTGAGTGAAGAAAGAGCCCGCTGCAACATCGGGTGGGACAGGTGCACGAGCAGCGCATCCGGGCGGGGGCAGAAGACCAGCCGTTCGGCAATCTTCTCCAGGAATGGCTCCGGACTGAATGCGATTCGGGCGACGGGGCCGCGGCTGCCGCGACCCTCGCTTCGTCTCAGCGAATCGTCGATGACTTCGCTCCACCCAGCCAGCTGCGGATTAAGGACTTTGCAGGTGTGCTCGGTCGTCGAGCAGTCCAGTTGCGGCCTGCCAGCGCGAATTGCCATTGCCGCTTCCAGCGTGTCCCGCATGGTGCCGGGGTCGAGGTCCAGTTCTGCAGCGAGCGCCTGGAGTTGATCTTCGGCAGCACGCCCCTCCACGCCGGTGTCGACGGTGGCGTCGGCGTCGATTTTCGCCCTGCCTTTAGCTGCGAAAATGCGCCGGTCGAGGTCGGCCTGCACGTCTTTGGCGCTCTCCCCGTCCACCAGGCGGCGGTGTGCCGCCTCGTCGAACAGCTCGTTGGCCGAGCCCAGGTCTTCCCGGATCTCGTCGGCCTTGCGAATCACGTGCGCGAGGAAATTCAGGTCCTGGTCCTGGTCCGTGACGAAGTGGTGCACCGTGACGTCACGCGCCTGGCCGTGGCGATCCACTCGCCCATTGCGCTGCTCGAGTTTGGACGGATTCCAGGGACAGTCGAAGTGCAACAGGTACCGCGCCGTACGCTGGAGGTTCAAGCCTTCCGCGGCGGCATCCGTGGCAAGCAGTATCCGTACGGAATGGGCCGGGTCATTGAAAGCGTGTTTTACGAGGTCGCGGTCGACCTCGTCCATGCCATCCGCTCCCCCGCCTCCGAAGAGCGTGAGAATGCGCTCTTCCTCGTAGCGTTCGCGCAGTCGGCGAACCAGGTAGTCGAGGGTCGTCTTGTACTCGGTGAAGACCAGCAGACGCTCGTCGTCGCGCCACTTGCCCTTTGAGCGGAGAAGATTCTCTACAAGAGCAAACAACGCATCCCAGCGCGCGTCTCCGATGGGTGTCTGCGCAACGACGTCACCGCGACCGATATCGATCCCCATGGCAGAAACCGCGTCGTCGATGGCGGCGATCTCCGACGCGAGCTCGCCCGCAACATTCTTCAGCCACGCTCCCACGACGCCGGCGGCGGTGGCCTCGCGCGCCTGCGCTTCCCGGTCGTCGCTGGTCTCTCGCTCGACGTTGCGCCGGACCGCATCGACCTCGGACTCACCCGCCACAACATTCTCGGCGAGTCCTTCTTTGCAGCGCCGCCACGACTCTGCGAAGGCCGTCGGGCAGGAAAGGAGTCTCTTGCCGAGAATTTCCACCGCGAAACTGCCGGCGCGACGGCGCCGCCCCTCTCCGCCTGCCATGAGCTTGCGAATGGCGGTGCGAAATTCGGCGAACGCGGCGCTCAGCGCGATCTCCTGCGGCGAGAGCGTCAGAACCAGAGCGTGCGGAGGGTGTCGGGTGCAGAACTTCGGTGGATTCGTGCGGGCGTTGATCTCGCGCTTCAGGCGACGCAGCACGACCTGCTGAACGCGTTCCTTCTCGGCTGGCCTGAGCACGTCCGTTTGGCTGAAGCGCACCGGATCGAGGATTTCGAGCAGCCCGGTGAAGCACCGTGTGTGGCCGTTGTGGGGCGTTGCGCTGAGGAACAGGCGGTGCTCGAATTGCGGCGCCAGCAGGCGCAACATGCGGCAGAGATCGCTGTCGTCACCAAATGCCGAGGGCATCAGATTGTGGCACTCGTCGACGATCAGAAGATCCCACGGCAGGTGCGGCGAGCCCTCCGGCGTTCGGCAGGCCGCCAGGAATTGCTCCAGCACGTCTTCCTGCCTCAGGTAGTGGTAGGAGGTGATGATGCGGCTGAAGGAGCGCCACGGATTTGCGTCGATTCCAAGGCGCCGGCGCAGCGCATGGGTCTCGGCGCGGTCCACCAGATCGAACGGCAACGCGAATTTGTCCCGCATCTCGTCGCGCCACTGGAGCCTCAGCGAAGCCGGAGTGAGGACCAATACCCGCTGGATCCTGCGACGCAGCAGAAGCTCACTCAGAATCAGACCGGCCTCGACCGTCTTTCCAAGCCCTACGTCATCCGCGATCAGCAAGTTGACGCGGGGCATGCGCAGGGCCTTCAGGAGAGGCACCAACTGGAAGTCCTCTACCTGTACCGCTCCGTGAAACGGGCTCGAAATCGGGAGACGTTCGAGCGGGCCGCTTCCGTCCGGATCGAGGAACGGCGTGGCTGCGGTCCACCGGGCGGCGCGGAGCAAGGCGTCGAAGTCCTCGCCTGGCATCGGATCGGTCTTGCCAACATCAGGAAGTGCCGTGGGCTCGAGCAGTAGCCTTCTAGGCTCAAGTTCCCACAGGAGTTGCTCCTCCGCGGGGAGTTGGTCGTCTTTGTATTCGAGATGAACCAGGTGAATTCGCCCGCCCTGGCCGTCGAAGGGTTCCACGGCCGAAACGATCCCCCGTCGATTGCGCACGGTAGCAAACATGCCGGTACGTGGAACTTGATTAAATTGAGCGGGTGTCATTGGAAGTTAATCTTGTTTGTCCCGATGGGAGGGCTCGCCAGGTGCCAAGAGTGTGCTTTCAACATTTCTGAGAACTGCCAAATTGAGTAGCGAAAGTTGATAATCGTTCTCGCTGAGGACGTGCCCCGGTGAACAATCCACGCCCCATCGCCTGAGTGCATAACCCGCCACCGCGGCGCAGCAAGCGACCTTCAGCCTCCCGCCTTTCATACCGTAGTCCGCTTCGATCGCAGCCTTGTGCTTGAGCTTTGGGTGCGGGATAAGGATGAGTTCCACGGTGCGGTTCCACTGCTCGTCCGCCTCTCTTCGCTCGTGGCGCGCCGCCTCGCCTGCCCCCATCACCACGGCCTTCGATATCCGCGTGATTACAAAGTCGGAGAACCGGCTGTTGTCACGGTCATAGGCGCGCACGTGCCAACGCTGGCCGTTGTCGACCAATGCGTGGGGCACAATCTGCCTGCGCGTATTCCCGCTGCTCAACGACACGTAAGTCACCTCCAAAATCTGCCTGCGATAGATCGCTCGTGTCACCACCGCCAACTCGCCGAGCCGTGGCTGGCTCAGGCTCTCGACAGCGGCTGTCGGTAGCCCCTGCGGATGCGGCAAGCCGTCTCCCAAACCCGACCGCAGCCAGTACATCACTCGCTCCGGCGTCCGGGTAAATATCAGCTTGAACTTCTCTCCCGGCAGGTACGTCTTGGCCTGGAAGTCATAGGCCAAATTTCCCGGCGCGAGCTCCTTGTAAAGCGCCAAATCCCGACTGGCCTGGATCGATGCCCGTGAAAAACGCTTGGCAACGTCCGCCCTCCTCAGCTCGCCGAGAAAATAGAGCCTGGCCTCGATAAACGAGAGCCTCTCGACCTGAGATGGGGGCACGTCTTTCAACTTCGCCAGCATCGGCTTCAACCTATGCATCTGCACAGAGCGTCCACTCTCTCTCATACACACAACCTCCGAACCGTATCGTCATGATAACAATTCTGCTAAGATTAAGCTAACTTGGTGTGTTCGTATGCATCGCCTGCGTTCTGTATGGATTGATGACTGGACGGCATGTTTAAAGCGCCCTAGGTAAGCTGCACTGGATGCAAAAACACGTGCGAGGATTCTACGGTGCGCTACTTGTGGCGCTGGCACTCTGGTTGCCAGCCAGTTCCACCGCGGCGGCGTTACATGGAAGGGTTGTAGGCATCGCCGACAGCTATACTGTCACGGCCCTGGACGCCGAAAAACATCGGCACAAGATCCGCCTTGCCGGAATTGACGCGCCGGAGAAAGCTCAAGCCCTCAGCCAGGCCTCTAAGAAGAGCTTTTCCGACATGATTTACGGCCACGAAATTGACGTGAACTAGGACAAGCGTGATCGCTACAGTCGCATCATCGGCAAGATTTCAACCGACCAAATCGACGTCTGTTTGGAGTAAGTGCTGCGTGGGATGTCTTGGCACTACAAGCAGTACCAGCGAGACCAATCGCCGGCGGATCGGCAGGCCTACGCTGCCGCTGAGGATTTAGCCAACGCCGACCACGTCGGGCTCTGGCGTGACACCAATCCTGTCTCGCCCTGGGATTTTCGGCATCGGAAACTGTCCCCATAGGGGAGCCGGTTTGGGCCGATAAGGCCTCTTTTTCAGATCTAGGAGGCATTCCACAGCATCGCCATGTCGTAGAAATGTCTTCCTTGCGCAAGCGCCGACGTGATCGCACTCGCTTCGTAGCGATCGGCCAGCGTACCGTGATTGAAGAACGCGGCACCTTCCCTCCGGCCTCTCCCGACCATGTCGTAGAACACGTCGAGCGGCTCGGGCCGGTTGGGTGCCCAGGCTAGGCGCACCAGGCATTCACTTGCGCCCGTTCGAACTGTACGTAGAGCGGCCTCGCGTGCCGCGTAGGCGCCGATGCGGTCGATGTGGGTGAGGTGCTTGCCCGAAAGCGCGCCGCCGCCGATTGGGATGCGCGGGCCGTAGAAGTCCATGGCGAGTTTGCGCCCGGTCTGGCCGTTGTCGCCGTCGCTGCCAGCGTGCACCATCGGGCCGTTGGGGTTCAGCATCAGTTCCACCTCGCCCCACGGCGACACCCAGCGCGGGTCTTCGTCACGCAGGCGAACGTAGGTATCTTCGAGCACCCGAGCGATCCCGCGGCAGACTTCCATGAACGCGGTGGCGTCGCTTTGCTGCAAGGTCACCAGCACGTGCTCCAGAGTCCAGTGCCGCCCCTCCTCCCGCAGGCGCACCATCAGCTTGCCGTCCGGGCCCTGCCCTGCGAGCAGCCCGGCACGGCAGGACTGCGTCAAAGCTTCGCGAAGCGCGTGCGCGAGGAAGTGCTCGGGCGGCAGGTAGCGCACCTTCTTGTCGTAGCCCGCCCAACCGATGACGACGCTCTGGTCGTTGACGTGGCGTGACCACCGGGCGGGGTCGCCGATGCGTTCGCATACGGTGCTGGTGACCTGATAGCGGGTGGCGTCGATGTGGTTGCCCGGGACGTAACCGATTGCCAGACCGGTTTCCACCACGATGTCACGCATCGATTTCGCGAGCGGCCTTCGGGTGCACACGCCGCCCGAGAGCCAAACCTGGTCGGACCACGTCGATACCTCGACCTGCCCGTAGGCGTCGGGGTCGATCGCCACGCACTCGGCAATCACGGCATCGGCCACCTGGTCG
>CANKMT010000133.1 GCA_947482825.1 Betaproteobacteria bacterium | reverse complement strand
GTCCACGCTGCATCCGCCCTATCGCGTCGCCTTACGAACCGTTGTAGCAGATTCGCCGCGGAATGTCCAGCTTTGCAAACTACGGTCCTGTCACAACACGAGAATTTGCTCAGGGCGCGTTCACCCTGCCCCTTCGAATTCAGGGTATTGCGTTTTGTTATGAGTCGGCGGGCCGGGTAGAATGCGGCCGCCGCGCCGTGAACGCTCATGGAAGGGTGGCAGAGTGGTCGATTGCACCGGTCTTGAAAACCGGCAAGGCGAAAGCCTTCGTGGGTTCGAATCCCACCCCTTCCGCCAGCAATAGATGTCCGCCGATGCCGATTCCGATGCGCCTCCTCCCGATTGCGGCTCTGGTCTGTTGTCAGGCCAGCCTGTCCGGTTGCGCTTCGGTCGCAGCCGTGGCGGCGGCTCATCCCGGCGCCCTCGCTGCGGTGGCAGAGTTCCTGCCGATCGCCGCCGTGATGGGCGGGATCGGACTGATTGGCATTGCCGGCATTGCGGGACACCAAGGCGACGCGGGCGAGCCTGGCACGCTTGGCGCGCTCCTCAATGAAAGGGAGGCTTCCGTCGCCGCGGTGGCCAACGCCGCGATGCTCGAGCAACGCGAACCGGTCCTGGCGGCCGCATTGGAGGCCGACCGGGCCATCGTTCGCGCACGCGTTGCATTCCGGGGCGAGCTCAACCGCAAACCCGAAGCGCTGGGCGAGCGCGAAAAGATGGCCCTCGCCGGAATTGATTCTTCGCTGGCAAGACTGGGGCAGGGCACGCCTGACGCAATCAAGGACGCGGGCGACAAGGCCCGCGCATTGGCTGGCAAGCTCGAACTGCCCGCCGGCATGCCGCAAGTGCATTCGTTCGGCCCGCACTACCTGTTTTCTTCGCTGCCGTTCCAGTCACTGACGATCCGCGGTGATTTTCCGGCCCGCTATCCCGAGGGCGTCCTGCCGCGCGTGACGATCAACGGGAAGTCCATCGAAGCCCATTCCTACGATGCGCAGAGTATTGCTTTCACGCTGCGGACCGGCGTGCTCGGCACTGCAGAGTCGCAGGCGACGGCCTGGACACGCGCCGATCTTTCGATCCCGTGGGACACGCCGCGATTCGACTCTTTCAAGCGGGCGGGCTTCGATAGTTTCGTCGTCGTCGGCCTCTTGCCGCATGCACCAGGTCGCGTGACGATGGAGCGCCGGCTATCAAGCGTGCGAAGCGAGGAGGCCGCGCGGACATCGAACACTTTCTCGCTCGGCGCAGGGGCCGGCGAACTCGAGCAGGCCGCCTGCCTCACGCTGACCTCGAAGGAGATTGCCGAAGGTTGGAAGGTGAAGCCGGGATCCGGATCGCTGGCCTTTCCTTCCGGAACGACGCCCTCCTTCCAGGACCTGGGCCGCCAGTCGGAGGACGAGCGCTCCGTCTGCTGGCGGGTGCGGCTGGTGACGTCCGGTTCGGTCGATGCGCAAACGACCGGGGCCACGCTCTGGAGCATTTCCGCGCTCCTGCGGCGCGAAGTGCGCGAGTGGAGAACGGAGTTGGAAACCGTCGACCTGGCGTGGGGCGGCAGCCGGGTCTTCAACTATCCGGCGGGTACGTGGACGCTGCGCTACGCGAAATACGGCGGTAAGGAAGTCGAGTTCACCGGCGCCGATCGCTCGAGCCCGCTGTTCCGGGTCGATGCAGACGCACGCAGCGTGAGGATCAGCGCCTACCCGTTCTGACCGGGAATTCGTGCCATCGCCGCCGCGGAGTTACTTCGCGAGCTTCTCCATCAAAGGGTTGACCGGTTTCACGCTCGAAGTGGGAGGCATGTCGATTTCATTGGCTTTTTCCATCGCGGTCTTGGGCTTGCCTCCGCCCCCGGAGGGTCCCTTGGCCTGCGCGCCCTGTGAGGGACTGCTCATCGGCAGTGTCGTCATGCGGTCGCGGACCGGCCCGGCGGACTTGAGGCCGAGTTGTTCGCAGGAGGTGTTCGAGTATGTGACCGCGGTGCCCTTGAGGCACTTGAACGTCGTCTGCGCGTTCGCCTTGCCCGGCGAGACCAGCAGCAGCCCGAACGACAATGCGGTCGATAACGCGGTCAGCCTGGCGATAGCACTCATGGTCGATCCCTCCCCCGATGGACGCCGACAAATCTACGCCGTGTTCCGAGCAAGCGCAAAGAAAAAGCGCTAGTCTTTATTGAGGTGCTGGAGCGGCAATCCCGCGCGCGGCCATTCGAAACATACGAGCTTGCCGGTCATGGATAACGTTGCGTAGGCCGTGCGCAGGTCCTTGCCGCCGAAACACACGTTGGTGACCATCGGGTCCGGCAGGATGTACTGGTCCACGCGGCTGCCGTCGGGCCAGATGTCGGACACCGCCCCGGTGATCAGCGTCGCAACGCAGATGTGGCCTTCGCAATCGAGCGCCAGCGAATCGAACATCTGGTATCCGCCCAGGCCCGCAAGCACACGTCCCTTTTCGCCGCGGTAGAAGCCATAGACCGGTTTCAATTCGCCCGGCGCCGCCAGTTCGTATTGCCAAAGTCGCGCCGTCGGCGTCTCGACGACGTAGAGCATCTTGCCGTCCGGGGACAGGCCGCAGCCGTTGGGCCGCTCAAGCGGGAAAATCATCTCGCGGATCATCGAGCCGTCGGCCTTGGCGTAGTACACGGCGCCGCGGTCCTGCTCGCGCTCGCGCGTTTTGCCCAGGTCGGTGAACCAGAAACCGCCGGCGTCGTCGAAGACCAGGTCGTTCGGGCCGCGGAGCCTGCGCCCGTCGCACGCGTCGTAGAGCGTCTCGAAGCGGCCGGTCTCCGGATCGACGACCTGGATGCTGCCGCCCGCGTAGTCTTCGGGCTGCGGGCCGGGGAACAGGCGGCCGTCGGGACGTTCGTGCCACGTGAAACCGCCGTTGTTGGCGACGTAGATCTTCCCGCCCGGTCCCACGGCGGCGCCGTTCGGCCCGCCCCCGAGTTCGGCGATCACCTGCTGCCTGCCGTCGGGCGTCACGCGGGTGAGCGTCTGGCGCGCGATCTCGACGAGGATGACCGAGCCGTCGGGCATCGCGATCGGGCCCTCGGGAAATCGCAGGCCCTCGGTGACGACCTTGTGAGCCGGCGTGATCGAGCGGGTTTCCATGACCGGCCTAGCGCGCCATCGCGCCGCAGACCAGGCCCGAAACGGCAAAGGCCGCGATGCGGTAAACCGAAACAGTGCCTGGACGTTGCATGGAGACTCCCCTTTTTGCCTTAATGCGAACCCGCTCTTTCCGACCGGTATCGCTGGACAGCTATCATAGCCGCATGGACACACTCATCCCCCTCGCTGAACAAGTTGCCATCCTCCTCAGGAAACGCAAGGAGACGATCGCAGTCGCCGAATCCTCCACTGGTGGCCTCATCGCCGCCGCGCTTCTAGCGGTTCCCGGTGCTTCCGCCTATTTCGTCGGCGGCGCCGTCGTCTACACACGGCAGGCGCGCAAGGTGTTGATGGACATCCCGGATTCCGCCATGGCCGGCATGCGCTCGTCCTCCGAGCCCTATGCGCTGCTGTTGGCCCGCACGGCGAGCCGGCGGTTCGAAACCAGCTGGGGCCTGGCCGAAACCGGTGCCACCGGCCCAACCGGCAACCGCTACGGCGACGCTGCAGGGCACTCGTGCCTCGCCATCGCGGGCGTGATGGAGCGCGCGATCACCCTCGAGACCGGCAAGTCCGATCGCCAGAAGAATATGCGCCTGTTCGCGGAACGCGCGCTCAAGCTAATGATCGAGGCGCTAGAGCAGTGAACGGCCGCTGAGCGTGGTGCTCGCAAGCAAGGGGCGTGGGATGACGCGTCCAGCGTCGGGCGCGCTGGAGGTGCTGCGCAAGACTTTCGGTTACCCCGCGTTCCGCGGACCGCAGCAGGACATCATCTCTCACGTCTCGGGCGGCGGCGATGCGCTGGTGCTGATGCCGACCGGCGGCGGCAAGTCGCTGTGCTACCAGGTGCCGTCCCTCATCCGGGAAGGCACGGGCGTCGTGGTTTCCCCGCTGATCGCGCTCATGCAGGACCAGGTGGCCGCGCTCGAGTTGCTCGGCGTGGGCGCCGCGTTCCTCAATTCGTCGCAGGATGCGCAAACTGCGCGGGCGGTGGAAAACGCGCTGCTGGCCGGAAAGCTCGACCTCCTTTATGTCGCGCCCGAGCGCCTGACCACGCCGCGCTGCCTCGAACTGCTTTCGAAATGCCCCATCGCGCTGTTCGCGATCGACGAGGCTCACTGCGTTTCGCAATGGGGCCACGATTTCCGGCCCGAGTACCTGCAACTTTCGATCCTGCACGAGCAGTTTCCCAACGTGCCGCGCATTGCGCTCACCGCAACGGCCGATCCGCAAACGCGCACCGAAATCGTTTCGCGTCTCGCGCTCGAAGAGGCCCGGATCTTCGTTTCCAGCTTCGACCGGCCGAACATCCATTACGCCATCGTCGATAAGCAGGATCCACGCGCACAACTGCTGCGATTCATCCGCGAGGAGCACGCGGGCGATGCCGGCATTGTGTATTGCCTCTCGCGCCGCAAGGTCGACGAAACCGCCGCATGGCTGGCCGGGCAGGGCATCAATGCGCTGCCCTATCACGCGGGCATGGACGCCGATTCGCGCAGGGACCATCAGGCGCGCTTCCAGCGGGAAGAGGGTGTCGTCATGGTGGCGACCATCGCCTTCGGCATGGGCATCGACAAGCCCGACGTGAGGTTCGTCGCGCACCTCGACCTGCCCAAGAGTATCGAAGGCTACTATCAGGAGACCGGCCGCGCGGGCCGCGACGGCCTTCCCGCGGATGCGTGGATGACCTATGGGCTTGCCGACCTTGTGCTGCAACGGCGCCTGATCGACCAATCGGAGGCGAGCGAAGAGTTCAAGCGCGTCTCGGGCTCCAAGCTCGATGCGCTGCTCGGCCTTTGCGAGACGGCTGGATGCCGGCGCGTGCGGTTGCTCGGCTATTTCGGCGAGCAGGGAGGCCCTTGCGGCAATTGCGATACCTGCCTCGAGCCCCCGGAAACCTACGATGCCACCGACGAAGCGAGAAAAGCGCTCTCCGCCATTTACCGGACCGGCCAAAGGTTCGGCGCGGTGCATGTCATCGACGTCCTGCGCGGCAAGGGCGGGGACCGCGTGAGCCGCTGGGGCCATGACAAGCTCGGCGTCTTCGGGATCGGTGCGGAGATTGACGAGGTCGCCTGGCGGGGCGTGTTCCGCCAACTCGTAGCGCTCGGGTTCGTGCACGTGGACCACGAATCGCACGGCGCTCTAAAGCTCACGGCGGCCAGCCGAGCAGTATTGAAAGGCGAGCAGTCCGTCGAGATGCGCCGTGTGGTCGCGCGCAAACGCGCCGCGCCCGCGACCCGGGTGACGGCTGCGGCCGCGCTTTCAGGCGAAGAAGTGAACCTCTTCGACCGCCTCAAGGCATGGAGGGCGGCCGAGGCGCGCAGCCAGTCGGTGCCGGCCTACGTCGTCCTTCACGACAGTACGCTGGCCGAGATCGCCCGCCGCAGGCCGGGCGATCTCGATGCACTGGCCACGATCGGCGGCATAGGCGCCAAAAAACTCGAAAAATACGGCGCGGCTCTGCTCGGTCTCGTTTCCGGTCATGTGGTGGAAAGTCCATGAATACAGGGCGGAAACAGCCCGAATTGCGCTAAAATCACGGGCTTTTCGCACCCCGTAGTGCTTTTCCCGGAACCTGCATGGCCCTGATCGTCCAGAAATACGGCGGCACCTCCGTCGGCTCGGTCGAGCGCATCAAGAACGTCGCCAAACGCGTCGCCAAATGGCGCGCGGCCGGCCATGACGTGGTCGTCGTCGTCTCCGCGATGAGCGGCGAGACCAACCGGCTCATGGGCCTCGCGAAGGAGATCCAGCCGATCCCCGATCCGCGCGAACTCGACCAGGTCGCCTCGACCGGCGAGCAGGTCACCATCGGCTTGGCGGCCATGGCGCTGCAGGCCATCGGCCAGAAGGCCAAGAGCTACACCGGCGCGCAGGTGCGCATCCTCACCGACAACGCCTACGGCAAGGCGCGCATCATCTCGATCGACGAAGAGCGTATCCGGCGTGATCTGAAAGACGGCAACGTCGTGATCGTCGCGGGCTTCCAGGGCGTGGACGAGACCGGCGCCACGACCACGCTGGGCCGCGGCGGCTCGGATACGACAGGCGTCGCGCTCGCAGCCGCGCTCAAGGCCGACGAGTGCCAGATCTACACCGACGTGGACGGCGTTTACACGACCGATCCGCGCATCGTGCCCGAGGCCCGCCGGCTGCATACGGTCACCTTCGAGGAAATGCTCGAGATGGCGAGCCTGGGCTCCAAGGTGCTGCAGATCCGCTCGGTGGAGTTCGCCGGCAAGTACAAGGTGCGCCTGCGCGTGCTCTCCAGCCTGACCGATCCGATGATCCCGGTCGAGGAGGAGTTCGCCTCCGGCACGCTGATCACATTCGAGGAAGACCCGACCATGGCAATGGAAAAAGCAGTCATTTCCGGCGTTGCGTTCGCGCGCGACGAGGCGAAGATCACCGTGCACGACGTGCCCGACCGCCCCGGCATCGCCTACGCGATCCTGGGGCCGATCGCGGATGCCAAGATCGACGTCGATGTCATCGTGCAGAACGTCGGCCACGACGGCATGACCGACCTGTCTTTCACAGTGGGGCGCGCCGACTACGCCAAGGCCATGAAGATCCTCAAGGACCGGGTCCAGCCGCACATCAAGTGCCGCGACGTGACCGGCGACGACAAGATCGCCAAGGTGTCTTTGGTTGGGTTGGGGATGCGCTCGCATGTCGGGATCGCGTCGCAGATGTTCCGCACGCTGGCCGAGGAGGGGATCAACATCCAGATGATCACCACTTCGGAGATCAAGATTTCGGTGGTGCTGGATGAGAAGTACATGGAACTGGCGGTGCGAGTGCTGCATAAGGCGTTCGAGCTGGATCAGGCCTAGGATTCAGCCGTAGTAGAATCCTCTTCCGACCGACGAAGTCAGGTCGGAGAGCTGTCCGAGTGGCCAACGCCGACAGGCGTTCGTTCACCTCGGGGCGTAGCGCCCCCGAAGCCACAGGGCAGCTTGCAGTGAGCGTAGCGAACGGAGAGCTGCCCGAGTGGCTGAAGGGGGCGCCCTGCTAAGGCGTTATACGGGGTCAACCCGTATCGAGGG
>CANKMT010000132.1 GCA_947482825.1 Betaproteobacteria bacterium | reverse complement strand
TCAAGCATGGATCACTGTTTGGCTCCGGTATCTAGAGAATTTACGGGGAAGGTGTAAAACATTGGACAAGGGGAGGGGGTACCCCAGCGATACAGGAAAGGCCCCCCTGTTGATTTTCACGCTCGATTGAGCCATTTCTTCACGGTTTTTCCATGGAACTCTCACCCGCCCACAATAGAGAGAAATCGAGCCCGGTCAATGTGTTGATGTCGCAATGGTGGATCAGTCGCGCGGTGAAAACGGTGGGTCAATCTGACGCAAAAATCGACACTACAGCAACAGTTCCCTCGCCGCGCCGCGCACGTCCATCTCGAATTCAAGATCCACGATCGGAGGCCGGCAGTAGTGCCATGTGAGGCCGCCCTGTGCGGCGCCGCGCGCTGCGATCTCCGACCCGACGAGCGCGCCAATGTCGTGCACGGTGTAGGCCTGCGTCGACACCGCGTCCGCCCAGGTGAAGTCGAGCGCCGCCAGGCGGGCTTCCATCTCCGCGACGACGTAACGCAGCTTCGCGCGCAATCCAGCAGGCGAGGTATCGCCCAGGCCGACGATGGTCTCGCGGTAGGTCTGGTTGCCTTCCTTCGCTTCGCCGCCCCCGGCAACGATGAACGTTCCAGCCTTATTTTTGGTTGGAACGGTATAGGAAAACGCATACAGGGAGGGGACCACGGGCTTGTGGTACTCAGGGCAGACGTTCGTGCGCGCCACCGGATTCACGCCGTCCTTGTAGATCCCCCAGCGCTCGAGCGTCCCCACGTACAGCTTGTTGAACTCCGAGAATCCCTGCTCCGTAAACGGGGCCGGCGAGCGTAATTCGCACGCGGCAAAGGCAGTGGTGGGACGTCCGATCGACTTCAGATGCGCCTCGGCCGCGGCCAGCCCCTCGGCGAGCGGGAGCGGGCGCAGGAAGCGGGCGCGCTCGATCTCGTAGCCGGGTTCGGCGGCGACGCCGCCCGAGTACTGGAACACCGCCCTGATGTAGCGATAGCCGCCTATCGAAAATACCGGGACTTCAGCCATTCTTGAATCTCCTATGGTTCGTTTTATCAGGCTCGTTTCAGATAGCGCCCAGGTAGGCCTCACGGATCGCCGGATCGTTGCGCAACGTCTCGCTCGAGCCGGAACGGGTCACGCGGCCGGTATCCATCACGAACGCGTGCTGCGCGAGCTCGAGCGCGGTGGCCACGTCCTGCTCGACTACCAGGAGGGTGAGCCCCTCCTGGTTGAGTCGGCGCAGGGCGTCGCAAAGCTGGTCCACCACGGCGGGGGCGAGACCGAGCGAGAGCTCGTCGATGACCAGCAGCCGTGGCGCTGACATCAGGCCGCGCGCCACTGCGCACATCTGCTGCTCGCCTCCAGATAGGGTTCCTGCGTCCTGCGCCTGCCGCTCGCGCAGGATCGGGAAGAGACCGTACATCCGCTCCAGGTCGCGCCCGATGGCGTGCGCCCCGTCACGCCTGAGATAGGCGCCCATCAGCAGATTGTCCCGTACGCTCATCGCCGAAAAGAGCCGTCTGCCCTCGGGAACGTGGGCGATTCCCGCTCCAAGGATGCGCTCGGGTTCGGCGCCCGCCAGTTCCCGGCCTTCAAAGACGATCGAGCCGCTGTTCGGAGGCAGGAGGCCCGAGAGTGCGCGGAGCAAGGTGGTCTTTCCCGCGCCGTTCGATCCGACAAGGCAGGCGATATCGCCATGCTCTACTTTGAGGTCGACGCCCCACAGCACCGGGACGTCGCCGTAGCCGGCGTGCAGATTCCTAATGAGAAGCATCGGCATACCGGCGGCCCAGATACGCCTGAACGACCCGCGGATCCCGCACGATGCTCTGCGGGTCGCCCGAGGCGATCAGCTCGCCATGGTGCAGGACCACGATGCGCGAGCACAGATTCAGGACCACCTTCATCAGGTGCTCGATGATGAGGATGGTGACCCCGCGCGCGGCGATGGCGCGGATCAGCGCGAGCGCGTGGTCGATCTCGGTCGAATGGAGCCCGGCGTTCACTTCGTCCAGCAGCAGCAGTTTCGGATTCATGGCCAGCCCCTTGGCGAGCTCCAGGCGTTTCCTCATTGCGAGCGTGAGCGTCGAGGCGCGCTTCCCCGCCACGTCTGCCAGGCCGACGAATTGCAGGTGTTCGAGGGCCGCCGCTTCCGCGCGCTCGCCGTAGGCCAGGCCGCCGGCAAACAGCGCCGCGGCGGTGACATTTTCGAGCACCGTCATCTCGGGAAAGGGCTGGACGATCTGAAAAGTGCGCGCGATGCCGCGGCGCGCGGCCTGCCACGGCTGTTGCCGGGTCACGTCTTCACCGGCGAAGCGCACGGTGCCTGCGGTTGCGGGATGAACACCCGTGATCAGGTTGATGAGTGTCGTCTTGCCGGCGCCGTTGGGGCCGATCAGGCCGATGACTTCGCCCCGGTCGACGGAAAGATCCAGGCTGGAGACCGCTTTGAGACCGCCAAAATGGCGCGACACGCCGGACAGTTGCAGCAACGTGGTCACGTTCTCCTCAGGCGGAACGCGAGAATGCCCTTCGGCAGGAAAAGAACGAGCAGGACGATCAGCAACCCCAGCACTCCGGTGTGCACCGAGAGGTAGTTGCGCCACACCAGTTCTTCCAGCGAGAGAAACAGCGCCGCACCGATCAGCGGCCCGAACAGCGTGCCCGCGCCGCCGAGCAGCACCATGACGATGGGCTTGATCGAGTACAGCACATCGAACACGTCGGGCGGCTCAATGTAGTGCACCCAGGAGGCGTAGACCGCGCCTGCGACTCCTACGAAAACGCCCGAGAGGATGAAGGCGTTCACCTTGTACAGGGTGGTATTCACGCCCAGCATGTCTGCGGCGGACTCGTTCTGCTGGATGCAACGCAAGCCGAATCCGAGGCGGGAGCGCTGCGTGACCAGGACGGCGCCAAAGGCGAGCACGGCGACCCCGAGCATCGCGTAATAGAAGAATCTTGCCTGGTCCGCGATCGACGCCATCTGCGGCACCGGGATGTTGAGGCCCATGCCGCCGCCGGTGAGGTTGGTCGCCGAATTGACGATCTCGCGCAGCACTTCCGCGACGACCAGGCTCGCGATGGCGAAATAGTGGCCGCGCAGCCGCAGCAGGGCAAAGCCGAGCGCCGCAGCGAACAGTGCCGCGACCGCGCCGGCGAGGCTCCAGGCGACGACCATGGGCAGTCCGTACTTCTGCGCCACGGCCCCGGCGTATGCGCCGAGGCCGAAGAACGCGGCGCTCGCGAACGAGGGATAGCCCGCCATCCCGCCGATGAAATTCCACGACATCGCGAGCACCCCGTACATCAGCATCGTCGTGCCGAGCCGCAGCCAATAAGCATCGACGCCCGTTGGCATTAACAACAAGATAATCAGTAAAGGCAAGGCGAAAAGCAGCGTGCGCCTCACTCGTAGCCCTTGCGGCCGAGAAGACCCGTGGGCTTCACAAGAAGCACGACG
The DNA here is from genome assembly GCA_947482825.1 of Betaproteobacteria bacterium. Classification (GTDB taxonomy): domain Bacteria; phylum Pseudomonadota; class Gammaproteobacteria; order Burkholderiales; family SG8-39; genus SZAS-79. The sequence continues at coordinate 3,878 of CANKMT010000132.1, read as the reverse complement.
ATGAGCAGGAGGAAAGACAGCGTCGCGGCGTTCTCCGGCCCGAACCACAGCGCGCCGAAGCTCTCCACGATGCCGAGCGCGATGCCGCCGACCATGGCGCCGGGCACGCTGCCGAGGCCGCCCAGGACGCAGACTACGAAGGCCTTGCCGAGGTAGACCGTCCCGGTGAGCGGGGAGATCGGATAGATCATGGCGAGAAGCGTCCCGGAGACGCCGGCCATCATTGCGCCGAGCCCGAAGGTCACCGCGTAGATCCTCTTCACGCTCACGCCCATGAGCGCCGCCGCCTCGCGGTCCATGCGCACCGCCACGACGGCGCGGCCGATTCGCGAGCGCGAGAGAAGGAGGTAGAGCAGCCCGGTCAGCGCGAGGGCAAGCAGCATGGCGAGCAGCCGGTCGATCGGGATCACCACCGGGCCGAGCGCCAGAACACCCAGCGGCGGCTCGATGATGAGCGTGCGGAAATCCGCGGTGAAGGCGAGGAGCATTCCGTTCTGCGCCATGAGGTCCAGCCCGAACGTCAGGGAGAGCGTCAGCAGCACCGGCGCCGCGATCATGCGGTTAATCAGGGTCCTCTGCAGGACGTAGCCGGCCGCGTAAAAGAGCGGCGCCGCGACCAGGATCGACAGGAACGGGTGGATGCCGAGCTTCGCATGGGCGAAGAAGGCGAGGTACCCGCCCAGCACGATGATCGAGCCGTGCAGGATGTTGATGACGTTCAGCACGCCCCAGACGAGCGAGAAGCCCGACGCGATGCAGGCGTAGAGCCCCCCGAGCACCAGCCCGTTGGCCAGGATCTGGAACGTCAGCAAGGAACTATCTGACGCTCAAGCGCCGGCTATTTGATGCCGAGCTGTAGCTCGCCCTGCCGGATCGACTGCGGGTGCAGCACGAGCGGCTTGCCCTTCTGGATCTGGAACACCGGAGGCTCGAGCGAGTTGATCTGCCCGGTGGGCCCGAACTTCACCGGCCCCCAGAAGGTCATCTCGTTCATCGACGCGAGGGCATCGCGCACCTTCTGCTTGTCGATCGTGCCGGCCTTCTCGATGGCGAGCTGGAAGATGGCGCCCGCGGCCGAGGCGGAGGCCTCCGCGTAGTCGGGAATCGCCTTGTACTTCGCCTGGAAGAGCTTGACGTAGTTCTCGGTCGTGCCGAAGAGGTCCTTGCCCTTGTAACGCACCGCCGGGTGCCACCAAGCGGCGCTGCTGACGTTCTCGGCGAGCTTGCCGGTGCCGTCGATCCATTCCTGGTAGGCGGGTGCGGCGACCATCGTGACCACCGGCGCCTCGATCTTCAGGTCGCCCATCTGCTTGCGCATCAGGATGAGGTCGTTGGTGTAGCCGGTGGCGAAGATCCAGTGCGGCGCCTGCGACTTGATCTGCGAGAGTGCGGAGGCGTGGTCCAGCGTGCCGATCGCGTACTTCTCGAAGTACACGACGTTCATGCCGCGCTTTTTCGCCGACTTTTCCATTTCCTGGGCGATGGCGAGCGGGAAGAGGTCGTTCCGCGCGAGGATCGCCACGCGTTGCACGCCGGCGGCCTGCTTCTTCACCATGTCAGAAAGCGGCTCGGTGAGCGTGTCGTTCGGAGTGAACGTTCCGAAGAGGTACTTGTAGCCCTGGTCGTAGACCTGCGCCGAAGAGGCGGTCGCGGCGATGGTCGGCACCTGGTACTTCTCCGAGACGCTCGAGGCCGCCTTGGCGGCCCCGGAACCGAACGGGGAGAACAGGAAGTTCACCTTGTCTTGCGTAATGAGCTTCTCGGCGGCCTGCACGGCGCGCGGTGTGTTGGACTGGTAGTCGACGTAGACGATCTCGACCTTCATCCGCTTGCCGCCGACCTGGACGCCTCCGGCCCGGTTGGCGGTCTCGGCCCACAGGTCGTAGCCGCGCTGCTGCTTCACGGCCTCGGGGGAGAGAGGACCGGTGATGGGCAGCGGGGCCCCGATCCGGATCACGTCCTGCGCGGTGGCCGCGCCGACGGCAAACACGGCGGCCACCAGTGTACCGAGCAGCAAAGGGGTCTTCGTCATGGCGGGCTCCCGTTCCTTCAGAATTGACTGATCGAAACAGTCTAGCAGGCTTCAGGCGACCTTCTGCTCCCAATTCCAAGCATGCTCAACGATCGTCTGCAGATCAGGGTACTGGGGCGTCCAGCCAAGTTTCTCCCGCGCCAAGCGAGAATCTGCAACCAGGCGGGCCGGATCGCCTGCACGGCGCGGCCCGTACTCTAAAGAGATCTTGCGGCCCGTGACACGTTCGACGGTGTTGATCACCTCCTGCACCGAGAAACCGTTTCCATTGCCAAGATTGTAGGCTTGGCTGTCCGCTCCCCTCATCAAGGACTGCAACGCCTGCCAGTGGGCTGAGCACAGGTCGTTGATGTGGATGTAATCGCGAATGCAGGTGCCATCTGGTGTGTCGTAGTCGCGGCCAAACACGCTGATGTGCGGGCGGTGGCCCGAGGCGGTTTGCAGCACCAGCGGTATCAGATGGGTTTCCGGGTCGTGCCGCTCGCCCAGTAGCCCCTCGGGGTCTGCGCCTGCGGCGTTGAAGTAGCGCAAGCAAACTGATTTGAGTCCATAGGCCTTGTCGTAGTCAGCCAGGGCCTGCTCCACCATAAGTTTGGTACGACCGTAGGGGTTGATGGGCTGCTGCGGGTGGCGCTCGTCAATGGGCGTATATTGGGGCTCGCCAAATATCGCGGCGGTGGATGAGAAGATGAAGCGCATCACCCTGTGCGCTCTCATGGCGTTGAGAAGATTCAGCGTGTTGACCACGTTGTTCTGGTAATACTTGTCCGGGTGCTGCAACGACTCGCCCACCTGGATGAACGAGGCAAAGTGCATGACCGCATCAAAGCCCCTGGCCAGCACCTGATCCAACAAGGTTTGGTTCCCGAAGTCGCCCTGTACAAAGCCACCGCACAGCACTGCATCTCGATGGCCGGACGACAAATTGTCCAGGGTGGTCATTCTGCACCCTAGCTTGCCCAGCATTTTGACCATGTGAGAGCCGATGTAGCCAGCACCTCCCACTACGAGTACGTTCAACAATCTGTTGCTCCGTAAATTCGAAACTTCTTCATCAGAAGCCTCCGCAACATAAAACTCTGCCAGAAAACACTGTCAGAAAGTTCAGATGAAAACGGAGCCGCAGCAAGATGAAAGTAGTGGTAGAGTGTTGGGCCTTCCAAGCTTCCGTCGCGAGTTTGCGCATGTGGGGTTTGTGAGTCAAACATGACGCCGCGGAAAACTCCGGCAGCGCCGTTCATCATCATTCATCTAACTGCACTGATTGCCTGGTCAAAGGAGGCTGGCTTCGTCCATGGTCGCCTATCTTATTCTCGTCCATCGCTCTCCAGATCAATTCAAGAGGCTATTCAAGGCCATCTATCACTCCGCCAACCACTACGTGATCCATGTCGATAAACGCTCTGGCGTGGAATTACACGATACGCTGAAGTCTTTTTTGGCGTGTTTTCCCAATGTATCCATGTTAGTAAGCGAGAAGGCTCTCTGGGGCGGCTACAGTCTTGTGAATGTGGAATTGCGTGCGATTAAGGCGTTGTTGAGCATGGATTTAAAATGGGAGTTCTTTATCAACCTGAGTGGGCAGGATTTCCCGCTCAAGCCGCAAAACTTAATTCATAATTTCCTGAGCCATCATATTGGGAAGGATTTCCTCAAGGTGGCAGATCAAGCCCAGGTGCGTCCCGATACGCTTCACCGCATCGAAAATTATGTCACTGAGGCGGAGAACGAGATCATCACAGAGCCGGTCCAAAAGCGTCCCTTCCTGTTGGATGCAACCCCCTTCATTGGCAATCAATGGATGATCCTAAGCCGCAGGTTCTGTGAGTTCCTCTCCACCAGCCCC
>CANKMT010000131.1 GCA_947482825.1 Betaproteobacteria bacterium | reverse complement strand
TGCGCCGCGAGCGTGCGCGTTTTTTGCTGGGGTAGGAGCTTTTGTTTCGAGCCGACGCTTACGCTGCCGGTAATGGGCATCGCGGCGCGGGATGGATGGATTCTCGGGATTGGATGGCGCTGATGTTGTCCAATAATTCCATTTGTCCATCATGAGTGGACGAGCCATATTTTTGGGCAACTTATGTTGGCCGCGCTGCGGTGGTCGTTCCGGATATCGTGCTGTTCGAAGGCGGGGCAGGCGAGACCATTCGCAAGAAGCTCCTACACGAGTGCGACGTGCACACGCTGCTGCGCCTGCCCACGGGCCTGTTCTACGCGCAAGGCGTGAAGGCCAACGTGGTCTTCTTCGACAAGAAGCCCGCGTCCGAGACACCGTGGACGAAGAAGCTCTGGATCTACGACCTGCGCACCAACAAGCACTTCACGCTAAAAACCAGCACGCTCAAGCGCGAAGACCTGGACGAGTTCGTGACGCTCTACAACCCGGCGAACCGTCACGAGAGAAAGCCCACCTGGTCAGCCGAGACCCTCGAAGGCCGTTGGCGCGTCTACGACTACGCCGAGCTGATCGCCCGTGACAAGGCGAGCCTGGATATCTTCTGGCTCAAAGACGATAGCCTGGCCGACTCCGACAATCTGCCGCCCCCGGACGTGATCGCGCAGGAGATCGTGGAGGATCTCGAGGCGGCACTGGAACAGTTCAGGTTGATTGCGAATGATCTCGGGCCGGCCGCAGACGCGACCTAATCTCCGCCCCAAGGCCGGACCGCCTTCACCCGCACTTCCAGCCCCAACCCGACGGCCGCTTCCACCAGCCGGTCGAACGAGTACACGTCCTCGCCCGCCGCGAAGCGCCACATCTGCTGGCGGTCGAACCTCATGGCAACGGCAGCCTCTTTGGGATCGAGGCGGAGTTCCTCGATGCGCTTGAGCATGCGAGCGCGCAGTTCGGCGCGAAGTTGTTGGCTGGCGGAGGTTGCCGCCATAAGGGTTTCTCCTCGGACTCGTAGTGCAATCGCACAACGAAATTACCCTGATAGGTAATAGGATGCTAGCCTTTAAAACAGGCAACATCAACTTTCAAGACCGACAGGCCACAGGCAGCCATTGCTCGGGGATGTCGGTGGCATTCGCGCCGGCGACCGTCAGGCCGGAAGGAATCTTGCCCGACGCGCAGATCCAGGAGATCGGCACCTGCGGCGTGTCCGGCACGTAGCCGGGGCGCAACGTCACCTTCTTGCCCTTGATGTTGCTGACCGCCAGGTTGCCGAAGACGAGGGTGATCACGCCGTCGGCGACGATGCCGGAGGTGACGTAGTTGCCGATGACCTTGTCGGAGGCCGGCAGCCCTGCGGCGGCGTTGTCCTTGGGCAGGGTACCGGTCAGGGCAAAGGCGGTTGAAACGCCGCGCTGCATGAACTCTGCGAACGCAATCCCTTCCTTGACCTGCTGCTGGACGTTTTTCTCCACATAAAGCGGCAGCGTCATCAGCGCGAGGATCGCGATGATGCCGAGCACCACCATCATCTCGAGCAGCGTGAATCCGCGCGAGGTCACAGGCTCATCGGGTTTCGTGGCTGCCGCCCCTCGAGGATGTCTTCCATGCGCGCCCGGATCGCGCCCTTGATGCGCGGGTGCGTGAGGATGTAGAAGCGGTCCTCCTTGACTGCGGCGAGCACCGCTGCGCCGATGTCGTCGGCGCTGAGCTTTCCGGAGCGCACTGCTTTTTGCAGCATCGCTTCTTTTGCGAACTGTTCGGGCGATTTCTTCACCGAGGCGGGATTCGCGAGTTCGGAGGGCCGGTTGCGCTCCGAATCGGCGATCCCGGTCGGCACATACGCTGGGCAGAGCACCGAACAGCCGACTTTCGACTTCTGTTCGCCGAGATCGTGATACAGCGTCTCGGTGAGCGCGACCACCGCATGTTTGGTGACGTTGTACATGGCCGAGCTCGGCGGGTTGATGAGGCCGGCCACCGATGCGGTGTTGACGATGTGCCCTTCGTCCTGCGCAAGAAGGATCGGCGTGAATGTGCGCACGCCATGGATCACGCCCCAAAGGTTGACCCCGAGCATCCATTGCCAGTCGGCGATCGTGTTCTCCCAGGCCAGGCCCAGCGGCGAGACGCCGGCGTTGTTGCACACCACGTGCACGCCGCCGAGTTCGGCGACCACGCGCCTGGCCAGAGCGTCGACTTCATCGCCCTTGGAGACGTCGGTGCGCACGCCGATCGCATTGACCCCGAGGGCCCTGAGTTCGCCGGCGGTTCTGTCGAGGCTCGCCTGATCGATGTCGGCGATTGCGACATGCATGCCTTCGCGCGCGAAGTGCATAGCCATCGCGCGGCCCAGGCCGCCGGCGCCGCCGGTCACTACGGCGACCCTGCCTTTGAGTATTTTCATCGTTGCTCCGTCAACCAGTCCGCAGCGGACGTCCACAAAGTATCCCGGAACCGCTCGCGGAAGAACCCGAAATGGCCGATCTTCGCGGCGCCGACAAGGCGAGGGTGCACTTCGACGATCTCCCCGGGCGAGGACGGGTAGAACTTCAGCAGCGCCTGCACCGCGGGGAAGGGTGCATACGAATCGTCGGCGATCCAGACAGCGCGCACAGGCAGGCGCAGGCGCTCGTACTGCGCGGCCGCGTCCAGCGCGCCGACGATGTAGCCGGGATGGCGGCACCAGCTGGCCCATTCGCGCGCCACGCCGGCCGGCAGGTCTTCGCCCTGTCCAAGCCTTTGCGCGGGGAAATAGCCCAGGAGGTTCGACAGCCCCGGCAGCGCCACGTGGGTAGCGAACCACATGCCTGCGCGCCCGGCGCCCGGCCAGTGGCGCCAGTAGCCGCTCTGGGAGGCTACGGCAAGCAGTGCCGTGTAGCGCTCGTTGCCGGGCACGACTCCGAGGCATTGGCCGCCGAAACTGTGGCCGACCACAAGCACCCGCATGCCCGGCACCTCGCGCCCGAGGAGGTCGAGCGCGCCAGCCGCATCCTGCGTGGCCCATTCGCGCATGTGCGCTTCGAACCCGCGCAAGCTCGCCGGGCGGGAGCGCCCGATGCCGCGATAGTCGAAGGTGAGGACGACAAAGCCGCGTTCGGACAGATACGCTGCAAACTTGCCGTAGTACTCCTGCCGGACGCCGGAAGCCGCATGGATCACGACCGCGGCGCCGTTCGACGTTTGCGGCCGGAACAGCGTGCCGCCCAACATCATGCCGTCGCGGGCCGCGAACTCGATCGGCTGCATGGCCTGCGCCACTATTTCTTCGGGATGGGGCGCGGTTGCCCTTGCGGGTCGATGGCCACGTAGGTGAGCGTCGCCTCGGTGACCTTGACGACTTTCGGGTCCGAAGGCCGCCGCTCGGCATAGACCTCCACGTTCACCGTGACCGAGGTGTTGCCGATGCGCACGATGTCCGCGTAGAACGACACCACGTCACCGATCTGCACCGGCTGCTTGAACACGAACGAGTTCACTGCCACCGTGGCCACGCGCCCGCGGGCAACGCGTCCCGCAACCGTGCCACCCGCGACATCGACCTGCGACATGATCCAGCCGCCGAAGATGTCGCCGTTGTGGTTCGAGTCCGCCGGCATCGGCACGACGCGCAGCGCCGCGTGTTTGCCCTTGGGGAGCTTGAGGTTCGGCGGCTGGTGCGAGGCCTTTCCCGTCTTGCGCTGCACGCTTCAGTGGCCCTCGTAGAGGCGCGCCACCGACGGGGCGCTGCGGCTCAGGATCTGCGCGCGCTTGGCCTTGAGGGTCGGCGTGAGCAGGCCGTTCTCGACGCTCCAGGGCTCGGTGGAGATCGATGCGCGGCGCACCTGCGCATAGCCCGGAAAGGGGCGCATGCGCGCGGCAATGCGCTCGAGCACGATTTTTTCGGCGCCCGGCGAGGTGACCACGGCCGCATCCACGCCGGCGGTTCTTGCCGCGGCCTCCCAGAGCGCAGCGTTCACGACCACCAGCGCCGAAAGGAACGACTTGCCTTCTCCGATCACCATCACCTGCTCGAACAGGCTGTCGCCGAGGATCGCCTCCTCGATGTCGCCGGGCGGCATTTTCTCGCCGTTGGCCAGCACGATGATGTCCTTGATCCGGCCGGTGAGGTACACGTGCCCCGTCTCGTCGATGCGCGCGATGTCGCCGGTGTGAAGCCAGCCGTCCTCCAGCGTCTTCGCGGTGGCTTCGGGGTTGTTCCAGTAGCCCATCATCACGTTCGGGCCGCGCGCGAGCAGCTCGCCGTTGTCTGCAATCCTGATCTCGACGTTTGGGATGACCTTGCCCACCGATCCGGGCACGTTGTCCTTTTCGGTATTCGTCGTGATGACGGGACTCGACTCCGTCATGCCGTAGCCCTGGATCAGCGGCAGGCCCAGGCCAATGAAGACGCGTGCGATCTCTGGCGCAAGCGCCGCGCCGCCGGCTCCCGAGGAGCGCAACCGGCCGCCGAGCTTGACGAGCACCTTGTCGGCGACGAGTTTCTTCAGGATCGGCCAGAGAAGGAACGAAAGTTTCCACGGCCCGCGCCCCTGCGCGTGTTCGAATCGCGCGAAGCCGATGTCCACCGTGCGGTAGAAAAGCTTGCGCCGGCTCTCGGGGGCCTCGTCGAGCTTCGCCTTCACCGCGGCCCAGACGCGTTCGTAGATCCGCGGGACCGCATGGAAGAGCGTGGGCTTCACGTTCTGCAGGTCCTCGCCGAGCTGGGCGATCGAGCGCGCGTAAGTCGTCTTGAACCCGACCATCACCGCCATGTAGTAGCCCACATTGCGCTCGAACACGTGCGACAGCGGCAGGAAGGAGAGGAACTCGTCGTCCTCCGACACGTCGGCGTTTTCGAGGGCGTCGCGGCAGTTGGACAACAGATTGTCGTGCGAGAGCATCACGCCCTTGGGGCGTCCGGTGGTGCCGCTGGTGTAGATGATCGACGCCAGCTTCATTGCGTCGACCGACACGTGGCGGTTGGCCCCTTCTGCCGGCAGCCAGTCGGCGACGCTGGTGACGCGCGGGTCGCCGAACGGCGCGCCCGAGGGATTGAGGACGAGAATGCGCTCGACGCCCGGGAGCTCGAGCTTCAAAGCGCGGAACTGGTCCCACTGCTCCTGGGTGTCGAAGAGGACCAGCTTCGCGCCGCAATCGGCGAGGATGTAGGCCACGTTGTCTGGCCGGTCCACGGTGTAGAGCGGGACCACGACGAGGCCTTCGCCGTAGGCCGCTTGGTCGAACATCACCCACTCGGGCGAATTCCTCTGCATGAGCGCGACGCGGTCGCCGGGCTGCAGGTTTTCCTTCGCGAACCCCGCCTGCCAGCGTCCGATGGCGGCGTACATCTCGGCCCAGGTTCGCGTGCGCCAGCGCCCGGTGTTCGGATTGAAGTCTACGTAGGCCGGGCGGTCTGCCGAACGCCTGGCGCGCTCGCGAAACAGGCCATCAAGGGTTATCGCCTCCTCATAGCGGACACGGCCGGTTGATGCCTGCATGCTTGGCTCCTCGTCGAGGAACGGGGAAACCCGGGTTTACCCGTGACCCCTTCCTAGTTCTTCTTGTCTCCCGAGTAGTTTAGCGGGCCGCCGCGAAAAGGGGCGAATCCGGTGCCGAATATCAGGCCGGCATCGATCAGGTCGGCCTCGGAGACGATGCCCTCGGCCAGCACCGCCCTCGCCTCGTTCACGTAAGGCTCGACCAGCGAATCGATGATGTCCGTGGTGACATGACCGGGCTGGCCCTTGACCGGCTTGCCATTCTCGTAGCGGTAGACACCCTGCCCGGATTTCTTGCCCAGGTGCCCGAGGGCCACCTTGTCCAGCAGGATTTGCGGCGCCGAAGGCTCGCTGCCGTCCGATGCCCGCTTGCCCAGCGCCTTGCCGGCCGCGAGGCAGATGTCCAGGCCCACCGTGTCCGCGAGCTCGATCGGACCCATCGGCATGCCGAACTGTTCCATTGCGGCGTCCAGCGTTTCCGGCTTGATGCCCTCGTCGAGCATCCGGAAAGCCTGCTGCATGTAGGGGCCCAGCACCCGGTTGACGAGGAACCCCGGCGAGTCTTTCGCCGGCAGCGGAAGCTTGTCGATCTGGCGCACGAAGGCGGCGGCCTTCTTTGCGTCCCCCGGATTCGTGCCGGCCCCGGAGATCACTTCCACCAACATCATCTGCGGCACCGGGTTGAAGAAATGAATCCCCACGAGGCGTCCCGGATCCTTGAAGTTGGCCGCGATGTCCGAAAGCTTGAGGCTCGAGGTGTTGGAGGCGAGGATCGCCCCGGGCTTGGCCATCGGCTCGAGCTTGGCGAACAGCGCGCGCTTGGCCTCGAGGTTCTCGAAGATCGCCTCGATGATCACGTCGGCCTTCGCGGCGCCGATACCCGTGGTGTCCGGGATCATTCGATCGAGGGCGTCGCGGATGCGGCGCGGGTCGCGCAGGCGGCGCTTGAAGAGGTCGGCGGCGCGTTTGATCGCCGGGGCAATGCGCTCGGGCGCGGTGTCCTGCAGGGTGACCGTGATGCCGCGCATTGCGCAGATGGCGGCAATGTCGCCGCCCATCACGCCAGCGCCTACGACGTGCACGTGCTTGGCCACAAAGTCCGAGTCCTTGCCGAGGGCCTTCAGCCTTTCCTGCAGGAAGAAGATGCGTACGAGGTTGCGTCCGGTGGGGTGTGCAAACAGGGAATGAATCGAACTGGGCGCGTCCTTCGGCACGATCAGGACATTGCCGCCGTAGTTCTGCCAGATGTCGAGGATCGCGTAAGGGATCGGGTAATGCTCCGGACGAGCCCGTTTTGCGACCTGTTTCCTTGCCTGTGACGCGACGAAGCCGCGCAAGGGGCCGAGCATCATCCTTTGCATGAAAGGCAGCGGCTTACGCGCCGACGCTTCCAATGTGACCATTCGCGCGGTGTTTTCGAAGATGCGCAGCGGCACTGCCTGGTCGACGAGTCCCATGCGCTTTGCGCGTTGCGCATCGACCGATTTTCCAGTCAACAGCATGTCCAGTGCTGCCGCGGGGCCGATGAGTTCGGGTAACCACTGCATGCCGTGCCAACCTGGGATGACTCCCACCATCACTTCAGGCTGCGCAAAGCGCGTTTTCGGGTCGTCCAGCGCGACGCGATAGCGGCAGGCCATGGCCAATTCCATTCCGCCACCCATGCAAAAGCCATTCACCATTGCAGTCGTCGGGAAGGGAAGGTCGCGCAGCTTTTGCAAAGTGTCCCAGCCCATGCGCACGAACTCGAGCGCCGCTTCGGCACTCGCAAAATTCGCAAACTCCTGAATATCCGCCCCGGCAATGAAGTTCTCCTTCGCCGAACCGACGATCAGGCCCTTGGGCGACTGCGCTTTGATTGCGTCGAGCGCGGCCGAGAGCTCATCGATCGCCTCGCGCGAAAACGTGTTGGTCGATTCGCCCTGCTTGTCGAACGTGAGCCAGACGAGGCCTTG
>CANKMT010000130.1 GCA_947482825.1 Betaproteobacteria bacterium | reverse complement strand
GTAGCGGTAGCAAAAGGGGGTTTGTGCTTCCGCTCTCGGCACGGGTACGACGGGCTCGATCCGAGTACCCGCAGCATTCAACGCGCTGGTCGGCCTTAAACCGACACGAGGGCGCGTGAGCGGTCTGGCGGCGTCCTAGCGTGCCGTAGCCTCGACTGCGTGGGAGTGCTCGCCCGATCGCTGCGCGATGCGCCCGTCGTTCTCAACGTTGTTCAGGGTGTTGACGCCAGCGACCCCTATTCAAGGATGCCGCTGGAAGCAGCCAAGATCGTGGTGCCAGGCGTTCTGGAGTTTTTTGGCGACAGAGGTTACGAGGCGTTATTCAAGGAGGCGATTTTCCGAATGCAATCGCTTGGGGCCAGGGTGGCCGAGATCAATTTCGAGTCGTTCCTCGAAGTTCAAGCGCTTCTCTATGAAGGGCCGCGGGTACGCGGAGCGTACGGCAGCGCCTCAGGACTTTCTCGCGAAGGGGCAGGATGCTATCCACCCGGTATTCGTGCGGTCGACGCCTTCCTTGGTCAATACAAGTTGGCGGCGCTCAGATAGAAATGCGATGAGACCTGGCAACAGGCCGACATCCTTGTGCTGCCTGGTGCTCCGACAATTACAGATGCACGCGAACCCATTTCAACTCAATACCCGTCTCCCATTTGAACCGCGACAAAGATAAAGGCAGCTCCCAAGCATGTAAACGCCATGAGCAATGTCGGAGCAGCCGTGCCGGCTTGGGCGCGCGCTTTGGGAAGGATGTCGGCAGCGCAGATGTGCAGCAGGAAACCCGCGAAGAATCCGAAGTAAAGCAGCAGGAAGAAAGATGAAACCTGGAATACCAATTTAGACGCCGCGCCGAGTACCGGGGCGAGTGCGACAACTTCCAGCATCGTCAGCGCACGGAAAGGTGAGTTGCGATGAACGAGCATCAAGCTGATGGTGCTAATACCGTCGCAGAAGCGGTGTGCGACCACCACCATGATCACTGCGATGCCGACGGCCTCGGAAATCTGGAACGATAGTCCGATTGCGACGCTATCCATGAAGCTGTGTCACGCCAACAAGAATGCTGCAAGGACGCCTACCTGCGGGTGGCAATGAGTGGCAGCGCCATGCTTTTTGCTGCCACGGCTGAGGACCAGCTCTTCGAGGCTGTGGAACAGAAGAAAACCGAACACCAACGCGATCATTGCACCGGTGGCACTGAGCGTATTTTCACGGGCAAGATCAAAGATCTCTGGGATAATGACGAAGCTGACGACGCCCAAGAGCACGCCGGCGCTGAAGCTAAGAATGAAATGCAACTGCTCGTGAAGCCGCAGCGCAAAGAGCCCCCCCCGCCTGCGTAGACACGAAAGTCACAAACGATAGCAGAACGGTGCTCATGTACTCATGTTCATCGGCGAAGTCATGCTAGGCACTGGCGTCCATCCCGCGCGTCGCCCAGCCGGTCATGCGCCTCTCCAACACCGAGAACACCATGTGCATCGCGATCGCCATCACGCTGATCACCAGCAGGCTGGCGAACACCAGCGGCATGCGCATCTGTGAGCTGGCCGACATCATCAGGTAGCCGATGCCCTCGTTGGCGGCGATGGTCTCGGACACCACCGAGCCGACGAAGGCCAGCGTGATCGCCACCTTGAGCGAGCCGAAGAATTACGGCAGCGAGCGCGGCATCCCGACCTTGACCAGCACGTCCATGCGGCTCGCGCCGAGCGCACGCAGCACGTCCTCGAGCTCCGGCTCGATGGTGGCAAGGCCGATCGCCACGTTCACCGTGATCGGGAAGAAGCAGATAACGAAGGCGGTGAGGATCGCGGGCAGCGTGCCGATGCCGAACCAGACCACCAGGATCGGCACCAGCGCCGACTTCGGCACGCTGTTGAAGCCCACCAACAGCAGGTAGAGCGCGGTGTACATCAGGCGCGAAGAGCCGACCAGGAAGCCGAGCAGCACGCCGACCACCACGCCGAGCCCGAAGCCCGCCATGGTGGTCCAGAAGGTCTGCAGCGCGTGCCCGGAGATCGGGCCGGCGTACTGCTTCAGCGACAGCACGATCGCCGAAGGCGCCGGGAAGATGAAATCCGAGATCTGCAGGCCGCGGCAGACGAGCTCCCACAGCAGGATGATCGCGCTCAGCACCAGCCACGGCGACCACTTCTCCAGCCTGCGGGTCTTCGCCGCCATGCGCCTAGGCCTTGCGGATCCGGCCGATGTGCTCGCGCAGCTCGAGCACGATCGCGGCGAAGCGGTCGCCGTAGGTCACCTCCAGGTCGTGCGGCCGCGGCAGGTCGATGACACGCCGCGCCAGGATCTTCCCCGGCCGCTTGCTCATCACGTAGACGGTGTCGGCGAGAAACGTCGCCTCGCGCAGGTCGTGCGTGACCAGCACCACGGTGAAGCGGTGGCGGGTCCACAGGTCGCGCAGCACCAGCCAGAGCTCCTCGCGGGTGAAGGCGTCGAGCGCCGCGAAAGGCTCATCCAGCAGCAGCTTCGGCTCGTGCACCAGCGCGCGGCACAGCGAGCAGCGCTGCTGCATGCCGCCGGACAATTCTCAGGGAAAGCGGTGCTCGTAGCCCTCCAGACCGACCGACTGCAGCAGCTCCTTTGCCTTCAGGACATATTTTTCCTTGTCCCGCTTGAAGGTGGCGCGGTAGGGCTGGACGATCTCCAGCGGCAGCAGCACGTTGTCGATCGTGGTGCGCCAGGGCAGCAGCGTCGCGTTCTGGAACGCCATGCCGACGATCTTGAGCGGGCCTTGGACTTCGCGCCCGTCGACCAGGACGTGGCCCTTGGTCGGCGGCCGCAGCCCCGAGCACAGCTTCATGAAGGTCGATTTGCCGCAGCCGCTCGGCCCGACTATGGCGATGAAGTCGTGCTCGTGCATGGCGAGCGAGACGTCCTCGATGGCGTTGCCGCCAACGTCGTCTTAGGCGAGGTCTACATGGTCGACATCGACGAAGGCGGTGCTAGGCATTTGCATCGTCGAGCTCTGCGGTGTGCATTTTGGAACATCACCACCATATTTCTTCTCTTCCGCAAGCAAGACCAGAATTCGTCGAGTCACCGCCAGGTCATGCATTCGAATTTAGCGAACGCAGAATTCGGAAATGAGTAATTCGCCGAGAACGAAAATGGTCTTAGTATCGGAGCGCCGTTTCCGGATGCACCTCAATCTGCCGCAGGTTCGCCACCACCTGCTCCGGGCTAAATCTCTTCTTTGCCATCTTCCTACTCCTTCCCCCAGGTTAAACACTACATTCAACCTGGTACAGAAAAAGCCGGTCAGTTCAGGCAGGTCAACCCCATCTGTCTCAAACCATTTAAAGACGCACAGTAATCAGAGAGCCGTAACCGGAAATGACTAAGGCATGGTACTGTTCCCTATATCCGATAAGCACGAAGTCGATCCGTCGGTAACAGGCAGGCTGGGCGCCGAAATGCGGGCTGGCTGCACCACGGCGCTACTGATGAATGATCGCGGATCCGGCTACGGGCGGATGCTGCTTGGCGAATTCGGACTCAGGTTGTAGGAAGAGCAACGAAAGGAGAGGTCTGTGGCCGTCGAAGTTGCGAAGATTGAACTCAAAAGCGTGCAGGACGCGTCCGGACTGGAGGAGTGTATTCTTACCGGCCGCTTCGGTGCGGACCAGGTGGTGGCGGTCATCGGCAAGACCGAGGGGAACGGCGGCGTCAATGATTTCACCCGGATCCTTTCGGACCAGGCGTTTCGCCGGGTGCTGCTTAAGCACGGCAAGCGCCGATTAGATGAGGTCGACACCGTGCCGATGGTGTGGTCGGGGGGCTGCGATGGCGTGATCACCCCACATGCCACGGTGTTCGCCGTTAATGACAAAACCGGCCCGGCGCTCAAGGACAGGCTGGTGATCGGCACGGCAATCAGCCCGCGGCTGCTGCCCGAGGACATAGGCCGGCCGGCAATGATCGAAAAGGTCGCCGAAGGGGTGCGGCTCGCCATGCGCGCGGCCGGCATTGATAATCCGAAGGATGTGCACTACGTTCAGACCAAGACGCCACTGCTTACCATCGACTCGATCCAGGACGCCAAGGGGCGCGGGGAGAGTGTCGCCTGCGAGGTGCATGACTCGATGGGTGTCTCGAACGGCACCACCGGGCTTGGCATCGCGGTAGCGCTTGGAGAGATCTCGATGCCCAGGGCCGAGCAGATATGCAAGGATCTCGATCTCTTCTCATCGGTTGCCTCCTGTTCGTCCGGCGTCGAGCTCGACGCCGCGCAGATCGTTCTCCTAGGAAATCGGGCGGGCGCCGGCGGACGTTTTCGAATCGGCCACGGCGTCATGCGCGACGCCTTGGACGTTGACGGCATCTATGGTGCAATTCGCGACGCCGGGCTAGCGCTGCCCAGCCGCCCGAGGGCGGAGGATCTCAACGGAAAACTTGTCAACTGCTTCATCAAGTGCGAGGCGGATCACCGCGGCACCTTACGCGGCAGGCGCCAGATTATGCTCGATGATTCGGACGTGCATCACCATCGCCATTCGAAGGCTGCCGTCGGCGGCGTTGCCGCCGCTGCGACCGGCGACCCGGCTATGTTCGTGTCCGTCGATGCGATGCATCAGGGGCCGCATGGAGGCGGGCCGGTGATCGCCATCGTGGACGTAGGGGAATAGGTTCGTGCGCTAGCATCCGAAATGTTTCCTCTGTTTCTGGTGATTTTCGGCGTCGGCGACATGAACAAGATTCTGGTGGCTTCGTTCGGCCCCGCGCTGCTGATCGTATTTAACGTCGTCCACAGCGTCGTGAACGCGCGTAAGACCCGGCTGCTTGCGGCCAAAGGTCATGGGCGCCTCTCGGTTGCGTGTGGTGGTCGGTGTGACCTTGCTGGGGTCGCTTCCGCGAAGATTCGTCAGATTGCGCAAAGGTGCTGTCCTCGCGCTGGTGATCGTCGTCGTGGCCAAGATGTTGATTGGATCGTCCAATGGACTCGGTCACGAGGTATTCTAGGTGTAGCAGTTTTTCGAGATGCTGGATATGTGTATGGGGGAATCTTTCCCGTCGGCGCCCTAGGCTACGGTCTAAACCTGTAGTCTCTGCTGGACGAAAAACGGTTCGTGTAATGGTCTGGAAAATAGCTGCACAACCCCAATCGAAACCCGATGCTGACTACTGGCGATCTCGCTTTCCTCCCACCCGGCGGCGAGCCTTCCCCTGTGGCAAGAGCATGGTAGGGCTGCCGATCGGGCTGCAAATCATCGGGCCTAAATTCTCCGAACTGGCGATACCTGCGGGCGCCAATCTCGCGGCCCAAAGACTTTCGGTCGGTTGACCGCCCCATAGCTGAGCATTCCGCGCGCGGAATACGAAAAGATGCCTACTGCCCATCGCGTTGTCCGCAATGCTTATCACGACTCGATCGGCCTGATGCGCCTGTCAAGCGTCCTTGCCGAGCGTCCGGGCGTCGAGCAGGTGTCGCTTGTGATGGCGACGGCAGCGAATCTCGACCTGCTGCGCGAAACTGGACTTTTCGCGGAGGCAGTAGATGCCCGCGCAAACGACGTGCTAATTGTGGTCCGCGCAAAGAGCCGAAAATTGCTTGAGGAGGCGCTCGAGGAAGCCGAGCGCACGCTCACAACGAGCACGCCAGTCGCGAATCGGGGTGAGGGCGTGCCGCAACCGAATGCGCCGCGCTCGACTCAGATGGCGATTGATCGCGCTGCCGGTGCGAACCTGGCGCTGATTTCAGTGCCAGGGGAATATGCCGCAGCCGAGGCGATGAAGGCGCTGCGGCTCGGCCTAAACGTGATGCTTTTCAGCAATGGCGTGACGCTGGAAGACGAGGTGGCGCTGAAGCACATCGCAGACGCCGGCGGCCTGATCCTGATGGGGCCGGATTGTGGCACGGCTATTCTCCATGGCGTGCCGCTGGGTTTTGCAAACGTCGTGCGACGCGGCGCAATCGGATGCGTCGGCGCGTCGGGCACCGGCCTGCAGCAGGTCACCTCGCTCGTCGACCGGCTAGGTCAGGGAATATCGCACGCGATTGGAACAGGGGGGCGCGACCTCAGCGCAGCCGTTGGAGGCACCACAATGATTGCCGGTTTGCGCATGCTATCAGCGGACCGAGATACGAAGGTGATTGTGCTCATATCGAAACCTCCAGTACCAGAGGTCGCGCGCAAGGTGCTTGACGTGGCGCGCAAGGCGGCCAAGCCAGTCGTGGTTTGCTTTATCGGAGCCGAGGCAATCGATGAACGAAAGGGCAAGGTGTACTTCGCGCGCACGCTCGAGGACGCGGCCCAAATTGCGGTGGCGCTCGTTAGCGGTCGCAGCCCTACAGTGCCAAGAACGACGCGATCACGCGTTCCCTCGATCCGCTCCTACGGCGGCCAGCGCTATGTGAGGGGACTGTATAGCGGTGGAACATTCGCATATGAAGCGTTGTGGCTGCTGGCCGACGCACTAGGCGAAGTGTGGTCGAATGTGGCGCTGCGCCCCGAACTAGAACTCGCGAGCCCCTGGGTGAGTGTCGGCCACACCATTGTGGATCTGGGAGACGATACGTTCACTCGCGGTCGCCCGCACCCGATGATAGATTGTCGGTTGCGGAACGAGCGGATTTCCCAGGAGGCTAGGGATCCGGAGGTTGCGGTGATCCTGCTCGATGTCGTACTTGGGCACAGCGCGCACCCAGATCCGGCGGCTGAGCTTGTCGCTGCGATACGCGCGGCGCAGGCCACGGCCGCTAAGAATAATCGCTGCATTGCCTTCGTGGGATTTCTGTGTGGTACCGCACGCGATCCGCAAGGGTTCGAGCGTCAGGAGGCGGCGCTGCGAAACGCTGGCATGACGCTGGCGCAGAGCAACGCGAGCGCGGTGCGAATTGCCGCCGCCATCGCAAAACGCCTCACCAGCAAGACCGCTGGTCAGCGCAAGAGGAGAAAAGCGTGAGCCCGTTGACGAACGGACCACCTTCGGTCATCAGTCTCGGAATCGATTCCTTTGCCGACGCTGTCGAGCGTTCCGGCGCGTTGGTATCCCGCGTGCGATGGACGCCGCCGGCCGACGGCAATAGCGAGGTTGGCCGAGTGCTAGCGGGACTCGTACGCCATCCTCGGGTCGAAGAGGCAAATCGCAAAGCCTTTACCGCCTACCTCGAGGCCGAACCGGTACTCGAGGGCGTGGCGCTCGCTCGCGAAACGATACCGGGGATGGGCGAGCGGACGCTCCTGCATGCGGGGCCGCCGATAAGCTGGGACAAAATGTGCGGGCCAATGCAGGGCGCGATCATTGGCGCGGCACTGCTCGAGGGCTGGGCGAGCAACGCCAGCATGGCGCGTTTGCTCGCCGCATCCGGCGAGATTAGCTTTTCACCCTGCCATCATCATCATGCGGTCGGTCCGATGGCCGGGATCGTGAGCCCATCCATGCCGGTCTGGATCGTGCGCAACGCGAAGGGGGGAAACCGAGCCTACAGTACCTTGAACGAGGGACTTGGAAAGGTGTTGCGTTACG
>CANKMT010000129.1 GCA_947482825.1 Betaproteobacteria bacterium | reverse complement strand
CGAGGCCGTGGTACCACAGACTCTGCCAATGTCCGGAAATCGAGTCGATGCCCGCGCCCCAGAACGGAATCGTGTCCATCACGCCACCCGCCAGCGGGTACGGCAGGTTGTATTCCTTGTATTGCTTGAGGAACGTGGTCTGGTCGACGCCGGCGAGGTTGATATAAACGAGGTCCGGTTTCGCCTGGCGGATTTTCAGGATGTAGGCGCTGTAATCCTGCGTATTGGTCGGCACCATGTCGTTGTTGAGAAGCTCGCCGCCGTTTTCCTTGAGAAACTTCGTCGACACGCGGAACAGGTCGTGGCCGAAGGCATAGTCCGCCGTGAGCATGTACCACCTGGCCCCCTTGATCTTGTTCTCTGCCTTCTGCCAGGTGCCGATGGTCTTGGTATACATCGTGTTGCCGGCTTCGATGTGAAACATCAGCCGGTTGCAGTTCTTGCCGCGCAGCGCGTCCGAGTTGGCGCCGGTGTTGAAGAAGGGCGTGGTCTTGTAGCGCGCGACCTGCTCGCCGATGGCGAGCGCCGAAGCGGAGTTGATTTCGCCGATGATCGCGACCACTTTATCGCGCTCGATCAGCTTCTGCGCCTTGGTCACGGCGGTCTGCGGGTTGACGCTGTCCTCGGCAATCAGCTCCACCTTGCGGCCGAGCAAGCCCCCCGCAGCGTTTATTTCGTCCACCGCCAGCGACGCCGCCTTGAAGCCGTAGTCGCCGAGCTGCCCGAGAAAGCCGGTGCGCGGCGTCAAATGCGCGAGCTTGAGGGTGTCGGCCTGCGCGCGCACCAGCGCCGGAAAGCCGAGCTGCGCGGCGGCGGCTGCAGCGGCGAGCGCGGCGCTCTTTTTCAGGGCGTCGCGGCGCCCGGGTTGCGCGGGCCGGTTCTTCTGCTGATCGCGGGAATGATCGTCCATAGTTTCTCCTCCTGGCTGTTTGGCCTGCAATCTTACGCCGACATACCGCGCGAGGCGATATAGCGGTTCATCCAGGCCGCAGACGAGGTTACGCCGCCGAAGGTGAACAGATGCACGCCGACCACGTTGCAATCGGTGTGTACCGCGCAGTAGTGGGCGAGGGCGGCCAACTGGTCGGCCGGGTCGGTGTGGGTGACCAGTCGCACGGCATCCATCCCCTGCGTGCGCAACGCCCGCAATGAGGCACTGACCCCGCAGCGCTGAGCGAAGCGCAGCAGCGCGACCGGATTGGTCGGACCGGCAAGGCCGACATAGACCGGCACCGAGGGAGCGCTTCGCGCAAGGCCCGCGCAATACTCGATCACGCGCGCCGGCGCGAACGAGAACTGTGTAACGACGTAGGTCCCCAGGCCCTGCGCCGCGGCGAGCGAGCGCTTCTCCGCGAACGCCTTCTCAAGCACGCTGCTGGGAATGCGCGGGTGGCCTTCGGGATAGCCGGGCAGTCCGATCTCGCGCAGGCCGGAGGCGGCGAGCAGGCCCTCCCGGATCAGCGCCGCGCCGTCAGCGTAGGCGCCGAGGGCCTGGGGTTCATCGCCGCCCAGAATCAGCGCCTTGCGAACCCCCGCTTCGTTTACCGCGCGGCTGAGGAAGCTCTGGAGTTCGGCGCGATCCTTGATGCGGCGCGCGGCGATGTGCGGTATCGGCTCAAGTCCCGCCTCGCGCACCGCGACCAGCGTCGGCAGGTTATCGAGCAGCCGGTGGCGCGGCAGGTGGTTGACGTAGACCGGCGTGCCCGCCGGCAGCAGCGAGGCGATTTCGCGTGCATCTTCAGGGCGACGCGCGCCCATTTCGAGCGAGCCGCCGGAAACGAGTTCCGCGGCGATGCCCGGGGATTCAACCGCGCTTGCGGGAGACGACATAGGATTCATCCAGGAACCAGAGGCCGCCATGCGAGAGCAGGACTTCGCGCGTGGCATCGAGGTATTTGCGTTCGCCCACCACCCGGGCGAGGCGTTCGTCGTCGATCTGCGCCACGTACACCGCGGCGTTCCAGGCCGCGAACAGCGTCGAGGTGCCGATGCTTTCCGCGATTTCGGTCGGCAGCGTGTGCATGTCGTAGCGGAACACCGCGCGCGCATCCGAATAGGTATTGAAATTGAAATGCCGCGCTTCCTTGCCGAGCTCCGTGCGCACTGCGCGCAGCAGGTCGTGCCGTCCGGTAGTGAAGGGGTTTTCCTCCGGCCAGATCTTGCGCACGATTTCCAGGCCCGGATCGCGGCCGCAGGAATGGATGCCGAGCAGCCGTCCGCCCGGCCCGAGCGCGCGCGCCAGCGGCCCGATGACCTTGGATGCCTTGAATTCGACCGGCACGCGCGCGCGGTAGGGCTGCGAGGCGATCACCAGGTCGTAGTCGGCGCGCACCTTGCCCTGCTTCGGGATCGTCTCATCGGGCATGAAGCGGAAATCAGCCACGGCGCTTCCGTGTAGTACATGTTGGTGACCACCATGACGGTCGCCGGATGCTCGTAGAAGCGGTCGGGCATCTTGTCGAGCGACAGGCGCACGTCTTCGAGGCTGATTTCCTTGCCGACGAAATAGAACGGCCGGGTGGGGAAGCGCCGGTGCATTTCGCGCATCACGCGCGTCAGCACCGTGCCGTCGCCCATGCCGGCATCGAACACGCGGATCGCCGGCGGGCGCGCTCGCGCCGTGGCGCTCGAGAAACGTGGTGACGCGATCGAGCGTCTCCGGGGTAATGCGCGCGCCATCGCGCAGGCGCGCCACGAACTTTCCATCATTGACAGCGCGGCGGCCGAACGTGGACTCCGCGATGCCGTTGTTGCGGCAGAAATCCGAGATGCTGTCGAGCAGCGTGCTGCCTTGCTCCGCGATCGCTTCCATGCGGTGGAAACTGTACGGCCGGGATAGTGGGAACGCAACCACAAACCTGTTCGGTAAATTGGTGGGAAGCTGCCCATCTCTCCGAATCAAGGGCTTACCGCATCCAAATCTCCGCCTCGGTTGGAATTGCCAGCTGTCCCGGTTTCGTTCATCCTTGCATTACAAATGTAATGCAAGGGGCGCCCATGAAAACTGCCGCCATTCCCGCGGTCCGCGTTTCACCTGAACTGCGTCAAGCTGCCGAGGAGGTTCTTCAGTCCGGCGAGACCTTGTCCGGATTTGTCGAGGACGCGGTGCGCCGCAATGTCGAGTTCCGCCATGCCCAGAAGGCTTTCATCGAGCGCGGATTGGCATCGGGCCAAGCCGCCAGAAAGTCGGGCGCATATGTCCCGGCAGCCGCGGTACTCGGCAAGCTCGCGCGGCGGTTGGACAAGGCGCGCAAGGGCCGCACCGGCCGGGCAGGCGCCAAAGCGGCGGCATGAACCGATTCAAGGTCTGCTTCACTCCGCAAGCGGAAGCGGACCTGCTGCGCCTGTTCGATTTCCTTCTTGCGCAGGACGCCGCCACAGCCGAAAAAGCCCGGGCGGCGATCGCGAAGGCGATCGAACTGCTCGAGGTGTTTGCGTTTTCGTGCCGCAAGGCCCTGGGCGGTGACGGCAACCCGTTCCTGCGCGAACTCATCATTCCCTTCGGCGGCTCCGGCTTTGTCGCGCTGTTCGAGATCGAGAACCGGGAGACCGTCACTCTCCTCGCCGTCCGCCGCCAGAGGGAAGAGGACTACCACTGACATGCTGGCGCGTGCCGTGGCGGATCACCGATGCGCTCTTCGAACTGACCGCGCAGCCGTTGCACGGCGCGCCCTTGACCAAGGCATCAAGCTGGGTTTGATGCGTCGCGTTAGCCCGATCACGGATGAACTGGACAAAGCCTTCGTGATCTGGCACTGCCAGAATTCTTCTCGCGACATCGGCAGGCGCGTAGGGAGCAAGCATGGATTCCGTAGCAGCCTGCTCGGTGCCAATAGTCTTCAAAAACTGCTCGAACGCCGACCAGACGAGGAACGTTCGGAACAATGCAGAGTACCCCTCGACTGTTGTATCGGTGTACCCGTCGAGCTCGATACTCTTGAGGGACTTCGCGAGGCGGTATCTACTTCGGAATCGGTTGAGATCTCCAGCGTCGCAAACAAAACGTCCCAGCCCTCTTTGAGCACCATCACCGAGATGATGGCCTTGTAGGGGCTGTCCATCCCGTCAATCGCGTTGGCTTGCTCGCGCAGCTTATCCAACGCTTCTTTGCTCTTGCCTGACGTTGATTCGGAAATCTCGCCGTTGCTCTTGGTGTGAATGACCAGCACGGCGTCTTTCAGATCTGGGTAGTGACCTTCGAGGTATTCGGCCACGTCGTCGCAGTTGCGGGTGTCGTCGGTCATCACGAACAGGATGGCTTTCTTGCCCATCTTTTCATGTTCGGCATACGCCTTGCGCCACTCGATCACGCCCAGGTGTATGTAGTCGGTGTATTTCTCGGTGTACTTGGCGCTCTGGCGCTCCACCAGTTTGGCGCGGCTGGCGATGTCGGGTACGACAAAATGCTTGACCACATTTTGAATATGGTGCGCCTCGTCGTTGAGCACCACGAGCTCGTCGATGTCCCGCACGATCATGCCCAAGTCCACCTTGGAGTCGGTGGTCGCGCTGCTGGGCCGCTTGCCCAGGAAATAATCCATCGTGTCTTCGTCATCAGGCGATGCGGGAATGTCGTTCCCGGCATAGACGCGGTGGATGTTGGTCAGGAAGATATTGCCCGTGGGGCGGGTGATGCGCACCTCGTCCTGCACGTGCAGGGTCAGTTGAAAATCGTCGCGCCAGTTGCGCCCGTCCACGCCATTGTCCGGCAAGACCGGGTCGTCTTTCAAAAAGATGCGCAGGCCCTGAAAATCCTTATAGATGCGATCCAGCACGATGATGTTGGGGGCGATCACCAGAAAGTTGCGCGCAAGCTGCGACTCCGGCTCGTACAGCTTGTGGAAGAAGCTCCATGCCAGCACTAGGCTGAGCACCTTCGTCTTGCCTGTGCCGGTCGCCATTTTCACCACGAAGCGCCGCCAGGTCTCATCGAACATGCCGGCGGAGACCACGCCGGAACCGTGTTTGTCGCTCCCACGTAGCCGCTGTCCCGCCACTCCTTTACCTTCTTGCGCAATTGCGGAACCAACGGCGGCATGAGCTTGTCGGCGCTGGACTCCCGCAGGGCTTCATCCGCCGGAAACCAGCGGAGGGCCGGGTCGAGAATGGCGTGGGGCGATGCGGGAAAGTTCGGATGGAGGGCCATAGCGGATTTCTTACTTCTCTTTCTTCGCCGGCACGTCTTTGTTGCCGATTCGCTTCCGCTCTTTGGTCTCGATCTTCTTGATGCTTTTGGCCACCGGCAGTTCTTCGGGCATCGTACCCCCCAATTCCTGGATGGTTTTCCGCACCTTCGCGCCCACTTCACGATGCGTCCGGTTCGCTGCGTCTTTCCCCTTTACCTCGTCCCGGCGCAACTTCTCCTCGGCCTGGGTCGCGCGAAACAGATTCGCCGCCAGTTCCGTGCTGCCCATGTGATCCAGAATCTTCTGGTTCTTTTTCAAACCTTTCCGACGGTGTATGTCTTCCTGTTTTAACCCGCCATAAAGCCCCAGATACCCGTGATTTTGAAAGATGGCGTAGTCAATGGGTTTGATGACGCCCGCATCCTTGGCTGCACCGGCCTACTGGACGTTATGGTGGCGAATCTCTCCACGTAATAACAGGCGCCGATTCTCTTCGATATGTTCGTCCGCCAATTCCTGCCGCCGCGTCTGGATCGCAAAGTAGGTCTGACCCTGCGCCACGATCTCCTTATTGGGATCGGCGTTCTGAATGGCTAGATAGCAGGCGTAGCGAGACAACAATGTGACATCAATCTCTCGCTTGCCACCTTTTCCGATCTCGATCATTTTGCTGACGTCAGCAAAATGATCCTCAATACGATGCCCGCTATTGAAACACGCGAGTTTGGCCTTCTTAACTACGGCTTCGAAGTTCCGGTACTGCGTGTATTCCAGAACTTCGGCCAAATCGCGACTCTCCCAATACTCGGAATTCGCATCGTTCGTGCGTTTGATCCGCTCGAAGGGCGAAATAGGATCTCCGGTGGGTTTCTCAATTTCCTTCGCCACTATTTCTTCCCTCCCACGCTAACCTCGACAATGGTCATGGTGTCGTTGCCGAAGATGTCCAATCATCCGCTACGTTCTGAGGAGCCGACTTGTCTTCGAGAAGTGGCAGCGCGTTCTGTGTGATCGCCTCGATGTTTGATTGCTTTGTCGCCTCTTCCTCTAAGAAACGGTGCATGGCGCGTCTGTGGAGGTCAGTCACCTGAATCCGAGATTCAGCCTGAATTCGATTTGCCTCGGCGTTTGCCTTCGCCACCCGGACAATCTGGTACGGCTTGAAGACACCGCCGACCGCATCTGAGATCTTCTCGATCAGGACGGTCGCGGGTTTCGTGAGATCACCGAGCTTCGTTAGTGGGTTGTCTGTCATGGATTTGAGACCGAGAAATCGACCCCATAAGCGGGGCGCTTGTTTTACCTCGAAACTGGGGCCGAAATAAGAAAGGATACTGCCCCCGCTAACGCATAAAGGTGGCAGACCACGTGTCTCCTGCACGACCATCTCCCGGAAAGCCAAGCCTGGAATGGCTCTCCAGAATACGGCTTCGCCCGATCGAGGAGAGACGAGCTTTATCCATGCAATGCCTCAATGGCCTTCGGGTTTGAAGCAACGATCTTGAGCAGCGCCCTGGCGGGCCCGGCGGGCTGGGTGCGTTGCTGTTCCCAGTTTTGCAGCGTGCGCAGGTTCACGCCGATCAATTTCGCGAACTGGCTCTGGCTGATCCGAGCGGCCTCGCGGATGTCGCGCACGTCCGGCGCGATCATCGTTCATTCTCCCCGCGGTTGAGCTCCGCCTCGAGCTCCTCGACCGTCGGCAGGCTGCCCTTGAGGTTCTCGGGGAGCTGCTCGACGATCTTCGTCTCCCACCCGGCGACACCGATCGGCTTCTTCAGGTCACGCAACGCGTATTCGACGACGATCCTGTCCTTCGAACGGCACAGCAGCAGGCCGATCGCCGGCTGGTTGCCGGGATAGCGCAGGAGATCGTCAAGCGCGGAGAGATAGACGTTGATCCGCCCGATGAACGCCGGATCGAAGGGGAGCGCTTTCAATTCGATGACCGCGTAGCAGCGCAGCTTGAGGTGGTAGAAGAGCAGGTCGAGGAAGTAGTCGCGGCTCGCGAATGCGAGCTGGACTTGCCTGCCGACGAACGCGAAGCCCTGCCCAAGTTCGAGCAGGAAGCGAGCAATCTCGCCAATTTGATAGCTATCGTCGATGTCCTCCGACTTCGCTACCGTCTGCGTACGCTGGCCGCCATCATGCCGCCTTCTTCAGCCGCTGCTCGATCGGCTTCACTGACAGCCGCAGTCCCGCCGCACCGAGAATGGCCGTGAAGCTACGCAGTTCGGGATTGCCGGATTTTGAGAGCATCCGGTAGGTTGCCTCGCGAGTCAGCTTGGACTTGCGCGCGATCGCGGCGACGCCGCCGCGCGCTTGCGCGATGTGACGCAAGGCGAGCATGAGCACACCTTGATCGCCATCTTCAATTGCCGCTTCAAGGTAAGCTGCCGCCTCCGCGGGGTCCTTCAGGCGCTCGATCAGCCACGGCTCATGTGGCACGCTTGCCGGGACGAGCTTTTTCCGTCCGGCGCTGATAGTCTTGGAAATACGTTTTGGCATTTTCGATATCCCTTCGCTGTGTCCTCTTGTCGCCGCCGCAGAGCAAAAGCAGAATGGTCTTGCCGGGGCGGGCGAAATACACGCGATAACCGGGCCCCCAATCGATCCGAAGCTCGGATACCGCTTCACCGACCGGCTCAACGTCGCCGAAGTTACCGAGCGAGACTCGGTCGATCCTCGTCTTGAT
>CANKMT010000128.1 GCA_947482825.1 Betaproteobacteria bacterium | reverse complement strand
GTCAGGATTCCTCGGCGCCCTCGGGCGCAATAGTGACGGCGCGAGAAGGCACCACGGTGGAGATCGCGTGCTTGTAGACCATTTGCGTGACGGAGTTTCGCAGCAGCACGACGTACTGGTCGAACGACTCGATCTGGCCCTGGAGCTTGATGCCGTTGACCAGGTAGATCGATACCGGGACATGTTCCTTGCGCAACGTGTTCAGGAACGGGTCTTGTAGCAGCTGCCCTTTGTTAGTGCTCATAGTCGTGCCCCGATTGTTGTCGATATTGGCGGACGTTGACTGTAATTGATTTTCCGCCCCTTTTCCACCGCCGTTGCGGCGTTAACGCACACTTCCCGGCACTCGCGCGGTGGGCGGAACCACGTCGGCGTTCTGGGCGCGGTGACGCAAGGCGTGGTCCATGAGCACACAGGCCAGCATGGCCTCGGCAATCGGCGTGGCGCGGATCCCCACGCAGGGATCGTGGCGGCCGGTGGTCTCGACCGTGACCGCATTGCCGTGGACATCGATCGTTTGCCGGGGGATGCGGATGCTGGAGGTCGGCTTCAGCGCGATCGAAACGGCCACATCCTGGCCGGTGGAAATGCCGCCGAGCGTGCCACCGTTGTTGTTCGACAGAAATCCCTGCGGCGTCATCTCGTCGCCGTGCTCGCTCCCCTTTTGCGCAATCGATGCGAATCCCGCGCCGATCTCGACGCCCTTCACCGCATTGATCGACATCATCGCCGAGGCGATGTCGGCATCGAGCCGCCCGTACACGGGCTCACCCCATCCGGGTGGAACGTTCTCGGCCACCACGTTGACCCGTGCACCGCAGGAGTCGCCCGACTCGCGCAGGGCGTCCATGAATGCGTCGAGTTCGGGAACGATTTCGAGATTCGGGGCGAAGAATGCGTTGTTGCCAACCGCGTCCCAATCCTTGAACGGGATCGGCTTGCTGCCGATCTGGGCAAGGTATCCGCGAACGCGTACGCCATAGCGCTCGGCCAGCCACTTCTTCGCGATGGCGCCTGCAGCCACTCGCACCGCAGTCTCGCGCGCGGAGGCCCGCCCGCCGCCGCGCGGATCCCGCAATCCGTATTTCATCCAGTACGTGTAATCGGCATGCCCCGGGCGGAACTTCTCGGCGATCGCCGAGTAGTCCTTCGAGCGCTGGTCCTCGTTGCGAATCAGGAACCCGATGGCTGTGCCCGTCGTGCGGCCCTCGAAAACGCCCGAGAGCAATTCGACCGTGTCGGACTCCCTGCGCTGTGTGACGTGGCGAGAGGTGCCCGGCTTGCGGCGATTCAGCTCTTTTTGCAGATCGTCGGCGGACAATTCCAGTCCGGGCGGACAGCCATCCACGACCCCGCCGAGCGCAGGCCCATGAGACTCGCCGAAAGAAGTGACGCAATAAAGCGTGCCGAAGGTGTTGCCGGACATTGGCTGGGCCTGAAAAAATCGACTGAAAACCGTGGGTTGAGTTTAGCATGCAGGCCAGAACTTCACGCCCTCCGCGAGGTCGAAGCTCCATGCGCCGCACCTGCCTTCTCGTCGCCACAGTCGCGCTGCTCGTCGGTGGCTGCGCAGCTTTCGACACCGGCCCACCACCGCTCACGCGCGCCGATGTCGTGCAACTCACGCGCACGGGTGAAACGCCTTCGGCAATCATCGGCCGGCTACAGTCGACGCAGACGGTCCTCGCGCTAAGCGCATCGGACATCGTGGACCTTCGCCAGGCCGGGGTCGCAATCGAGGTGCTCGACTACCTGCAGGCAGCGCAGCTTGCCGAGTTGCGCCGGCGCGCCCAGTTCGACCAGCTTCTCTACGGGCCCGAACGCTCGCCCTTTTCGCGCTGCGGCGGATACCCGTCCGGGGACGGACGCTTCAGGGTGCTTTTCCCACCGTTCTGCTGACCGAGTCGAAAAACCCTCGCGTCTCGAAGATCGAGGACGGCAGGCGCTTGCCCGCCACGCGCAGCGAGCGTTTGGCCACGAAATCGAAAAGCATGGCGTTGTGCTTGCGGATTTCGGTGAGCACTGGCGCGGCGGCACGATCGAGAAACCCGGCCGCGGCGAGGTAGTCGGGCGAAAAGATCGGCATCAATCCGGGCAACGGATAGTCCGAGCCATTCAGCAACCGCCCATGCCAGTGAGTCGATCGGATCACGCGATCGAGCGCGATCTGCGCGCGATGCGTCTGCGTTACGGCGGAGAGGTCCCCGAAAAGGCGGCCCTTGCTTTCCGGCTCGTCCATCATTCTCGCGAAAAGTTCGAAGCTCGGGACTCGCGGGCCGTTCTTGCCTTGGTCCAGATCGCCGTCCTTTCCCATCGATGCGCAGTGCGCCACCACGACACGAACACCTGCTTTGAGCGCGCGGCGCAACTTCAGGGGATTGCCGAAATCCTGAACGCCCGCGCCCGCCACCGCGCGCTCCAGACCGGCATGCGAAATCAGCGGCAGGTCCAGGCGCGCGATAGCCGCGTAGAACGCATCACAAAGTTCCGATCCCGGGTCGATCCCCATCGCTGAAGGCAGCCACTTCACTGCTCTCGCACCATCGCGTTTCGCCTCCTCGAGCGCCTTCACGCAATCGCGCCGGTAGGGATGAATCGAGGCGACCCATTCGAAACGGTCAGCGTGCTTGCGCGCACTGTCCCTGGCGTAGGCGTCCGGGACGTAAAAGTCCGTTTCCTCCCAATCGACTTCGCCTTTCCTGTCGAAGGCGCGATCGAACGCAAACAAAAGGACTTTCGGCCCGGCGGGAAATGCGGCAAAGAGGCTCATCAGACGATCGACATAGGCATGGTCCACGGCCTTGCCCGGAACTTCGGCGCACCCGGCATTCATGAAGAACTCGCGCCGGCCGTATTCGAGCGGATGCTGGAGCCCCAGCAGCTTCGGGTTGAGGCGGATGCCGCTTGGCGTATCCCCAATGCCGACCAAATGGGCGTGGCAATCCCAGACCTTCGCTGGATCGATGCCTTCCCATGCGGCCTTGACCAGTTCGTGCTCGGCCAGGTGACGCGGTAACGGCCCGAGGCATGGGTTCCAAAGCCCCTGCTCCGGCCACATCCGCCATGCCGCGAGCACTCCGGCACCCGCGACAACCGCCGTGGCTGAAAGAAAGAAACGCCGATTCAACTGTTCAGGGGAAATGCCGGGGCAAGCCGCCTCGCTTGCCCTTCAGGCAGGCCAGTTCTTGATATAGCCTTTTAGCATGCGGTTCTCGAAATCCTGTTCCTCGAGCACCGCCTTTGCCACATCGCGAAACGAGATCACGCCGATCAGGTTGCCCTCTTCGATGACCGGCAGATAGCGTGCGCCGGTTTCGAGCATCGTGCGGCGCAGGTCGTTCACTTCCATGTCCGGCGTGGCGGTAACCGGCTCCTTGACCATGATGTCGCCGACCCTTGCGTCACCGAGCGCGCCGTCGCCCTTGCGAAGCGCCTGCATGATCTCGTGAAAGGTGAGCATGCCGAGCATACGGCTGCCGTCCATCACCACCAGCGAGCCGAGGTTCTCGGCTGCCATGACCTTGACCGCATCGACCGCTCGGCCGTCGACAGCGATCGACAGAAGGCGGGTCCCCTTGACGCGAAGAATCTCTTTGATCTGCATGATCCGTCCTCCTCAGAAGCGAAACAAGCGCGGTGGAGTATCCCACAGGATTCGCCGGCGGTCTCGCGCATCGGGAACCCAAAGCGCGAGATTGCGGACGCATCGGCCATGAAGCGCCTGGAGTGACGGCGCCTTAGGTCGCACGCACAAGACGCCGGCCGGGTCTTGCGCCCGTTGGCTTGCCGTCGGCCCAGACCGCTTCGCCATTGACGAAGACAGTGTCGATGCCGTGCGCAGCCTGGATCGGCTTGGCGAACGTAGCGGCCTCGGCCACGCGCCCGGCGTCGAAAATCGTGATGTCGGCGAACGCCCCTTCGCGGATCACGCCGCGATCGGGCAGGCCGAAAGTGGCGGCGGTAAGGCCGGTCATCTTGTGCACGGCGGTTTCCAGCGGAAATAGGCCGAGGTCGCGACAGTAGTGGCCGAGCACGCGCGGAAATGTTCCCCACAGCCTCGGATGCGGCGCGGAATCGTGCGGCAGTCCGTCGGATCCGACCATGGTCTGGTCGAACTTCAGGATGCGCTGCACGTCGTCCTCGTCCATCGCGAAATAGATCGCGCCGGCGGGCAGCAGTTTCGCCACCGCGGCCTCCTGCGACAAGCCCATTTTCGCCGCGACCTCCCCCAGGTCCATGCCGCTGAATTCGGGATGCGGTTTCGACCATGTCACCAGCACCTTGGACGCGGTCCCCACGCGGCTCCACGTCAGGATCGTTGAAGAAGCGCAGTAAGGGTAGCAATCGAGGCCCACGGGCTGGGTGCCCATGAACTGCGCGATGTGCGCGAGTGTCGCTTTCGAGCGGCCGTGGTTCGGCGTGCCGGCCACCTTGTGGTGCGAGATCACGACCTTGACCCCGAGTTCACGGCCGATGAGGAATGTTTCGTCCAGCGAATCGATGACCTTCTCGGCTTCATTGCGCATGTGCGTCACGTAAAGGCCGTTGAATTCCGAAAGCGGCCGGCACACTTCGACGATCTCTTGAGTCGGCGCGGCCGCGGCCGGCTCGTAGAACGTCCCGGTCGACAGCCCGATCGCGCCCGCGGCCATCGCTTCGCGCGCCAGAGAGCGCATGCGCGCGATCTCCGCGCCGCTCGCCGCACGCTCCACGTTGTCCATGCACATGACGCGCAACGTCGTGTGGCCGATCATCGGCGCGAAATTGGTCGCCGCCGGCTTCGAGGCGAGTTCCTCGAAATAGGCCGCGAAGGTCGGGAACCGGAACCATGCGCCGGTGTTGTCGAGCAGGTCGAGCGGCGGGGTCACCGCGCCCGTGCCGTGGACCATGGGCGCGAGGCTCACGCCACAGTTGCCCGAGACCACCGTCGTCACGCCCTGGCTGACCTTGGCCGACATGTCCGGAGAGGAAAGCAGCAGGCGATCATCGTGGGTGTGCGCATCGATGAACCCGGGCGCGGCTATCTTGCCGAGCGCATCGACTTCGCGATCCGCTTTCGCTCCGTTAAGGGCGCCGACTTTCGTGATGCGGCCTGCGCGCACCCCGATTTCCCCTTGGAACCGAGGCGCTCGCGTGCCGTCGATGATGACGGCATTGCGGATGATGAGGTCATAGCGTTCACCCATTGGGAGCCTCCAGTCTCGGTGGTGCGGTCACGCGATCGTGAAATGCGCGTCGTGGATCACGCAGTCCGTGCCGTTGATCGGCAGCATGTCCTGCGGGCAGGCCGAAAAGCCGACCACCGCGTCCATCTCGGCGCGAAACGAAATCGAGTCACCCGGCTTGCCCACCGGCGGGTCGAACGAAAGCCTTACGCCGTTCGTGACCGGGATGTTCATGAAAAGGTTGAACGGGCTCGGATGGACCACCCGCTTCAGGCCCATCGCCTCCATCGCGTTCTTCAGGTTGTCGGTGCAGTTGTCGTGGAAGCCCTTGCAGCCGAGTTGCTCGTAGCGATAGACATCACACGAAGCCATCAGCGTATCGTGAATGCCTGGCGAAGTGTCCTCCACGACCGTGAGGATCGGCCGGCGCTTGTTCGTGACCAGGCTGTCGCCCACCGCCGGGATGATTTTGACCAGCGAGGCGCGCGAATGCTCCATCGACAGGCATTCGCCAAGGTCCTGCTCGTTGAACGCCCAGAAGTCCACCACCTGCGATCCGTGGGTGTTGATGACCTTGAGCACCTGCCCCTTCTTGATGCGGGCGGCGGCCCCTTTGCGGGCCGGAATGAGTTGCGGAACTGGCATGGCGGGCTCCCCGAAGAAAGCAGTATCCTAGCCGCATCCATGGAAATTTCAGGAATGTTTCGATGAGCGCCGTCCTCGTACCCGTCCTGCGCCAACCCGCTGCCGTGGAGATCTTCGATCCGCGCCACTATGCCGGGGTGAGAAAGCCCTTGGCCGAGGCGACCACGCTGCCGCCATGGGCCTATACGTCGGAAGAGTTCTACCGGCGCGAAGTCGAGACGATCTGGATGCGGGAGTGGAATTTCTTCGGCCGCGCCGACCGGATCCCGAACCCCGGCGATTATTTCACGGTCGATTTCGTCGGCGTGCCGATCATCGTGATCCGCGGCAAAGGCGGCGAAGTGCGGGCGTTCTCCAACTCCTGCCGGCACCGCGGCGCGGCAATGCTGAGGGGCGACGGCAATTGCAACGCGATCCGCTGTCCCTATCACTCATGGGCTTACGACTACGAAGGCAAGCTGATCGTGGCGCCCGAGATGGAACAGACGAAGGACTTCCGCATGGAGGACTTCCCGCTGATCCCGCTCAAGCTCGAACAGTGGGCGGGGTTCATTTTCATCAACCTCGACGAGAACGCGGGTCCGCTCAAGGACTACCTGGTCGACCTGCCTGAGGTGCTGTCCAGCTACCGCTTCGAGAACATGGTCTGCGTGCGCCGCAAGGAGTACACGCTCGAGTCCAACTGGAAGATCTATGTCGAGAACGCGATGGAGGCCTACCACGTTCCGACGGTCCACCGCTCGACGCTGTCACGCCAGAAGGGCGTGTTCCCGACGGTCGAACCGTCCAACGGCCAATGGATGGCGCTGCACAAGGAGCACGAGGGCACGCGCGCCCTGCTGACCGGCGACACCGGGTTCCCGCGCATCCCGACGCTCGAAGGCAAGGCGGCCAGGGGAAGCTACTACCCGCTGATATTCCCGAGCACCATGTTCGGTTCCACGACGGACTGCATGTGGTGGCTCGAACTCCAGCCGCTGTCTGCCTCGCGCACGAAACTGATCGTCGGCTCCTGCTTCCCGAAAGAGGTCACCGAACGGCCAGACTTCGAGGAGGTGGTGCAACGCTATTACAAGCGCTGGGACATTTCGATCCCGGAGGACAACGAAATCTCGGCGCTGCAGCAGATCGGTCTTGCGTCGCCTTTTTCAAAGCCCGGGCGGCTCTCCTACGCCGAACCCCTGGTGCACGTGTTCAATAACTGGGTGCTGGACCGCGTGCTCGGCCCGCAGGAGCGCCGAACCTAGACGAATTCGAACTCCGCCACCAATGCATGGTGGTCGGAGGACATCGTCGGCTGGACGAGATGGCTTACCGGGCGCAGTTCCCGGCTGTAAAAGAGATGGTCGAGAACGTAAGGCCTGCGTCGCCACGTGATCTCCGAGTCCTGGACGGTCTTGTAGCCCGCGTCCGCGAATTGCTTGATCAGGGAACCGTGCTTGCTCACGTTGAAGTCGCCGCCCAGCAGTGTGGGGCCTTTGCAGGCCTTCAGCTGGTCGATCACCAACTGGCGCTGCCCCGGGTGCTCCTCGCTGCTCGACTGGAGCATGAAGAACGCCAGCAGGTGCGTGTTGAACACGGTCAGCGCTCGGCCGCCAATCGTGGTCTGCGCGCCGATGATCAGGCGGTCGGTGGGCGTTTTCTGCTCACCGCGGAACTCGAAAGGCACCGGCGGGGAAGGAATGTCGACGCGCGTGGTATTGGACAGCGGGGTGCGCGAAAAGATAGCCTGGCCGATGCCGAAGGGCAGTTCCCGTGGATCGGCCTTCGGGAACGAGAAAAAAACGTCGTAGCCGCTGAGGGCCGCCTTGATGCGCGCGAAGTTGGAAGGACTTCCGGACTGCTCGCCGCCGGCGCGCGCCTGCTCGACTTCCTGGAGCAATATGAGATCGGCATCGTGGCTGCAGATCTCAGCGATGGTCAGGTCCAGATTGATCGGAGCGTCGTCAGGACGGGCGTCATCCCAGCTCTGCCCGAACTGCATGTTGAACTGCAATACCTTGAACTTGCCCATGGTCCCCGTTCGCTTGCGGGCCGCATCCCCCGTGCCCAAGCTTTCTCCCCGTTTATCGGCCCCAAGTCTACCGGGTTCCTGATTAGCGACTTGCCTCAGCCACACGAATGGCGAAGGCAGGGGTTGGGCTTGTGAGGCACGCGGCGCGTAACAGGCGAGCCAAGATGGAACGCAGATTGAAGCGACGGTTGAATCGATATTGGGCCTCAGCGAAGTAGCGATGGGCGTACTTGGCAAAAGCGAACGCGTGGTAGGTACCGT
>CANKMT010000127.1 GCA_947482825.1 Betaproteobacteria bacterium | reverse complement strand
TACGCTCGCGCGTAGAGGTCAAATCGCGTCAAAACGAGGCGATCCGGGTCGATTCAGGGGGTGAATGGTCATCGAGAGCGGGGGATTGTCACCAAACACCGCGCGATTCACCGCTTCTCGGGACCCCGCTGCCCTAGCGGATCGGGGAAAAGGTGGTTTGAAATACCTATACACCGCCACCGCGCGCTGTGCGGCAAGGGGAGATAGACTTTCCTATCCGTCCACATGCAAGTGAGGAAAACCATGGCATTGCATCGAATGATCGCTGCTGCGACGAAACTGGCTGCGGCGCTGCTGCTGGCTGCGTCGACGACGGCGAGCGCCCAGCCCTCGAAGACGCTGCGCGTGCTGGTCGGATTCCCTGCGGGCCAGACAACCGACATCGTCGCCCGTGTTTTCGCCGAACGGTTGAGCCAGTCTCTCGGCCATCCGGTCATCGTCGAGAACCGACCTGGCCAGGGCGGCAGCCTCGCGCTTGGACTGCTCGCCAAGTCCCCGTCAGATGGCAGCGTGATGACCATTTCCGCGCTCGCCGCCTATGTTGCCAACCCGCACCTGTACAAGAACGTCGCCTACGACACGCTGAAGGACTTCGATCCGATCGCACTGATCCTCGACATTCCACTCGT
This sequence comes from Betaproteobacteria bacterium, assembly GCA_947482825.1. GTDB lineage: Bacteria > Pseudomonadota > Gammaproteobacteria > Burkholderiales > SG8-39 > SZAS-79. Next base: position 7,562 of record CANKMT010000127.1, on the reverse strand, counting down.
GCTGGTCACGCACCCGTCGATTCCCGCAGGAAGCGTGGCCGAACTGGTGGCACACGTGAAAGCCAATGCCGGCAAGCTTTCGCATTCCTCCTCGGGAAACGGCACCATCTCGCATCTGGCGATGGAGGATTTCAAGCGCCGCGCGGGCCTCAGCATCCTGCACGTGCCCTACCAAGGCAGCCCGAAAGCGATGCTCGACCTGATGGCCGGCAACGTCCAGGTCGCCATGGATGCGCTCGCCGTGACACAGACGCAGATCCAGGCCGGCAAGATGAAGCTGCTCGCGGTGGGCACCAGTAAGCGGATGAACGCCTACCCCGATACGCCGACGGTGGCCGAGGTGGGCTTCCCGGGTTTCGAGGCCGTGGCGTGGGTCGGCGCCGCGATGCCCGCCGGCTCGCCGCGCGAGCTGCGCGAACGCCTAAGCACGGAAATCGTGCGCATCGTGCGCTCGCCCGAGTTCGAGCAGCGCATGGTGGCGCTCGGCATGGTGACGCGCCCCGCCCCCGCGGCGGAGTTCGGCGCGTTCCTGAAGTCCGAGCATGAGCGCTGGGGGCGCATCGTGCGAGAGAGCGGCGCGCGGGTCGAATAGGCGGCGCCGTGGGCAAGGTGCTGAACGAACGCGAGATCGCGCTCTACAAGGAACGCGGGATCCATTTCCCGCTGCGCGCCTTCGAGCCCGCCGAGATGCCGGCGCTGCAACGCAAGCTCGCCGCCACGCGCGAGATGCTCGGGGGCAGTCTCGCCGGGCGCATGAACCAGAAGCCGCATCTCCTCTTCCCGTGGCTTGCGGAAATGGTGCGCCATCCGCGCGTGCTCGACGCGGTCGAGGACGCGCTAGGCACGCCGGACCTGCTTTGCTGGGCCGCTGCATTCTTCGCCAAGGACGCGGGCGACGGTTCGTTCGTCTCCTGGCACCAGGATGCGACCTACTGGGGCCTGTCTTCGCCGGACGTGGTCAGCGCATGGGTGGCGCTGACCCCGTCTACGCTTGAATCCGGATGCATGAAAGTGGTGCCCGGCTCGCACCTCCGCCAGCTGGAGCACCGGGACAGCTTTCACGAGAAGAACCTGCTCACGCGGGGGCAGGAAGTCGCCGTCGAAGTCAGTGAAGCCGACGCGATGAACGTGGTGCTGCAGCCGGGCGAATTCTCGCTGCACCACGTACTGATCGTGCACGGATCGGAAGCCAACCGCGCAAGCCTGCCCCGCGTGGGCTTTGCCATGCGTTACATCCCGACGAGCTTGCGCCAGACCAGCGGCATCCGCGACAGCGCCACGCTGGTGCGCGGCAGCGACCGCTACGGTCATTTCGACCACGAGGAAGCGCCGCGCGCGGATCTCGACCCCGATGCGATCGCGCATCATGCGAGCGTGGTCGACGCCAAGATGAAGATCCTCTACCGTGGCGCCGAGGAGCGCGAGCGCGGCCGTGCGCCGCGCGCCCCGGACTGATGGAGTTTCGCGCCGCCGTCCTGCACGAGGTGGGCAAGCCGCTCGCCATCGAGCGCATCGGACTGGCGGACCTGCACCGCGGCGACGTGCTGGTGCGCATCGGCGCGAGCGGTCTGTGCCACACGGACCTCGAGGTGATGCAGGGCAGCGTCGCCTACCCCTTGCCCATCGTTCTGGGCCACGAAGGTGCGGGCGTGGTGCAGGCCGTCGGTGAAGGCGTGACCCAGGTGGCTCCCGGCGATCACGTGGTGTGTTCGTGGAACCCGCATTGCGGACACTGCTTCTACTGCGAGCGCGACCAGCCGATCCTCTGCGAGCCATTCCTCGCCAACCAGCGCCAGGGCCGGCTGCCGGACGGCGCGACGCGCTACACGCTCGGCGGCAGGCCCGTGCACCACTTCTCGGTGATGTCCTCGCACGCCGAGTACTGCGTGGTACCGGAATCGGGCGCGGTACGCGTGCCGCGCGAAATCCCGTTCGACCGCGCCTGTCTCATCGGCTGCGGCGTGATGACGGGTGTCGGCGCGGTGGCGCGGCTGGCGCAAGTCGAGGCGGGCGCAAGCGTTGCGGTGATCGGCTGTGGCGCCGTCGGGCTCAATTGCCTGCAGGGTGCGAGGCTGCAGCGTGCAGAGACGATCATCGCCATCGACACCGATCCGGCAAAACTCGCCATGGCGCGCGGCTTCGGCGCCACGCACGCCGTGCGCGCGGACGAATCCGCGATCGAGGCGGTCAAGACGCTCACCGCCGGCCGGGGCGCGGACTGCGTATTCGAGTCGGCGGGCGCAGAAGCCGCGATGCAGCTGATGCTGGAATGCGTGCGCCCTGGCGGTCAGGCCGTAATCCTCGGCAAGACGAATGTCAATCGCCGCGTCAGCTTGCGCTTCGGCTCCCTGATGGGTGAAAAGCGGATCGTGCGCTCGAGCTATGGCGGGGCGCGGCCGCAGCGCGATTTCCCCTGGCTCGCGCAGCTCTATCTTGACGGCGAACTGAAGCTCGACGAACTAATCTCGCGCCGTATCGGGCTGGAAGAGATCAATGCGGGCTTCGATGCGATGGCGAGGGGCGAGATCGTCAGAGCCGTCGTCACCTTCGCGTGCTGACGCTGCACATGCGTCTCGTAGACGCAACGCGCGGAATCGTCACTGCCGCCAATCTCGCGCGAGGAGTACGAACTGCAGTTCGCCGACATCTTCGGCCCGCCTGTAAACATTGCAACCGGGCGCTGCCGGCGGATACCGCCGATGCCTGGATCTGCTCCTACGAGTGCGACTTCTGCGGCGATTGCGTCGAGAACGTGCCGAAGAATGTCTGTCCGGACTGCGGGGGCGGGTTCATGCCGCGGCCAGTGGATCGCGCGGCGCTCGAAAAGTTCGCCGCACCGATTCGCTCGATCCCCCCCGAAAGGCGCTAGGCCCGGATGGCCAACGCGGTCCAACAGACGCCGGAATACGGTCGAGTCATCGGCGTCACCACGCCGCAGGCAAACACGACCGTTGAACCGGAGATGCAGCATCTGCTCGGCGCAGGCGCATTCAGCGTACTCTGCGCGCGCCTCACCAGCCCGCTCGCCGATTCGCGCGCGCGCCTGCTGGACTACTTCGACCGCCTGCCCGCCACGCTTGCGCAGTTCGATGTCGCGCCGCTCGCCGCGGCAGGGTTCGCCTGCACGGGATCGTGCTACCTCGTCGGCCGGGCGGCGGAGGAAGAGCGGCTCGCATCGGCCACCCGTGCCGGCTATCCGGTGATTTCCTCCGCGCAGGCGATCCTCGCCGCGCTTGCGACGCTGGGAGCGAAGCGCGTCGCGCTGCTTTCGCCCTATCCGGCGTGGCTTTCGGAGGCGGGACAGCAGTACTGGCGCGACTGCGGCATCACGCTGACCGCCGTCGCCGGGCTTCCGGAAGACCTGCTCGACACGCGCCACATCTACCGGCTCACGACGGCTCGCGTGCAGGAGGTCCTTGCCGGCCTCGATACCCGGGGCGCGGATGCTGTCCTGCTCTCGGGCACGGGTATGCCCACATTGCGAACCATTGCCGCCCGCGCCGCCGGAGTTCCGGTACTCTCCTCCAATCTCTGCCTCGCCTGGAGGCTGGCCGCGGCCGCCGGCGGCGCCGCCGCCCTCGAACCCTGGCTCGCGCCGCAAGCGGCATGGCGGCAACGACTCGACAAATGAGGAACCGACGATGCGACAAATCCTTGTCCTTCTTCTAATGACCAGCGTATTCGCCGTGCCCGCGACGCTGCATGCGCAGACCTGGCCAGCGCGCCCGGTGCGCATCGTGGTCCCGTTCCCGCCGGGCGGGACGGGCGACCTGCTCGGCCGCCTCGCCGCAAGGGAAATGCAGGCCGCGCTCGGCCAGCCGGTGGTGGTGGAGAATCGTGCCGGTGCCGGGGGCGCCATCGGCAGCGACGCGGTGGCGAAGAGCGAGCCCGACGGCTACACGCTGGTCCTATCGAACATCGCCTCACAGGCCATCGGGCCGGCGGTGAATCCCAAGATCCCCTACGACGCGGTAAAGGACTTCACCCACATCGGCCTCATCGCCGCGGTGCCGAGCGGCATCGTGGTCGCCGCCAACGGCCCCTTTGCCTCGCTGAACGCCGTGCTCGAGAAGGCGCGCTCGGCCCCGGGCGCAGTGCGCTTCGGCTCGAACGGCAACGGCACTTCATCCCACGTCAAGCTGGAAATATTGAAGCGCGTCACAAAAGCGGACATCACACACGTGCCCTACAAGGGCTCGGCTCCTGCGACGGCCGACCTCATCGGCGGCCAGATCGAAGGGCTGATCGCCGCGGTGCCCGATGTCGGCCGCAACGAGCGCCTGCGCATGATCGCGATCACCTCGGAGACACGCGCCGCGCGCTGGCCGAACGTCCCGACGGTGAAGGAGCTGGGCCTCGCGCCGGTCACGGCGAGCAACTGGTTCGGACTCTCCGGACCCGCGGGCATTCCTGCCGCGGTTGCCGACCGGATCAACGCCGCGCTGGTCGCGGGACTGAACGCTCCGGAACTCGCTGAGCGCTTGCGCGACCTGGGCACCGAGCCCAACAAGATGGACCGCGCCGCGTACACGGCTATGGTTGCCGCCGATGTCGCGCGCTGGGCCGAGGTAGTGCGCGCGGCGAACATCAAGGTCGACTGAGGAGACCACCATGCGATGCCTGCGGTTTTTCCTGCTGTTCCTACCCTCCCTCCTGAGCGTGAGCGCGGCGGCCCAGGACTATCCCTCGAAGCCGGTGCGCATCGTGGTGCCCTACGCGGCAGGCGGCGGCACCGACACGGTGGCGCGTCTGGTGGCGACCCGGCTCGCCGCGACGCTCGGCCAGCCGGTGGTGGTGGAGAACAAACCCGGCGCCTCGGCCAACATCGGCGCGGAGTTCGTGGCGCGCGCGCCCGCGGATGGATACACGATCCTCGTCACCGCGCCCAATTTCACCACCAGCGAGGCGCTGTTCGAGAAGCTCACTTGGAAGTTCGAGGATTTCATCCCGGTGGTCCACCTCGTGCGCTACGCCAACGTGCTGGTGGCTTCGACCCAATCGCAGATTCCGGGCGTGGAGCAGATGATCGCGCGCGCCAAGAGCCAGCCGGGCTCGCTCACCTACGGCACGCCCGGCACGGCCTCGAACACGCACCTCGCGATGGAGCTCCTCAAGCAGCGCGCGGGCTTCAGCATGCAGCACGTGCCATACAAAGGCTCGGGGCTGCTGAAGAATGACCTGCTCGGCGGCCACGTGCCGATCGGCGCCGACGGCTTGGGAGGCCAGATGGACCTGATCAAGGCGGGCAAGGTGAAGGCGCTCGCCGTGCTGGCGCCGAACCGCTCGAGCTTCGCGCCTGACCTGCCGAGCCTGGGCGACCTCGGAATCAAGGACGTGGACGGCACCGGCTGGTATGGCGCGCTGCTGCCCGCGGGGACGCCGGTCGCGGTCGTCACGCGCCTACACAAGGAATTCGCGGCCGCACTGCAAATGTCGGAGATCCGCGCGCGCCTGACCAGCATCGGCGTCGAGGCGGTCGGGGGCTCGAGCGAGGAATTCCGCAACTACCTGCTGAATGAGCGGAACAAGTGGGCAGCCATCATTAAGACGGCGCAGATCAAGGCTGATTAGAAAGGATTTGGCGCCCGTTTCCCGCGGGCGGCGTCGATCCAGCAGTCCATTGCGGCGACCATGGCCGGTCCGCCGCAGTGGAGCAGCACGTAAGTCATTCCTTCGGCGAGTTTTGCCCGCATTGCAGGCGTGCGCGATACGCGCGCCAAGTGTACGCGCATGCCCTGCGCGTTACCCCGGCCGGCGTGCGCGACGATCGCGGCGATTTCCGCGAGCGCCGGCCGCAGGCGCCCGCGCGCAGCCTCGAAAGCGCGCAGATAGCGCTTCTCCAGGCGCTTCGCGTCCGTCCAGCCCGGGAAGGCGCCTGCGGCGAAGCCGAGCGCGTCGATAGCCTCGCAGGCCGCGGCTAGCGCGAGCGCGTCCGCGATCTCCTCCTTGCCAATGCCGGCCGCCACCGCACGCTTCAGGTGGAGCGTGCCGACGCGCGCGCGAGTGGCGGCAATCAGCGCGATCCAGACGGTTTCCTTCTCCACCGGCGTGAGCGCGCGGCCGGTGAGCGTAAACTGCGTGTAGAACTCGTCGTAGGCGGCGAGCAGCGCCGGCGAGACGGCGTTCAGAAGCCGGTGATAGGAAAGCACGTAGCCGCGCTTCTTGCGCACGGCCTGGAGCAGGTTCTGCGATTTGCGGGTCACCGGGCCCGCGTCAGCCGGAGACGACGCGAATTTCGCGCACTGGCGACGGATACTCGATCACCGCCTGCTCGGCGACGTGCAATGCTGTAGCGAGAGTCTCTACGGTTGGGATATCTTTGCTTATCCGATCCTCCTTCGAACGCTACGATAAATCGTCAGCACCGGGATCGGAGGGCGGAACGCCCGTGCAACCCAAGTCGCGCGTCAGTCTACGCTCCGAACGACGGCTTGTATGGTTGGAAGCCGTCGTTAGACCGCCGGTTCGCTGCGCTGCAACGAAAAACCACCGGTTAGTCTGCGTCTGATCTCGGCTTTGGAGCTTTCGCGCGTCGCTTCCTTGGCAGGATTGCGCCGGGCACTGTCTCGGTCTGGTCGGCGTCAGGTGGCCCCTTGAGTTCGACCGTGTTTCCGTCCGGATCTGTCAAATACATCGAGGGGCCGTGGCCAAGCGCGCCGTAGCGGCGCGCAATCGGTCCAGGCTTGATTCCCCTTCGCTTCAGGTGCGCGATAATCTTCTTTTCGGAAAATTCGCCGAGCTGCATGCAGAAATGATCCATGTTCCGCCGCTTCCGTCCTGCCGCAGCGCCACCAGGCTTTCCGGCGCTCCCCCTGACGTCGACCAGATCGATCAGACTCGCGCCCGCGCGCAGCTGGGTCAGTCCGAGGCTGGGAAGAACCCGCTCGATCTCGCAACCAAGCACCGCCCTGTACCAGGCGCAGGCGCGCGCAATGTTCGTCACTCTGAGTACGACGTGATCGAGCCCGAGAGTCTTAATGGCCGCCATGGCCGATCTTCGCTCTAAAGATTGAAAAATGAAACGTCAGCAGTTTGATGATAAGCAGCAAACAACGGTAACCCCAAATGACCGCTCTGGGACGTGAGCCAACGTCGGACCGCCCATTTGCTGCGGTGCGGTAAGGGATAAGCAGGATGCCGTATGCTGCACCTCTTGCTGATCGACGTGAGAACGCTATGAGCCAGACTAGTCTGAAGGGTAGCTGCCTGCGCGGCGCCGTGAAGTACAAGGTGACCGGCGAGCCAACGCGCTTCTTCCACTGCCATTGCTCGCGCTGCCGTAAGGCCACAGGTACGGGACATGCCTCGAACCTCTTTATTCAGTCGGGCGCGCTCAGCTGGATCAAGGGCGAGGAGCAGATCCGCTCGTTCAAGGTGCCGGAGGCGAAGAGATTTACCAACATTTTCTGAAGAGCCCCTGGCGCGACGGCACCACGCACCTCCGGATGACGCCGCTGGAATTCATGCAGCGCCTGGCAGCTCTGGTGCCGCGACCGCGCCTGCATTTGATCCGCTTTCATGGGGTGCTCGCGCCCAACGCCAGCCTGCGTGGTGCAATCGTG
>CANKMT010000126.1 GCA_947482825.1 Betaproteobacteria bacterium | reverse complement strand
TTCGCTCGACCCGCGCAGCGCAATCCTCGTCATGGAAGCGCTGCGGCGGATCAACCGCGAGGACGGCATCACCGTCCTGTGCAACCTGCACACCCTCGATACGGCGCGCCAGTATTGCGACCGGATCGTGGGGATCGCGGCTGGCGACATCGTGTTCGACGGTGCGCCCGGCGAACTGACGATCGAGGCGGTGCGGGAGATCTACGGCGTCGCTTCCGATTCCGAGTCGTTCAGCGAATCCGCCACCTCGACCTCCGTGTCCCGCGAGCCGTTGGCCGCACGCGAACCCCTGGCCGCCTGAGTTTTACGATCGCATTCCAAAGGATGAATCCCGAATGAACGCTTTCAAACGCACATTTTCGGCCGGGCTGCTGGCCGGCCTGATGGCTTGCGCAACGACGTATGCCCACGCGCAGGATTGGAAGAAGAAGATACAGCTTGTAGGTTTCAGCTCGGTCAGCGCCGAGAACCAGGCGGCCACCGAAGCGCGCTTCAAGGATGTCGGCCTTGTATTCAAGGAGAAGACCGGTGTCGAGATGCGCACCTACGTCGCCTCGGACTATGCGGGCACCGTCCAGGCGCTCACTTCCGGCCAGATCCACATGGCGCAGATGGGCGGCAGCGCCTACGCGTCGGCCTGGATCGATTCCAACGGCATGGTGGAGCCGCTGGTCGCCAACCAGGAACTGGACGGCGCGCTGGGCTATCACTCGATCCTGATCGTGAAGGCCGACAGTCCATACAGGAAGCTTGAAGACCTGAAGGGCCGGAGTCTCGCCTGGGCCGATCCCAACTCCACCTCCGGCTACCTGATTCCGCTCGTGAGCCTGCGCGGCGCCGGCATCGAGCCGGACAAGTACTTTTCCAAGACGCTCTTCTCCGGCGGGCACGAACAGAGCGTGCTTGGCGTGGTCGGGGGCCAGTTCGATTCCGCGTTCACGTGGTCCTCAAAGGGCCACAACGCCGGCCAGATCCGTGCCATGGTCGACCGCGGCGTCCTGAAGATGGACCAGTTCCGAGTGGTCTGGGAGTCGCCGCTGATCCCCAACCCGGTGATCGTGATACGCAAGGACATGCCCGAGGACATGAAGCGCGAACTGCGCGCGTTCTGGGCCGAGCTCTACAAGACCCATCCGAAGGTCGCCGAAGCGGCTGCGCGCGGCAAGACCAGCGGCTTTGTCCCCGTGGCCCATGAGATGTACAAGCCGGTGCTGGACGCCGCCCTCGAAGTGCGCAAGACGCGCAAGCGCAACTGATGAAGACGTCGTTCAGGCACTTTGTCGTGTGCGCCGGCGCGCTGCTCGCCTCGGGACACGCAGCCGCACAAGACTGGCGCAGCAAGTACCCGGTCGTTTCAATGAGCGCGGTCAGCTCTGAGAGCCAGGGGGCGACTGAAACCCGGTTCAAGGATTTCGCCAAGCTATTCAAGGAACGGCTCGGCGCGGACCTGAAGATCTATACCGCGTCCGACTACGCCGGGACCATCCAGGCGCTCACCGCCGGTCAGATCCAGTTCGCGGGGCTGGGACCGGCCGCGTATGCGGCCGCGTGGATCGACTCCAACGGCGCAGTCGAGCCGCTTGCAGCCGCCAAGGAGCCCGACGGCGACGTCGGATACCACTCGCACCTCATCGTCAAGGCCGAATCCTCGTTCCGCAGGATCGAAGACCTCAAAGGAAAGACGCTCGCCTGGGCCGATCCGAACTCGACCTCGGGCTACCTGATCCCGCTCGTTTCGCTGCGCGCCGCAGGCATCGACGCCGAGAAGCACTTCGGCAAGACGATCTTCTCCGGCGGCCACGAACAAAGCGCGTTGGGCGTCCTCAAGGGGCAGTTCGACAGCGCCTTCATCTGGGGCGCCAAGGATCCGACCACGCGCGGCATCATGAAGGCCATGCACGATCGCGGGCTGCTGGACGCGAAGAACCTGCGCGTCATCTGGCAGTCGCCTCTGATCCCGGGATCCCCGGTCACGGTGCGCAAGGACCTGCCGGGCGAAATGAAACGCGACATCAGGAAGCTGTTCGTCGACCTGTACTCGATCGACCCGGGCATGGCCGAGATCGTCGCACGCGGCAAGACCCTGGGCTATGTCGAAGTCACTCATGCGATGTACCAGCCGATCCTCGACGCCGTGCTCGAGCAGCGCCGTACGCGCCGCACCAGGAACTGATCCTTGAGCCTGGCGGCCGTCGCGAGCTTCGAAGCGCGATATCAGGAGCTTCGCGCGCGTTCCCTGCGGACCTCCGTCGCCTATGCCGGCCTGTTCGGGCTCGCCTTGCTCGCTTCGGCGTGGGTCGGCGAGTTCAATCTCGTCAAGGTGGCGCAGGGCCTGCCGCGCATCCACGAGTACATATTGAAGACCTTGCCGGTGCTGACGTGGTCGAACCTGTGGGGCGATCTGGCCGAATGGTTTTACGGATTGCCCAAATGGCTCATGCTGCTGTGGGAGACCGTGCTGATAGCGTACACCGCTACTCTTCTCGGTACGCTCGGCGCGCTCGCGCTGTGCTTTCATGCTTCGCAGAACCTCGCGCGCGGCCGCGCGAGCTACTGGATTGCGCGCCGCAGCCTCGAGGTGGCGCGCACGATCCCCGACCTGGTCTACGCGCTGGTCTTCGTATTCGCTTTCGGCATCGGGCCGCTGGCCGGCATCCTCGCGATCGCGATCCACTCGATGGGCGGCAACGGCAAGCTGTTCGCCGAAGCCGTGGAGAACATCGACATGAAGCCGGTGGATGGATTGCGCGCGGCCGGCGCCAACTGGGTGCAGATGATCCGCTACGCGGTGCTGCCCCAGGTCCTGCCGAACTTCACCTCTTTCACGCTCTGGCGGTTTGAAATCAACGTGCGCACCGCGTCGATCATCGGCTTCGTCGGCGCGGGCGGCATCGGCCAGGAGTTCTATACCGCGATCAGGATGCTCTACTACGAAGACATCAGCGCGCTGATCCTCATCCTCGTCACAACCGTGGTCATTATCGACATCGCCTGCGAAAAGCTGCGCCACAAGCTGATCGGCAAGGAAGGTCTCGCTTGAACACGCGCTCGGTCGGCCTGGACCCCGGCGCGATCGCGCGCGCGCGCCTGATCGGTCCCGGGGCATTCGAGGCGCCGCTTCGGCAACGGCTCATGCTATGGCTTGTCACCGGCGGCGTCGGGGCGTTCACCGCCTATTGCCTGGTCCTCTTCGAGGTATCGCCTCTGCGCCTCTGGCAGGGGCTCGACAAGCTGGTGGACGTGCTCGGGCACATGTTTCCGCCGACCGCCAAGGATTCGGGGTGGGACTATGCGTACGCGATGCTCCAGACCGTCGCCATGGCGTTTCTCGGCACCGTTATCGCGTCGATCCTGGCGATACCGCTGGGAATCGCGTGCGCGAAGAACCTCGTGCCGAACTGGGTCGTACGGTTCGTCTTCCGCCGCTCCAACGACGTCCTGCGCGGGGTGGACCAGATGATCTGGGCATTGATTTTCGTGCGCGCGGTCGGCCTCGGCCCGCTCGCCGGGATTCTGGCGATCATCATCTCCGACACCGGCACGCTCGCCAAGCTGTACTCGGAGGCGATCGAGAATGCCGACAAAAGGCCGGTCGAGGGCGTCCGCGCGTGCGGCGGCAATGCATTGCAGACGATCCGGTTCGGCATCCTGCCGCAGGTGTTGCCGATCATGCTGTCGAACGCGTTGTACATATTCGAATCGAACACACGCTCGGCGACCATCCTGGGCATCGTCGGCGCCGGCGGCATCGGCTTCTACCTCGCCGACCGCATCCGCACCATGCTCTGGGAGGAAGCCAGCTTCATCGTCCTGATGATTTTGGCCACCGTCTACGCCATCGACTGGGCGTCCCGGCGCGTTCGCTCCCGCCTGATCGGTACTACCGAAAGCACCCCGGCGTTACATTGATTCTTCGACTTTCATATCTTCGGATCTAATATCGGCAAGGCTTTCAAGCCAATTCTTATATCGGAACTTATATTTATTTCGCGGCGCTCCGGCCGATTTCGTCGAGCTTCGCCTTAAGCGACAACCGGTCGAGTTTGGCGAGCGGGAGGTTCACGAAGATCAGCAGCCGGTTCTGCAACTGATTGAAGGCCTGGAAGAAGGCGCGCCGCTTGGCCTCGTCGCTCCCTTCCACGGCCGCCGGGTCCTCGATGCCCCAGTGGGCGCTCAGGGGCTGGCCGGGCCAAATCGGGCAGACTTCACCGGCCGCCTGGTCACACACCGTAAGCACGAAGTCCATTTGCGGCGCGTCCGGAACGGCAAACTCTTCCCAGTTCTTGCTGCGCAGGCCCTCGGTGGGCAGCCGGTTCCTCAGCAGCAGTTCCAGCGCAAACGGGTTCACGGTTCCGTTGGGGTGGCTCCCCGCGCTGAACGCCTTGTATCGCCCCGCGCCGATCGAACCCAGCAGAGCTTCGGCCATGATGCTGCGCGACGAGTTCCCCGTGCACAGGAAAAGCACGTTCAATACTTGATCGCTCACGAACACTCCCCCCAAAGGCTGCATCCGTGCGAATTCACGGCTGGCCGCGAAGTCTGCTGGTGCTTCGTGACAAACGCATTACGGGGCATGCGGTCGAAAGCGCAGCGCCCAATTCGAAGCGAGTTTTCTCGCCGTGATCCACTGGCAGAAGCGGCGTGCCGCCGGATGCGGCCGCTTCCTTCACGCCGATCCTGTCGATGGCGGCAATCGTTTCGCCATCAGTCACGCGGGCGCAGCTTGGGCTGCTTCGCAATCGCTGCGTAACAAGCGCGTCACGACTCTGTCATCGTCACTGCGCACACTCCCTGCTTTTCAGGAATCGGGAGATCGCCTTGAAGACTGCTTGCATGGCTGCAACCATGGGCGCGCTCGTGTTCGCGTTCGAATGCGCGCACGCGCAAACCGCCCCCCAGTTCCCGGCGACGCTTGCCGGCCACGCGTTTCTTCCGGCGCGCACGTTCATCGCGCCGCCCGCGGACGCGCCCGAGAGCTTGCGCACCTCGGGCAAGTACACCGCGCCCGACCAGCGCCGCCGCGACGCGCTGGAATCCATCCCCGGCACTTCGTACCTGTCCGATCGCTCGGCGCCCCGCCCCACCGGCGTGTCGCTGCCGTTCAAGGGCCAGCCGGTGCAGGGTTTCTCCGGCATCAAGGCGATGAAGGACGGCACCTACTGGGTGCTCTCGGACAACGGCTACGGGGCGAAGAACAACAGCGCCGACGCCATGCTGACCTTCCACCACGTGAAACCGGACTGGAAGAGCGGCGCCATCAAGCGGCTGTCGACCGTGTTCCTGCACGACCCGGACAAGAAGGTCCCCTTCGTCATCGTCAATGAAGGCACGACCAAGCGCTACTTGACCGGCATGGACTTCGACATCGAGTCGATGCAGTTCATCGGCGACTCGGTCTGGTTCGGCGACGAGCTCGGGCCCTACCTCATCCGCACCGACCGCAAGGGCAAGGTGCTTGCGGTGTTCGACACGATGCTCGACGGCAAGGTGCTGCGCTCGCCCGACCACTACACGATCAACACCCCAGCCGTTTCGGGTGCGTTCACCACGCCGGTGCGCCGCTCGCGCGGCTACGAGGGCATGGCCGCGTCCAAGGACGGCCAGTTCCTCTATCCGCTGCTCGAAGGCCCGCTGTGGGTCGATGCCGACAAGAAATGGGAAAACAAGGACGGCCGCGAGTACCTGCGCATCCTCGAGTTCAACGTGGCGAGGGGCGAATGGACCGGCCGCTCGTTCAAGTACCTGCTCGAGGCCAACGGCAACAACATCGGCGACTTCAACATGATCGACGCCGACACCGGCCTGATCATCGAGCGCGACAACGGCGAAGGCCTGCCCGAGGACGCCTGCAACGGCCCGGCGCGCGTCGATTGCCAGAACGTTCCCGCCAAGCTGAAGCGCGTCTACAAGATCAGCATCAAGGACGCCGATGCCGACGGGTTCGTGCGCAAGGTCGGCTACATCGACCTGCTTTCGATCGACGACCCGAACGGCGTGGCCAAGCGCGGCACGCAGAATGGCAAGTTCACCTTCCCGTTCGTGACCATAGAGGACGTCGATGTGGTGGACGCCGATCACATCGTGGTGGCCAACGACAACAACCTGCCCTATTCAAGCGGCCGCAAGGTCGGCGTGCAGGACGACAACGAGTTCATCCTGCTGCGCGTGCCCGAGCTGCTGCGGGCGCAGTAGGCAAGCGCGGCGATATGACGACCCCGATATTTATGAACTTTATTTTTAGTAGATCCAATAGACATGCGGATCTCCGGTCAATTCATATAACGTAAACAGTATAGACGCGAGATGAAATTCGTCCACCTGACCGACACTGACCTCGGCGAACACGGCGTCCTGCACTACGGCCTGGACCCGAAGGCAGTTAGTCGGCATTCGTTAACGTGGATGTAACGATCGGGCGCTAACCTTCCCAGCGTCGCTTGTCACATTCCAACGGCCTCATCCTGAAACGCCTGCCCACCCTCGCCGACCGCTTCGACCACGCGGTGTTCAACGCGATCTATTCGCGCGCGTTGGTCTACAACACCTGCTGGGAAGACCCGGCGGTCGACCGGCAGGCGCTTGCGCTGGGGGGCTCGGACACGCTGCTGGTGATCACGAGCGCCGGCTGCAACGTGCTCGACTACGCCCTGCTCGCGCCCAAGCGCATCCACGCGGTGGACGCCAATCCGCGCCAGAACGCGCTGCTCGAACTCAAGATGGCCGGCATCCGTCACTTGGCTTTCGACGATTTCTTCGCGCTGTTCGGCGAGGGCTTCCACCCCGGCGTGCGCGACCTGTACCGGGACCGCCTGCGCGGCGACCTTTCCCCTTTCGCGCAGGCCTGGTGGGACCGGCGCCTGGGCTGGTTCGAGCGCCCGGCGGCGAGCTTCTACTTCCATGGCCTCTCAGGCCTGGTGGCGCGCGCGTTTCGCACCTACTTCCGCCTGCGTCCGCGCCTGGGCGACGCGGTGCACGAGTTCCTCGACGCCGGCAGCGTGCAGGCGCAGTGCGAGATCTACGAATCGCGCATCGCGCCGCAGCTCTGGACGCGCGAGGTCAACTGGGCGCTGTCCCAGCAGCTTACGATGAGCCTGCTCGGCGTGCCCTACCCGCAAAGGAAGCTGGTCGAGAAGCAGCACCTGCACGGGATCCCGGGCTTCATCCGCGAGTCCGTCGAATACGTTTCGCGCTGCCTGCCGATCGCGGAAAATTATTTCTGGCGGGTCTACGTCGCCGGCCGCTACAGCCGCACGTGCTGCCCCGAATACCTAAAGCCCGCGCAATTCGCGGCGCTCAAGGACGGGCTGGTCGAACGGATCGAATTGCGCACCTGCACGATCACCGACTTCCTGCGCGCACACGAGGGCCCCATCTCGCGTTTCGTGCTGCTCGACCACATGGACTGGATGAGCTCGTACTACCCCGAGGCGCTGGCCGAGGAGTGGGAGGCGATCTTCGACAAGGCCGCGCCGGACGCGCGCATCCTGCTGCGCAGCGCGCATGCGCGCCCGCCGTACCTGGACCGATTGCGGATCGGCCCGGCGCGCGGCGTGCTCGCCGACCGGCTGCGGTTCCGCCACGAACTCGCACGCACCCTGCAGCAGCACGACCGGGTGCACACCTACCCGGGTTTCGTCATCGCCGATGTCGCTGCTTAGTGCCCTGAAACGCGACGCGGCCGTGCTCGGCCGCCTGATGTACGGCATGCCTGCGGGGCCATCGCATGCCGAGCGCCTGCAGGCGTTCTACGCGCCGCAGGCCGATGCCTACGACGCTTTCCGTGAACGACTTCTCGCCGGCCGCGCCGAACTCATGCGCAAGCTCGCGCCGCCCCCTGGCGCCTACGTGGTCGAACTGGGCGCCGGCACCGGGCGCAACATCGACTTCCTTGGCGAAACGCTCGGGCGGCTCGGCCGCGTGGACCTGGTCGACCTGTGCCCTTCGCTCCTCGAGCGCGCGGCCAAGAGGGTGCAGGGCCGCCCGAACGTGCGCGTGGTCCGGGAAGACGCGACCACCTTTCGTCCCGAACGCCCGGCCGACTGCGTGTACCTGTCCTATTCGCTCACCATGATGCCGGACTGGCGCGCCGCGCTGGCCAATGCGGTGGCGATGCTGCGGCCCGGCGGCGTGTTGGGCGTGGTCGATTTCCAAGTGTCCTCTTCGCAGGCCGTGCTCGCGCGGACTTTCTGGCGCAAATGGTTCGCGCACGACGGTGTGATGCTGAACCCGGAGCACCTGGGCGAGTTGCGCATCGCCTTGCCGCGCCATTACTCGATCGAACTGGCCGCGCCGGTGCCTTACGTGCCGGTTCTGCGGGTGCCCTATTACATTTTCGTGGGCCGCAAGCCGGGCAAGAGGGTCAAACGATCCGCTTACC
>CANKMT010000125.1 GCA_947482825.1 Betaproteobacteria bacterium | reverse complement strand
GCGCGTGTTCGAGTTCGACCTCGAACACTGCCCGCAGTGTGGCGGCGAATTCAGGATCATCGCCGCCATCGAGGAGCCGGCGGTCATTGTCAGGATCCTCACGCACCCGGGCTTGCCTGCGAGAGCCCCGCCGCGCTCCCCGGCGCCGCCGCTGCCTCTCTTTCAGGTAGCCTGAGTTTCAATGCGAGACCGGCTCTGCAACAGCGCCAACGATCCTGCGCGGCCTGCGCTCGCACATGGTGGTCAGTGCGCGTGGATGTCTATGGTCGAATGCTTGTGGTCGTGGTTGCTCAACTCAGGCTCCGTTTTTCATTTTTTTACCGGCTAGGCCGCACGAACCTCATCCGGCTGCCGTATCAGGCTTTCCGCAGGAATCCCAAGCCCGAGGTGAAGTTTCCAGATCATCTTCAGCGTCAGCGGGCGTTTGTGGTTGAGGATTTCGTAAACACGGTTCAGGCGACCGATCATCGGTTCGAGGTCTTTGGGGGTGAGCCCTTTTTGATCCATCTGGAACTTGATGGCCTCGACCGGATCGGGAAGCTCAAGCGGGAAGTGCCTGCGCTCATAAGCCTCGACCAGCGTGACCAGGATGTCCAGACGTTCACCATCGGCAGAATTGGCCTTGGCACAGATGAGGGTCTCGATTTCAGCGAGCGTCGCCCGGTAGTCGGTCCTGGTCTTGATCGGTTTGATATTCATCGCCGTCTCCTTCAAATCGCGTCAGTCACTTTTTCGGCACCTTCAGCGCCGCATTCACGCGCGGCATCACTTGCTCGGCCATCAGCTCCATCGAACGCCTGCCGAGCCCTGCGTCCTTCCAGTCCATGCAGGCGTAGTACAGCGTGCCGAAATCGCCGGTCGTCTCGCGAAATGCGAGGATCTGGTCGACCACGCTGTTCACCGTGCCGGCGATCACCAGCTTGTTGGTGACGTAGTCCGGCGTGATCTCCGCGTCAGGCTGGTTCTGGTCGAGCTTGAAGAGGTTGCTGCGCCCGGCGAAGCCGACGAGCTTCCTGACGAGCTGCCTGAAGTAGAAATGGTAAGGCCCCTCGCTGCCGCGCCCGTAGCGCTCGGCCACCTTGTCGTCGTCGGCGACGAAGATCGACTTTGCCACGCGCCAGTCGGCCGGGTCCGGCTCTGCGCCGACCGCGCGCCGCCCCTCGGCGAATTTCGGCCAGTGGCTCGCGACCCACTCCGGCAAAAGGAAGTTGGCCGAGATCGGCATCCATCCGCGCTTGGCCGCCTCGGTCACGCCCTTGGAATGCGGCGCGACTGCAGTCACCACGATCGGCGGATGCGGCTTCTGGTAAGGCTTGAGGATGGTGCCCTGCCCGATCTCGGGGATCATGGTGCGGCCGGTGGTGACGTTGAAATACTCGCCCTTCAGGTCGTAGGGGCCGTCGCGCTTCCAGATCTCGAGCACCATGTTGATCGACTCGAGGAAGATCGCGTTGCGGTCCTTCTGGTAGTTGCCGAACACCTCGGCGTCCGACATCAGACCGCCCGGGCTGATGCCCATGATGAAGCGGCCCTTGAGCATGTGATCGAGCATGGCCACCTGCCCCGCGACCGCCGCCGGGTGGGTGTTCGGCATGTTGATCGTGCCGCTGCCCAGCACTATGTTCTTCGTTTCGTGCGCGACGCTGGCAAGGAACATCAGGCTCGAGGTGATGTTCTCGGCCAGGTCGGTGATGTGCTCGCCCACCAGCGCCTCGCAGTAACCGAGCCGGTCGGCGAGCAGGATCGCCTCGCGGTCCTCCGCCAGAGTGACCGAGGGATCGCGCCCCGGCGGGTGCAGCGGCATCATGAACATTCCGAGTTTCATTGTTGGCTTGCCTTCGCTTCAATCCGAAATCTTTTCGAGAGTGCCGCTCGCGGCCGAGCGCACCACGGCTTCGAGTGCGCACACGGTCGCGCGGATCTGCGCAGGCGGCACGGGGTACGGCTCGCCGCCGAGCGCGGCCTGCGCAAAGGCCTCGAGATTGGCCAGCACCGCCGGCATCGGCGGATATTCCCTGGTCTCGACCTCGCCGCCGCGCAGCCTGGTTCGGACGAGCCACCCTTGCGGCGACTCCGGGTGGTTCCTGTCCCAGATTTCGGCCCAGCCGTGGCTGCCGTAGACCGCAAACCGCCCCATGAAAGGGGTGGCGAGAATCGCGCTGATGAGCGAGTTGGCGCCGCTCTTGTGGGTCATCAGCAGGCCCAGCGTATCGCCGTTGACCAGCGGGCTGCCAAGCTGGCGCACGCGCGCGAGCAGGTCCTGGCCGGGTCCCAGGAACCGGATCGCAAGGTCGACCATGTGGACGCCGGTCGCCGTGAGCGGGCCGGCCGGCGCTTCCTTGGCCGACATCCGCCAGTTGTCGGCGGCGAGGCCGATGAACTTGTCCTGGCTGAAATTGCCTTCGACCTGCAACAGCGTGCCGAGCGCGCCCGAGTCCGCGAGGCGCATCACCTCATTCATCGGCGTCTCGAAGCGGCGCTCGTGACCCACGCCTACAGTGACGCCCGCCGCGCTCACCGCCGCAAGGGCGCGAGTGACTTCCGCAGTGCTCATGCAGAAAGGCTTTTCGCAGAACACGTGCTTGCCGGCTTTCGCCGCGGCGACGATCTGGTCGCAATGCATGGAGTGCGGCGTGCAAAGGATCACCGCGGCCACTTTCGGGTCGGCAAGCGCCGCCTCCAGCGAATCGACCACCGGGACGCCCGAACCGGCGCCGAACGCGCGGGCGGCCGGATTCGGTTCGATAAGCAGGACAGGACGCAACTTGTCGCTGCGGCCAAGCAGGTTCACAACGGTCTTCCCCCACCACCCGAGCCCCGCAACCGCTACATTGAGCATGTCATCTCCTCAGTCCGCCGTTGCGCCGGATTCCCCGTTCAGCGGTGCACACGCTACCAGTACCCGGCCACTGCGACAAACGCGGCTTCGGCCGGGGCGGGCTCCCCGGCCATCCATTACTGCCAATTTCCGGCTTAGGGCCTCGCCGATATTGGATCTGCAGCCGAAATGCTGCCATCGAGTTCCGCGGCGCCGGGTACGGGATCGACTTCGACGCGCGGTCCGCGCTTGCGGCCTTCCCTGCGTTCTCAGCGCGAACATTTTGCGCAGGTTTTGACGCCTCCGTTTGACTGCGCCGGACCGCCGGCCTAAGGTTCTCCAATACTGGGGAGAACGCGATGAACGCAGCGGTCCTGGAGCAATCGGCAAGGCTCGGCCACCTGGCCGAAGGCATCGACCTTTCGAAGGACATGGACGACGCAGCGTTCCGGCGCTTGCATGACGCCTTCTGCGCCAACGGGGTGATGGTCTTCCGCAACCAGAAGATTTCGCCCGAAGAGCACATCCGCTTCTCGCGCCGCTTCGGCGAGCTGGAGATCCACGTCGTCACGCAGTACCTGCTCGACGGCTACCCGGAGCTCTTCAAGATCTCCAACCTGATGAAGGACGGCAAGCGCGTGGGCGCCTCGGCCGAGTACTGGCACAGCGACCTCACCTATATGGCGAAACCCAGCCGATGCTCGCTCCTCTATGCGATCGAGATTCCCATGGACGAGGCCGGCAAGCCGCTCGGCGACACGCTGTTCGCGAGCACACAGATGGCCTACGACGCGCTGTCGGATGCGATGAAGAAAAAACTCGCGCCGCTGAAGGGCGTGCACCGGTTCCTCGACGCCTACAACCGCCAGAACGACCAGCGCGCCAGCCGCGGCATCGAGCGCACCGCGATGCAGGAGAAGGAATTGCGCGACAAGACCCCGGACGTGCTGCACCCCGTGGTGCGCACGCACCCGTTTACCGGGCGCAAGTGCCTCTATGTGAACGAGGGATTTACGGTCGGCATCGAAGGGATGTCGGAGGCCGACGGCAAAGCGTTGATTGCCGAGTTGCACGCGCACTGCATGCGCCCGGAATTCGCCTACCGGCATCAATGGCAGGTCGGCGACCTCGTGATGTGGGACAACTGCTCGACCATCCATTCCGGGACTTCAGACTACGGCCCCGAGCACCGGCGGCTCCTCTATCGTACGACCGTCAAAGGAGGCGTTCCGTTTTGAAAATCCTTGCCGCCCTCCTTGCATTCCTCAGCACCGGCGCCTTCGCCCAGCCGTATCCGTCCAAGCCGATCCGCATCGTTTCGCCTTACGCGGCCGGTGGCAACATGGAGCATTGGCGCCCGGCGTTCGAGCGGGCCGGCCAGCTGCTCGGCCAGCCGATCATCATGGAATACCGCCCCGGCGCCGGCGGCTCGACCGGCACCGACTACGTGGCCAAGTCCCCGCCGGACGGCTACACGCTCGTGATCACCACCATGAGCGCGATGACCATCAACCAGAACATCAATTCGAAAACGCCTTATGACGGGACGAAAGACTTCACGCCCGTCATCCAGGTCGCCGCGTTGCCGAACGTGGCGGTGGTGCCTGCTTCGCTGCCGGTGAAGAGCATCCGCGAGTTCATCGCCTATACCAAAGCCAATCCGGGCACGGTCAACTACGCCTCGCCTGGTAACGGCACCTCCGCGCACCTGATCGGCGAACTGTTCAAGCAGATCACCGGCGCCGACATGCAGCACGTGCCGTACAAGGGCAGCGCGCCCGCGATCGTGGATCTCCTGGCCGCCCGCGTGAGCATCACCTTCGACAACATCCCCCTGCCGTTGCCGCACATCAAGGCCGGCGATTTGCGGGCCTTGGCGGTGACTTCGGACAAGCGCGCCTCGGTGCTGCCGGAGGTGCCGACTTTGGAAGAAGTCGGCGTGCATTTGACGGTGAGCTCGTGGTACGCGATCTACGGGCCGGCGGGGATGCCGGCGGAGGCGACGACGAAGTTGAATGCGGCGTTGAACGCGGCGCTGATCAACCCGGAGATCCGCGATCGCCTGCTGGGCCAGGGATGGATCATGGCCGGCGGGTCGCCGGAGGCGCTGGGGGTGTTGACGAAGAGCGAGGTGCAGCGGTGGGGGAAGGTCGCGCGGGGGGGCGGGGATCAGGCTGGAGTGATCCTCGCTATCGGCAGCGCCATCAGCCGGTGATCGTGGCAACGCAGGTGTCAATCGCTTTCTTGTATCCTGAGTACACTCTCATCCAAAGGAGACTCCAGCCAATGAACGCACGCCGCATTGCTTTCGCCCTCATCACGGGAACTTTGCTTTCCGTATCCTTCGCGCAATCCGCTGTCGCGCAGGCTTTCCCCTCCAAGCCGTTGCGCATCATCGTGCCGTTCCCGCCGGGTGGCACCACCGACGTCGTCGCGCGGATCGTTGCCAATCGCATGACGGAGACCATGGGGCAGCCGGTCACCGTCGAGAATCGCGGCGGCGGCGGCGGCACGATAGGGGCCGATGCGGTGGCCAAGGCGCCGCCTGACGGCCATACCCTTCTGATGGCGAATCTGACCTTCCCGATGGGGGCGCTCGCCTCTGCGCATCGCCTGCCTTACAACATCGATACCGATTTCGCGGGCGTGTCGATTTCGGTGTTCGTACCGACGATGATGACGGCGCATCCGAGCGTGCCGGCCACGAATTTACGCGAACTGACCACGCTGCTGCAAAAAGATCCGTCGCTCAAGTACGCCTATGGATCCACCGGACCCGGCTCGTTGGGGCACGTGATGTACGAAAATTACAAGCGCGAGGCCAAGGTCGAATTGATCCACGTTCCGTTCAAGGGCGCGGCACCGGCCAAGCAAGAGCTTATTGCCGGGCGCATTCAAGTCGGCGGCGATCAACTATCGTCGTCACTTGGTGAGATCAAGAATGGAACGCTGCGCGCGCTTGCAACCTACGGTTCCAAACGGGCCACCGCCCTTCCGGATGTACCGACGGTTCGAGAGCTTGGCTTTCCGATGCTCGAAGCCGATGGTTGGAACGGCTTGTTTGCACCGGGCAAGACGCCGCGAGATATTGTCAACCGGCTCTCGAAGGAAGCCAGTGCGGCAGCGAAGCATCCCGACTCGGTCAAGCGTTTCACGGAGCTTGGCGCCGAAGCGATCGGCTCGACGCCGGAGGAGCAGGACGCCGTTCTCAAGAAATACCTCGTCCAGTTTCGCCTGCTTACGCAACACATGAACTTCGAGTGATCGAAGAGTGACCGAGGCCTGTCCTGATTTCCGTGATTGAGGCTTGCACTACGTTGAGCCTGAAAGCACGAACGGCGCCACCGCGGTCGCCCAAGAAACCGGATTCTTGGTGCGTTCGCGAACATACCAGCCCGGAATTCCGGCCTAAGGTGTGTTCCTGCAGGCCGATAACGAACTGGGAGAAGCACATGAGAATCACGCCAATCAAGACCACGAAACCGCGCGCGCTGCCGGCCGCGTGGCGCAAAGCCGAATACGCGGCGCTCAAGGTGATCGCGGAAGACGACTGCGACAATCGCGTCAGCGAGAATATTTACGACGCCGAGGACGAGCGCGCGGAAGTCGACAGCATTTTTCACCGGCTGGAGCACGAATCGCATTGAGCGTGCGCCTCGGTCGCGGACGTAAACGTACCGGTACAGATAATAGAATTGACAGGAGAGCCAATAACCACGAGGACTTCCGGAGATAAATGTTCCAGATTTACCCCTCCGCCATCCCCCTGACTATCCCCACAAAATCCTTCCCGATCGGCGTCAACGGCACCCCCGCCCGCGTCAGCAAATTGATCTCGATGGCTTTGAGCTTCTCCTTCACCGGCACCCGCACGAGCCGCCCGCGCACGGACGGCTGCTCCAGCATCTGCCACGGCACCATCGCCGCCACGTCGCTGATCGCCACGATCTCCGGCAGCGCCAGGAACGACTCGCACTGCACGTGGCACTCGGGCGGCGGCAACCCAATGGCCGCGTAAGCCGCATCCAGCACAGTCGCAGGGCCGCCGCGAGGACCGCTCCTCAACCACTCGCCGTCGGTGAACTCGCGCAGGCTCTTGGCATTGCGCTTCGGATGGCCCTTGCGCACCGCAACGACAACCTCGTTCCGGAACAGCACCTCGACGTTGAACTCCCCCGCAGGCACCGGATCGGCGCCGAAAATCGGCGAGATCGCCAGGTCGAAGCACCCTTCGCGCAAGTCCGCCAGCACATTCGGAAAAGAGGTATCCGACACCCGGATCGTCGCGGACGGCCACGACTCACGCAGCTTCACCACCGCGCGAGGCAGAACACCCATCGCAGGCGCGGTGGAAGCGCCAACCGAAAGCGTCCCCTCGCGAGAACCCTGCAACTGGGCGATCTCCTCGCGAGCACGGCGCAGTTCGCCGTCGATCGAGCGTGCCCGCGAAAGAAAAGCCTGCCCTAAAGCAGTAAACACAATCCCCCGCACGCTGCGAGTGACCAGCACCGCACCCAGCTCGGCCTCGAGCAGGCGCAGGCTCTTGGTCAAAGCCGGCTGGCTCAGCCCCAGGCTGCGAGCGGCGGCGCGGATGCTGCCGGTATCGGCCAAGGCGAGAAAATCGCGGATCTGCGAAAGGCGCATGACAACCCTTAGTTATCGCTATGCAAAATTATGCGTCTTTAGGTTTCACCCCCGCAAGCCTAGGATGACTGCGAATCATTCCGGGGAAACGCCATGAAGCAGGACTTCCACCAGCTCGCCGCCGTCGAGCAGGGCCGCATCAACCGGCGCATCTTCGCCGACCCGGAAATCTACGAGAGGGAACTAGAGCGCATCTTCGCGCGCTGCTGGCTGTTCCTATGCCACGAATCGCAGATCCCGAACCCGCACGACTACTTCACCACCTACATGGGGCAGGACCCGGTGATCGTGACGAGGAAGGCCGACGGCAAGGTGGCGTGCTTTCTCAACATGTGCCGCCACCGCGGCAACCGCATCTGCCGCGGCGACGCCGGCAACGCGAAGAATTTCGTCTGCCCGTTCCATGGCTGGACCTTCAGGAGCGACGGGGCGCTGGACCACGTGCCCGGCTTCAAGGAGGTCTATCACTCCGAGCTCGACATGGAGGCGCACGGCCTCGTGCCGGTGGCCAAGATCGAGAGCTACCGCGGCCTGATCTTCGCGACGTTCGACGCAGGCGCCCCTACGCTGACCGAATACCTCGGCGACATGGCGTGGTACCTCGACATGATGTTCGACCGGCGCGAGGGCGGCGTGGAGTTCGTTGGCGCCGCGCACAAGTGGCAGATGAAGTGCAACTGGAAATACCCGGCCGACAACTTCGTCGGCGACACCTACCACGGACCGGTGAGCCACAAGTCGGCGTGGGTGTCCGGGTTCGAGGGCAACCCGCGCCGCAAGGCGGCCTACGGTTACGAGGGCTTCCAGATCAATCCCGGCGGCGGGCATGGCCTGGGCGCGCGCTGGGCGAATTCGCGCGAGGAGTACCTCGACTGGTCGCTGCCGACCTTCGCGGACTACGACAAGGAAAGGATCCAGGAGGCGGAGGACCGCCTCGGCGACGTGCGCGCCTGGAAGCTCGCCGGCGTACACGCGAACATCTTCCCCAATTTCGCGCTGCTCT
>CANKMT010000124.1 GCA_947482825.1 Betaproteobacteria bacterium | reverse complement strand
TGCGTGACGATCAGGCGGCGCAGGGTGGAGCGGTACTCGCCCGGTACCTGCTGCCAGACCGGCTGGCCCATCGCATCGCCAAAGCCGATCTTCCGGTCCGGCACCTGGTCGGCGAGGAAGATGCCCCAGCGGTAGTCGGGCATCTTCACGGCACCGTATTGGGCCCAGCCCTCGGCATCGACCGACACGGCGGTGCGCAGGTAGACGTCCGACCCCTGGAAGTCCGTCGGGCCCATCTCCTTCCACCAGTTGATGAAGCTGGGCTGCCAGTGCTCGAGGGCCCGTTGCAGCGTCTTGTCGTTGGCGATGTTGACGTTGTTGGGGATTTTTTCTGCGTAGTCGATGGCCATGGTTACACCCGCTCCCAGTTGAATTTTGCCTTGCTGCCTGTTCCGTAGACTTTTAGCGCGCCCTGTTCGCCGACGGCGTTGGGGCGGTTGAATACCCAGTTCTGCCACGCGGTGAGGCGACCGAAGATGCGCGTCTCCATCGTCTCGTTGCCGGCGAAGCGCAGCGAAGCCTCCATCGCCGTCAGTGCGTCCGGCGACTGGCTTGCGCGCTCTTCGATTGCGAGGCGGATCTCGTCCGCCCAGTCGAGGTCGTCCGGAGTGATTGTCACGAGTCCCAATTCGCGGGCCGCGCCTGCGTCGAGCGGTTCGCCGATGGCGGACCTGCAGCGCTCGATCGGCGTCGCCTCGTCGGAGAACCGCGTGGCGATCCGTGTGCGGTGATTGGCCATCTCGAAGGGCCCGAAATTCATCGCCGACAACGCGATCTTCGGTGCTTTCGAGGGATCGTCGGGCAGGTCCAGCATGTAGCTGCGATCGGCGGCGAAGGCCAGTTCCGCGAGCGTGCCGGCGAAGCAGGAACCCGCGTCGACCAGTGCAATCAGGGAGCGCGAGGCCACGTCGATGCGCGAAAAAGTCCGGCGGATGAAGCCGATGGTCTCGCGCACGAACCAGTGCGCCTGGTTTGAGGCGAGGACCTTGTCGGCGGCCAGTACGGCCTGCGCCGAACCTTCCGTTTTCAGCACCCAGGTGCCGACTTCAGCATCGTTCGTGCGCAGCAGCAGGATCGCGTCGTCGAGATCCCGCGCCATCGCGAGCGGCCACCACTGGTCGCCTTGGGCGAGAAGCGCGTCGAGGGTGGCGGGCTGCGCGCCCTGCGGCGCCTTGACGGTGATCGTTGCAGTGCGCGCGCCGCGGTCGATGGCTGCTTCGACATGCTCGTAGTGGTAGCCCTTGTCGTCGATGACGCGCTTGCGCGGAGTAAGCGCCACGCCTTTGGCGTCGTCCGGGCGGTCCGACAGCTTCGCCAGTTCGAGCGCGCGTGCCTTGACCATCTCCGCAAAAGCCTGCGGCTTGGCCACATGGTCTACGAGCCGCCATTCCTTGGCCCGATCAGCACGAACGCCTTCGGAGGTGGTGCAGAAGACATCGGCGAGGTCGCGGCGCATCTTGCGCTTGTCGACCAGCCGCGTGAGTCCGCCCGTGCCGGGCAACACGCCCAGCAGCGGGACTTCCGGCAGGCTCACGGCCGAGGAGCGGTCGTCGATCATCGCGATCTCGTCGCAGGCGAGCGCCAGTTCGTAGCCGCCGCCGGCCGTCGCGCCGTTCAGCGCGGCGAGGAACTTGAGGCCCGAGTGGCGGCTCGAATCCTCGATGCCGTTGCGGGTTTCGTTGGTGAACTTGCAGAAGTTGACCTTCCACGCGTGCGTGCTCTGGCCGAGCATGTAGATGTTCGCGCCCGAGCAGAACATGCGCGGCTTGCCCGAGGTCATCACCACGGTTTTGACCCCGGGATGCTCGAACCGGACCCGGTTCAGCGCATCGTTCAACTCGATGTCCACGCCCAGGTCGTAGGAGTTGAGCTTGAGCTTGTAAGTCGGGAAGAGCCCCTTGTCCTCCTGGATGTCGAGCGTGAGCGTGGCGACGGGGCCGTCGACCGACAGCTTCCAGTGGTTGTACTTCTCGGGGTGCGTATCGAATGTGATCATCGGGGTCCTGGGGTTTACGGGGCCTGGTGCGTTGCTTTCTTGAGTTCTGTGAGGCTCTGCCGAACGGTGCGCCCGGCGCTGTCCACAGTCACGTCGGCCTGCGCGTAAAGGTGGGTGCGTTCGATCAGGATCTGCTTCAGGTCATCCATGGCCGCGGCGTGGCCGTGGATCGGGCGCATGTCGCCCTGCGCGATCACGCGCGCCATGTGCTCTTCGGGGGCGGCCTTGAGCCACACGGTGAAGCAGGAGGAGAGTAGGCGGGCGTAAGTCTCGTCGGCCGTGACAAGGCTGCCGCCGGTGGCGATCACGCAGCGCGGGTGTTCGGCCAGCACGCGCTCGAGGGCGCGTCGTTCGAACCGGCGGTAGCCGTCCTGCCCGTACATCCCGAAGAGCTCGGAAAGCATCGCACCGGCTTCGCGTTCCACTTCGCGATCGAGTTCGATGAAAGGCATGCCGGCGTCCGCGGCCAGCCTCGCGCCGAGCGATGACTTGCCGGCGCCGCGCAGGCCTACCAGCGCGATGCGGTCGCGGCGCGGCACGCCAGGCTCTTCACGCACGAGGTCCTCGAGCGGCACCTGCATTGCGATTGACAGCTGTCGCAGCAGGAGGATCGACATGTTGCCCTGCCCGGATTCGAGCAGGGCGAGGTAACGCTCCGAAACGCCGGAAGAAAGGGCGAGGGCCTTCCGGGTTATCCTGCGGCCGTCCCGCCAGACGCGAACGCGGTCGCCCAACCGGGCCAGAAAGGCCTCGTCTTCGGTCTGGGTGGAGAGGACAACATCCGCTGGGCTCATGGGACGACTCATGAAATATAATGCTTGAAATAATTTTAAGCGGCAATATAATGTGTGTCAAATGAATCTCATTCAGGTTCTCTTGCGTCCATGAAACTCACGATCCTCGTCGGCACAATGACCGGCACCGCCCAACTGGTCGCCCAGGAACTCGAACTCGTCTGGGACGGGGATGACGTCGAGGTGGAAACCCTCCTCATGGACGACCTTGATGCCTCGGTGTTCGGGCGCGAGGGCCTGTTCCTGCTCTGCACGTCCACCTACGGGCAGGGCGACGTTCCGGACAATTCGAAGAAGCTCTTCGACGACCTCGCGACGAAGCGCCCGGACCTTGCGGGTGTGCGCTACGGCGTGTTCGGTCTGGGCGATCGCACCTACGCAGAGACCTTCAATTTCGGCGGCATGAAATTCGACACGCTGCTCGGCGACCTTGGCGCGAAGCGGATCGGCGAGCGCGTGCAGCACGATGCATCCTCGGGCGTGCTGCCCGAAGAGAAGGCCGAGGAATGGGCGGAAGGGTGGCTCGCGCAGGCGCGAGAAGCAGCGGCACAGACCGCGTAGAACGAACACAGGAGGAGACATGGGTGCAATCCCGCGCGAGTACAACGCAGCGGTAGACCTGATTGATCGCAACCTCAAGGCGGTCCGGGGCGGCAAGGTCGCGTACATCGATGACACCGGGAATCACACTTATGCCGAGCTAGCTGAGCGGGTGAACCGCGCCGCCAATGCGCTGGTGGCGCTTGGCGTGCAGCGCGAAGAGCGCGTGGCGCTCGCGCTCCTCGACACGATCGACTTCCCGGCCGCTTTCCTCGGCGCGATCAAGGCCGGCATCGTCCCGGTGGCGCTCAATACGCTGCTGACAGCGCCGGATTATGAATACATGCTGCTGGACAGCCGCGCGCAGGTGCTCATCGTGTCCGAGCCGCTGCTCAAGGCGTTCCAGCCCATCCTCTCGAAGCTCCCCGATCTCAAGCATGTCGTCGTGGCCGGCGCCGACGCCCAGGGGCACCTGCACCTCGCGGGGTTGTTCGAGTCCGCCGGGAAGGCATTCAAGGCCGCGCCCACGCTCGCCGACGACATTTGCTTCTGGTTGTATTCGTCGGGGTCGACGGGGGCGCCCAAGGGCACGGTCCACCTTCACGCGCATCTCATCCAGACGGCCGACCTCTACGCGGTGCCGGTGCTCGGCATCCGCGAATCGGACGTGGTGTTCTCCGCGGCGAAACTCTTTTTCGCTTACGGCCTCGGCAACGCGCTGACTTTCCCGCTGGCGGTGGGCGCGACGACCGTCTTGATGGCTGAGCGGCCCACGCCCGATTCCGTGTTCAAGCGGCTGGTGGAGCACAAGGCGACCATCTTCTACGGCGTGCCCACGTTGTATGCGGCCATGCTTGTGAGCCCGAATTTCCCCAGGAAAGAGGACCTCGCGCTGCGCGTGGGGACTTCCGCCGGCGAGGCGCTGCCGCCGGAGATCCTGAAGAGATTCGCCGAGCGCACCGGCGTCGAACTTCTCGACGGAATCGGGTCCACCGAGATGCTGCACATTTTCATCTCGAACCGCCCCGGGGACGTCATGCCGGGCACTACAGGCAAGGCTGTCCCAGGATACAAGCTGCGCCTTGTCGACGAGAACGGCCAGGACGTGAAGCCCGGCGAGCTGGGCGAGCTGCAGATCTCAGGCCCGACGTCCGCGATCATGTATTGGAACCAGCGCGAGAAGACCAAGAATACCTTCCAGGGGCCGTGGACGAAGAGCGGCGACAAGTACACGCTTGTCGAAGGCGGCTACTACGCCTACGGCGGGCGGTCGGACGACATGCTCAAGGTCGGCGGCATCTACGTCTCGCCGGCCGAGGTTGAGGCGGCGCTGGTTTCGCACCAGGCGGTGCTTGAGTGTGCAGTGGTCGGCCATGAGGATGCCGACAAGCTCGTCAAGCCCAAGGCCTTTGTGGTGCTCAAGCCGGGCGCAAAGGCGACGGAAGACGAACTCAAGGCGCATGTGAAGGCCGCGCTCGCGCATTACAAGTACCCGCGCTGGGTCGAGTTCGTGGGCGAGCTGCCGAAGACCGCCACCGGCAAGATCCAGCGGTTCAAGCTGCGGTCGTAGGCCGGCCGAGCGTCAAATATTGTCAATTCCGGGCGCCTGGGGTCAGGTTCCTTAAAATCCGGCCATGTACGAGGTGGACCCCATGGAATGTCCTGAAAGGCACGGCTTGCTTGAATCGCGCAAAGCGGTCGCCGCCCTGGTAGGCATGCGCGCGGACGGCATGGCGGCAGCGGGTGACGCGGCACTGGTCGAAACCGACTTTGCCCGCCTGGGCTGTTCCAGCATGGAGGCCTTGCGCCAATTGCTTGCCGTTCCGACCGACCTTCCCATCGTTGTCACATTTGCAGCCGCGTCGGGGCGCGGTCCGGACCTCGCAACCGGCGTAAGGACGATGGTGCGCAAGCCCGGAAACGCGGCAGAGTTTCGCGGCGCAGTGAACAGCATGCGCAATGCCTGTGACCAGATGTACCTCAGCATCGGAGTCTGACCCCTGCAGCGTGCGCGCTATGACGAAAAGGCCGGGCTCGGAAAAGGCGACCGCCGAGGCAGTGGCCGCCCCCTGACGCCGGCCCGCAAGGAAACGACGGGCGAAGGCGTCAAGGTGCGCCCCTTCACGTTCAGGGCCGTTGCCTAGCGGCGCGATTAAAATGGCGCGATGCGCGCCAGCCTTGATACCGTCCGCGACTGGGTTTCCACTTCCCGGCGCATCGTCGTCCTCTCCGGCGCAGGGATTTCCACCGAATCCGGCATTCCAGATTTCCGGGGCCCCAACGGGTTGTGGACCCGTGATCCGGACGCTGAAAAGCTGTCCGATATCCGCTACTACCTTGCCGATTCCGAGGTCCGCAGGAAGGCCTGGCTGAAACGCCTGCCCAACCCGGGCTGGACGGCGCAGCCGAATGCGGGGCACAAGGCGATCGTCGAACTTGAGCGTCGTGGCCAACTCCATGCGCTGATCACGCAGAACATTGACGGCTTGCACCAGAAGGCCGGTACGTCGCCTGAGCGTGTGATCGAAGTCCACGGCACGATGCACTCGGTGCTGTGCTGGGATTGCGGTGCAACCGGGCCGATGCTGCCCGTCCTCGAGCGCGTCCGTGGTGGGGAGGACGATCCCCAATGCACGGACTGTGGCGGCATCCTCAAGAGCGCGACGATCCTCTTCGGCGAAGGCCTCAAGCCCGGGGTGATGGAGCGCGCACTGCAGGCTGCCGTCGAGGCGGATCTCTTGATCGCGGTCGGCAGCACCCTGCAGGTCTATCCGGTGGCGGGCGTCGTGCCTGCGGCAAAGGCGGCGGGTGCGCGGTTGGTGATCGTGAATGCCGATCCGACGCAATTTGATCGGATCGCCGACGCTGTATTGCATAGACCGATCGGTGAGACGCTGTCGAAGCTCGTCGGCCGTATCAACTTGCCGGAACGCTGAGCCGCGCTGAAGCAGGACTTTTGTCATTGCCCGCCGCCCCGGGGCAGCCTAGACTCCGCCCGATGCTGAACTTTATTCTCGTAAGAGCAGCGGGTCGCTTCGAGTCCCTGGGGTGGTGCACATGCTGACCCTGTTCCGCCGCAGGCTCGGCAAGCTCAAGGATCGTCTTGAGCGCAGGGTCGCAACACTGGGCTCCGAGGGGCGGCCGCACTCAGAACAGGCACCGATCAGCGCGGAGGATCGGGAATTCATGCTTGGCTGGGTCATGGGCACCTCGGACGACGCGGCGCTGGTCGCGCGCGCCAGCGTTTCTCCGACCGGTCTGGGACTCATTGAACGCGCGTGCGCAGCGCGTCCCGGCAATCCTCGCGTCTGGGCGACCCGCGCAGAGATCTGCTTCGCCGCGGGTGACATCCACGACGCGGCGGATTTTGCCGAACGCGCCCACGCCATCGGTCCCCTGGATCCGGGAACCGGCCTGCTGGCCGTTCGCATGCTGGTGGCGGCCTCACGCGGTGCCGAGGCGTTGAAGATCATGCCGGCAGCGATTGAAAACTCCCGGCGACAACTCGCGCATGCGACACGGTTGGAGTTGTGCCGTCTCTGGGGGCAGCTCGAACCACAATCGATCGAACCGCTGCTCGATGCGGCGAGGACCCACGTGGCGGCCGGTGACTTGCAGACGGCGACCGCTGAATTCGAGGCACTGGGCGCGCAGTTCGGCCCGCGCGCGGATGTGTTGCTCCTGCTGGCGGCGGTCTACCAGGATCTCGTACGGCCTGTGGACGCGGCGCGGGCAAGCCTCGAAGCGACGCAGGCCGACCCGGGCAATGTGGATGCGCTCTGCATGGCCGGTTGCTGCGCGCGCGATGTCCGGGACCTGGCGACCGCCGACCGGATGCTTTCCCGGGCACTCGAACTCGATCCAAAGTCCTCGTTCGCGCAGTATTACCTGGGGCTGCTGCGACTGGACCAGGATCGCATCGACGAAGCGGCGCAGCTGGTGCTGGGCGCGCGTGCGGCTGTCCGGGGCGAACCCTGGCCTGCACAGGGGATCGCGGAAAAGCTGGCGGTTCCCGTCAAGCGCAACATAGCCGACGTGGACTGGGCGACTGCGCGATTCAAGCTTGTGCACGATATCGAGCAATTCCAGTTCCTGCAGTCCGCTGGCCGTGCGGGGCCGGCGCTGGATCCGGTGATTGCCGAATATACGGCGGCGCTTCGCGACCGCGGCCTGCCCGAGAATCCGTCAAGCATGGTTGCGCTCCCGCCGGGGACGTACCCGATGCTGTCACGCACCTACAAGTATCCGGTGCATGCGCCGGACCGTGAACCCCCGCAAGGGCCGCTGCTGAATCCTGGCCTGGATTGGCCGTCCTTGGAGGGGGCCTTCCTCGAGGGCAAGCCCGGTCTTGTTGTGGTCGACGACCTCCTGTCGGCTGAAGCACTCCAGGCACTCCGGACTTTCTGCCTGGAAAGCACGGTGTGGAACGAACTCAAAGGCGGGTATCTTGGCGCCTATATGCCCGACGGATTCTCCGGGCGGCTGCTGCTGCGGCTGTCGTCGGAGCTGCGATCCCGCATGCCGAGGGTGCTCAGCGACCATCCCCTGCAGACCATGTGGGGCTACAAGTACGATCCCAGTTACGGTGGAATGGGGCTGCATGTCGACGTAGCGGCCGTCAACGTCAACCTCTGGATCACGCCCGACGAAGCGAACCTCGACGCGGCAACCGGGGGGCTTGTGATCTACACCCACGACGCCCCCGTGGATCGCGGCTTCCAGCGCTTCAATACCGGAGGCAAGGAGGTCTACGCGTTCCTTGAGTCGGTGGGGGCGAAGAAGGTGAAGATCCCCTATCGGGCCAACCGCGCCGTCGTGTTCGATTCCAGCCTCTTCCACGAATCAGACAGCTTCCGATTCAAGCCGGGCTACGAGAATCGCCGGGTGAACGTCACGATGCTCTACGGGGCCTAGCCGAAGCGCGCGGTGATTTCCTTGCGGACTTGTGCGATCACGCTGTCCCAGTCCTCGGGTGCGGGCTGCCGGAACAATCGCATCCCCGGATACCACGGGCAATCTCCCCGCTCGAGCAGCTAGCGCCAATCGGGGTTGTAGGGCAGCGGTACCGCGGTCGGCCTGCCCATCGCGCCGGCCAGGTGGGCGACGCTGGTGTCCACGCTGATCACGAGGTCCATGAGCGCTAGAAGCGGCGCGTCCGCGAAATTGCGCAGCCCTGCCGCGTCTTGGCGAATCTCGGGGTGTGAATCGAGCAGTGCCTGGTCGGCGATCGAGACACCCTGTTGGAAACTGAAGAACTGCGCAACGGGGGAAACCAGCCTGAGCATCTGCGCGAGCGGCACAGACTTGTTGTCCGCCGTTCCCTGCCACACCAGGCCGATGCGCGGCA
>CANKMT010000123.1 GCA_947482825.1 Betaproteobacteria bacterium | reverse complement strand
TCCGCACCGCCCACCACCAACCCCCTTCGCGCCGTCCTCAGATTCTTACTGGGTCAACTTTGTGAGCAGGAGCCGGGTCAATTCTGATGAGCGTCAAGGGGCTTGAGCCGTGTGCGTCGAAAGAAGCACGCACGGTTCTTAGGGGGCCGGGCGCGGGCAACCGCGTCCGGCTACCCGACTCCGGCGGTGAAGTCGGAAGGGCTTGCCGGTGGCACCGTGATCCCCTGCTTGAACCCTCCTGCTTCTGCGTCGGAAGGAAATTCCAGCGTGCCCGATGCCCGAACCGGGATTGCGCATGCGCGTTCTTCCCTTTCGCTTAGACTTACTGTAATGTAAGGAGTATGATATTCGAAAGGATAATGATGACAACGTCGATCATCACGACCAAAGGGCAGGTCACAATCCCCATGGACGTGAGGCGTCGGCTCGGGCTGAACGCGGGGGACCGGATCGAATTCGTCGAAGGCGATGACGGCACGTTCGCGATCAAGCCGGCCATCGATGACGTCCGCTCGTTGAAAGGCCTGCTGCGCAAGCCGGCCAAGCCTGTGAGCATCGAGGACATGAAAGCCAGCGTCCGGGCGCGCGGTGCCGGGCGATGATCGGGATCGACACGAATGTCCTGGTGCGCTATATCGCCCAGGACGACAAAAGCCAGTCACCAAGGGCGACCGCCTTCATCGAGAAGCAGTGCAATGCGGCCGCGCCCGGATTCGTCGGACTGGTCGTGCTTGCGGAGGTTGTCTGGGTCAGCGAGAGTCTCTACGGCGCGGCACGCCAGGAGATCGCCGACATCGTGCGCAGGATTCTGAGCATCAAGCAACTCGTGGTGCAGGACGCCGAGACCGCTTGGAAAGCGCTGCGCCTTTTCGAGTCGGGCAAGGCTGACTTCGCCGATTGCCTGGTCGCGTGCTCAGCCTTTGCCGCGGGTTGCGAAAGCGTGGCGACCTTCGACAAGCAGGCCGCGCAAAGCGGCATGACTTTGCTGAAATAGCTGGGAAGCGGCACCAAGCCAAAGGGCGCATTTTCCGCTTCAGCAGGCCACCAAGCTCCGATGCGTGCCCTTATCTACGGATGCGAATTGATCGGATCGCGAAGATCATCGCGTGGTATCATTGGTAATACCATTTATGCCTGATATTGTCATTGACACCAACGTGCTGGTGGCCGCTCTGAAGTCGTCAAGGGGGCTGTCGTACCGTTTGCTTGCATTGGTAGGGAGCGATCGTTTTCGGATTCATGTATCGATACCGCTGGTCGTGGAATACGAGGCGGTACTTAAACGCATGGGGTTGGCTTTGTCGGCGGCAGAGATCGATGACGTGATCGACTTTCTGTGCGCCAAGGCGACTGGACATGAGATTTTTTACCTGTGGCGTCCGATGTTGAAAGACCCTGACGACGATTTTTTGCTCGAGTTGGCGGTCACGGCCGCCGCTTCGATCGTGACCTGGAATATCGATGACTTCAGACGCGCAAAGTCGTTGGGAATTCAGGCAATAACACCGCGCGAGTTTCTTGCGTCTTTGGAGGATTGAAGAATGGGAGCCATCAGTGTTCGTTTGCCGGATTCGCTGCACAACCTGGCCCGCGAAATTTCCGGGCGGGACCATGTGTCCCTGAATCAGTTTATTGCCTCTGCCGTGGCCGAAAAGGTTTCGGCGATAGCCACCGAGAAATACCTGGCCGAACGAACGGCGCGCGCATCCGAGGCCAAGTTCCGTGCGGCCTTGTCAAAGGTGCCGGACGTGACTCCTGATTCGTTTGATCAATAGGGCAAGCTGAATTCATTCACGCGGCCGCCAGCCTGAGAAACAGACTCTCAGCCCGCCTGCCGATGCGAAACCAGCGTGCGCCCGCGCACCGGCATCTTCGCGCGCAGGATCGCGCCGTTGTTCGACTCGGTCAGGTAGAGCCAGTCGTTCGCCTGGCCGTCCGCGTCATAGCCGTACGCAAGGTTGGTGATGAAGCAGCCGGCCGGTCCCTTGACCCGCGCGACCGGCTCGCCCTGCGGGTCGATCAGCCAGACCGACCCGCTGCCCGGGTGCGCGATCACCAGGTTCCCGGCTGAATCCATCGTCAGGCCGTCGGGTCCCGTGGGGCCATATAGCTGGAAGAAATTGCCGACCTTCGACAGCGTGTCGTCGGGCATGAGCGGCCCGCGCCAGATGCAGTTGCCGCGGGTCGCGGCGACGAACAGCACTTTCTCCTCGGCATCGAGCACGATGCCGTTGGGGCTCGGCACGTTCGAGAGCAACAGTTCCAGAGGGCCGCCGGCCCGCAGGCGGTACACCCGTCCGGTGGGATCGTGCAGCCCGGTCTGTCCCTGGTCGGTGAACAGGATGTCCCCGTTCGACGCGATCGTGAGGTCGTTGAGTCCCCTGAATCCTTCGGTGTTTCGATGAGACAGCACGGCGCTGACTTCGCCCTTGGCCGGATCGAGCTGCATGAGTCCCAGGCGATAGTCCGCAATCAGGATCCGCCCGTCGGATGCGATCCGCAGGCCGTTCGGCCAGCCGCAGTATTCGGCGGCGAGGGCCCAGTCGCCCACCGGGGAAATCCGGAAGATGCGCCCGAATGGAATATCGACGACGTAGAGGTTGCCGGCGCGGTCGAAGGACGGCCCCTCCAGGAAACTGTCGATCGCGGCGCCGCCCCTGTTGGCGTCGGCCCACTCGGAGTGTTCGCCGACGCGGCGAAACTGCGCTGGCATGCTGCTGAAAGGTTCGGTCGGGATGATGGGTGCGCTGATCATGTCGGAAGTCACAGCCCCAACGTCATCTTCGCGATGATGTTTCGCTGTATCTCGTTCGAGCCGGCATAGATCGTGGTCTTGCGGAAATTGCAGTAGCGCGGCGCGAGCCCGGCGGTGAACTCGTCCAAATCGCCCGACCCATCGGCACGCTTGTACGGCTGCGCGAGCGGCCCTGCGGCCTGCATCATGAGTTCGGTGAGCGCCTGCTGGATCTCGGTGCCCTTGATTTTCAGCATCGACACGTCCGCCCCCGGCGGCTGCCCGGTGCGCCGCATCCGGTCGAGGAACCGCAAGGAGGTGATCTCCAGCGCCATCAGCTCCACCTCGACCCGCGCAACCTTGTCGCGAAAGCGCACGTCATCCATCAGCGAACACCCATCCACCACTTGCTGAGCCGCAAACGCCTTGAGTTGCGCGAGTTCGCGCTTGGAGGTGCCGATGCGGCCGGTGTTCATGCGCTCGTAGCCGAGCAGGTATTTCGCCACCGTCCAGCCTTTGCCTTCCTCGAACACCAGGTTCTCGACCGGCACTTCGACGTTGTCGAAGAACACTTCGTTCACGTGATGGGTGCTCGCCATCAGCATGAGGGGGCGCACCGTGATGCCGGGTGTCTTCATGTCGAACAGCAGAAACGAGATGCCCTCCTGGCGCTTGGGCGACCCGGAGTCGGTGCGAACCAGGCAGAAGATCCAGTCGGCGTAGTGCGCGCCCGAAGTCCAGATCTTCTGGCCGTTGACCACATAGCGGTCGCCCTTGCGGACAGCCGAAGTCTTGAGCGAGGCCAGGTCGGAGCCCGAACCCGGCTCCGAATAGCCCTGGCACCAGACGTCCTCGCCGTCGTAGATCCGCGGCAGAAACCGTTTCTTCTGCGCGTCGGTGCCGAACCTCAGTAACACCGGACCGCACATGGCTAGGCCGAACGAAATCAGCGGCGGCGTGCCGGCAAAGCCGCACTCCTCATCGAAGATCGCACGCTGCGTGAGGCTCCAGCCGGTGCCGCCCCATTCTTCCGGCCAGGCCTGCGCGATCCAGCCCTTGCGCGCGAGAGTCTTATGCCAGCGCAGCAGGTCCTCGCGACCGAGATCGCGGCCGCTGATGACTTTCTCGCGCAGGTCGGCGGCGAGGTTTTCGCGCAGCCATCCGCGAACCTCATCACGGAAGGCGATTTCTTCGGCAGAGAATTTCAGGTCCATGACGCCGCTCCCGGATTGAAAGGCCCGGGCTAGGGATTGCCCAGGAAATCGCGCTTGCCGATCTCTACGCCGTTTTGGCGCAGCATGTTGTAGGTCGTGGCGACATGGAAATAGAAATTCGGCACCGCGTGGCCGAGCAGGAACTGCATACCCTTGTAGTGGGTTTCCTTGTCGCCGCGCTTGGTGACGATCGCCTTGTCTTCGGTGCCGTCGATCTGCGCGGGCGTGAAGCCTTGAATGAAAGCGATGGTCTTTGCGATGCGCGCCTTCAGTTCGGCCAGCGTCTTTTCGGTGTCCTCGTCCTTGGGGATCTCGACGCCCGCCAGGCGCGCGACGACGCCCGTGGCGGTGTCGCAGGCGATCTGCACCTGGCGGCTCATCGGAAACATGTCGGGGAACAGGCGGTAGCCGGTCAGCGCGGCAACGTCGATTTTTTTCGCATCGACATGGGCTTGAGCCTTGTCGAGGATGTTCGAAAGGTTGCCGAGGATATTTGCGAAGCGCGGCACGCTCGCCTGGTACATGGAAATGCTCATTGGGAATCCTGGAAAATTGGAAGAGACAACGGGAAGACTGCAACGCCAATTTTACTCCCCGCTTCACCGCGGTTGCCGGCTTTCCCTGAGAAGAAGGTCAATCCCGTCCGGCACCTCTCCCCGCCCGAGCATCCGCCGGAAAGCCTCGTACACGTCGGTCTTGGACCCGGCCTTGCGCAGCGTGTCCTCGTCGGTGAACCACACGCACACAATCAGCTTGACGGGCTTTGACGCGAACCGGAAGAAAAGACGATACCGCTCCCGCATGCCTTTGTTGACCCGGCGCCAGTTGCCGTATTCACGGCCCAGCGTCTTGCCCAGGCGGAACTCCGGGTGATCCGGGTTTGCCGGGACGCGTTCGGTGATGCCCTTGTACAGTGACGCAAGCAAGCGCGTCCGGGTATGGGTTTTGTAGCCGCGAGGATCCCTTGTGGCCAACGCAGTGACTTCGGCTTCGAGTTCGTCCAGCGCGGCGGCAAAAGCCCGAAAGTAGTAGAGCTGCCGGCCATTGATTTCCATGGCCGCCCGCCGCTATTCGGCTTTGACGCCCTTGACGAGTTTTCCGATGCGCGCAAGCTGCGCTGGATCGGCCGGCGTGATTTGATCAGGCCGGGCTCTCATCTGCGCCTCGAGAAAACCCAGAAAGCCAAGCACGACAGGGTCGCCCATTTCGTCCGGCGCGGACTTCTTGCGCGACGACCGGGCGGAAAGCAGCACCTGCCCGTCGCCGAGGACCGTCAGCCCGACTTCCCCGTCAAATTCGGGATGCGCCTTGAAAAACGCCGCATCCAGCCGGATGCCCTTGGAGTTCCCGACAGGTGTGACTTTGCCTGAGTATTTTTCGACCACGCTGGACATGAGCGCCTCCCGATGTGCTTACACATGTATCCACATTGTAGCAGATCACGCCCGTCCACATGGCCAAGGTCGCGCAGGGCGTCGAAGAAGAAGGTATGCCGCGTCGACCGTATCGTGCCCGGATCGAACGTGAGGAAACAGAGCCGCGCGATTGACCGCTTGTAGGGCCGGCGATATAGTCTCCCGTCGGGAAAAAGGCGGTTTCAAAGTCCTGTTCCCGCATCGACCACGGATAGAGCGGCGTCCCAGCCAGCCGAGGGAAAAGGGACGAGGGAGGACGGCATCGATACGGCGCAAGCAGTTCGGCACGAGGATCGTCCGGGAACCAACCCCGACACTGCCCTGGAGTTCGACGCGGTCATCATCGGCGCCGGCGTCGCCGGGCTGTATCAACTCCACACGCTGCGCGAGCTCGGCCTGCGGGTCCGCGTCTTCGAAACCGGCAGCGGCGTCGGCGGCACCTGGTACTGGAACCGCTACCCGGGCGCGCGTTTCGACTCGGAGAGCTGGACCTACGGCTACGCCTTCTCGAAAGATCTGCTCGAGGAGTGGCACTGGGACGAGCACTTCTCGGCCCAACCCCACACCGAGCGCTATCTCAATCATGTCGCGGACAAGTTCGGCCTGCGCCGCGACATCCAGTTCAACAGCCGCGTCACCGCCGCACACTATCGCGAGGACTCGCGCAGCTGGGAGCTCGTCCTGGAGGGCGGCGAGCGCCATACGACGCGCTTTCTCGTCACTGCGGTCGGCGTGCTCTCGGCGGCCGTGATGCCGAACATCCCCGGCGTCGAAAGCTTCACGGGCGTGTCCTGCCACACCCATGGCTGGCCCAAGGAGGGCATCGACCTGGCCGGCAAGCGCGTCGGCATCATCGGCACCGGCGCGACTGCGGTGCAGACGATCCAGACGATCGCCAAGACAGTCGGTCACCTGACGGTCTTCCAGCGCACCCCGAACTGGTGCTTCCCGCTGAACAACTCCAGGATCACGCCCGAAGAGATGCGCGACATCTGCGCGCGCTATCCCGAGATCCTGGCGCGCTGCCGCGAAACGCCGAGCTGCTACGTCCACGGCCCGGACCCGCGCAAGACGCTCGAGGTGACACCGGAGGAACGCGAGGCCTTCTGGGAGAAGCTCTACCGCACGCCGGGGTTCGGCCAGTGGCAGGGCAATTTCAGCGACATGCTGACCGACCGCGCGGCGAACGCGCTCGCCTCCGAATTCGCCGCGCGCAAGATCCGCGAGCGCGTCAAGGATCCCGTCGTCGCCGAGAAGCTGATCCCCAGGAACCACGGCTTCGGCACGCGCCGCATACCCCTCGAGACCGGTTACTACGAGGCCTATAACCAGCCGAACGTCGAGCTGGTCGACGTGAACGACACGCCGATCGAGCGCATCACCCCGCGCGGTATTCGGACCAGCGAGCGCGAGCGCGAGTTCGACGTCATCATCTACGCGACGGGCTTCGACTCCATCACCGGCGCCTTCGAGCGGATCGACATCCGCGGTGTCGACGGCGTGCGGTTAAACGATGTGTGGAAGGACGGCCCGCAGACCTATCTCGGCGTCTTCGTGACCGGGTTTCCCAACCTCCTGATGGCCATGGGCCCGCACGCCGGGCTGAGCAATTACACGCGCACCGCGGAATACGGTGTCGAGTGGATCGCCGGCATGATCCGGTTCGCGACCGAGCGGAGATTGACGCGGATCGAAGCCCCGGCCGCCGCCGTCGACGAATGGACCGATCATGTCCTGGCCCTGGGCCAGGGTCTGCTGATGAACGAGATCGGATCGTGGATGACCGGCGTCAACCGCAACGTCGAAGGCAAGCAGAAGCCCCGGATCATGCGCTACAGCGGCGGACATCCCGCCTACCGCGAGCACTGCGACGCCGTCGCCGCGGAGGGCTATCGGAAGCTTGCGCTGCAGTAGCGACCGCTCCCCTGGACTTGATGTGACGACGCACAATGGCGCCAATGTCCGCGACGCAGGGCAGCCCACACCTGGAGGAAGCATCATGAAATTTCCCCGCCGCACATTCCTGCGTCTGGCCGCGGGTGCCGCTGCGTTGTCGGCCGCGTCCCGCATTGCCCGGGCGCAAGCCTATCCGTCACGGCCGGCGCGCATCGTCGTCGGCTTTGCCGCCGGCGGGGCCACCGACATCCAGGCGCGCCTGATGGGGCAATGGCTGTCGGAGCGCCTCGGTCAGCAATTCATCGTCGAGAACCGCGCCGGCGCCAGCGGCAACATCGGGACCGAGGCGGTCGCCAAGGCGGCCGCGGATGGCTACACGCTGCTGCAAGTGGTGACCCCGCATGCGATCAATGCCGCGCTCTACACCAATCTCGGTTTCGACTTCGTCCGGGATATCGCGCCGGTCGTCTGCGTTGCACGGCTGGCCTACCTCGTCGTGGTGCATCCATCGGTACCCGCCACAACGCTTTTCGAGTTCATCGCGTACGCCAAGGCCAACCCGGGCAAGATCAACTACGGGTCGGCCGGCAGCGGCACTCCGCAGAACATTTGTTGCGAACTCTTCAAGATGATGACCGGGCTGGATCTGGTCCATGTCCCGTACAAGGGCGGCGCGCCCGCGGTCGCCGACCTGATCGCCGGCCACGTGCAGGTGGTTTTCGCTCCCGTGTCGGAGTCGATCCAACAGGTCAAGGCCGGCAAGCTGCGCGCCCTGGCGGCAACGACCGCGGCCCGGTTGGACGTGCTCCCGGAAATTCCAACGGTGGGAGAGTTCGTGCCCGGTTATGAGGCCAGCGGTTTTGCGGGCATCGGCGCGCCCAGGAACACCCCGGCCGAAATCATCGCCCTGCTGAACAAGGAGCTCAATGCCGGTCTGGCCGACAGCAAGATCAGGGCCCGGATCGTCGAGCTGGGCGGCACGGTGCTTGGGGGCTCGCCTGCAGAATTCGGGGCGATCATCTCCGAGGCCACGAAAAAATGGGCCGGGGTGATCAAGTTCGCGGGCATCAAGGCTGACTGAGCGGCGGATCAGGTTTCCGAGGTCGGCCAATGTCGGCTTCGGGTCGAAAGCGGGCAGTCGAAAACGGGTCGAAGACTTTCTACCAGCGCGACTCTTTTGCGCTCTTGCAAAGGGTAGGCATGGCAGTATTTCGCCATGAAAGTCAATAAATACGCGGGGCCAAGCCCGAAATTGGCAGTATTTCAGGCTCGCTTCGTTTCAGTAAACCACCTCGCTCCTGTTCGACTCGCCCACTCGCGGTCCGCCAAACCTGACTTTGACACTTCCGAGGCACAATTTTAGCCGCCCCCCAGTAACGGCGCGGGTTTGCGGGCATTAGGTCGCCAAAACCCTAGATACATGGATTGTTTCCTTTCGTAGCCCAATAGCCCTACGATAGGGCCTATGTACCTACGCG
>CANKMT010000122.1 GCA_947482825.1 Betaproteobacteria bacterium | reverse complement strand
TGCGCGACGGCCGACCGGTGGTCGGCTACGGCTTCAACTCCAACGGCCGCTACGGCCAGGGCAGCCTGATGCGCGAGCGCTTCATCCCGCGCGTGATCGAAGCCGACCCGGCCAGCCTCGTCAATGAGGCCGGCGACAACCTCGACCCGCACAAGGTCTGGGCGACGATGTACAAGAACGAGAAGCCCGGCGGCCACGGCGAGCGCTCGGTCGCGATGGGCACGATCGACATGGCGGTGTGGGATGCGGTGGCCAAGATCGCCGGCCAGCCGCTCTTCCGGATGCTCGCCGAGCAGCAGGGGCGCACGGCCGACCCGCGCGTCTTCGTCTACGCCGCCGGCGGCTACTACTACCCCGGCAAGGGCATTGACGGCCTGGTGTCAGAGATGCAGGGATACCTCGATCGCGGTTACACGGTGGTGAAGATGAAGATCGGCGGCGCGCCGCTCGCCGACGACTGCAAGCGGATCGAGGCCGTGCTGCGCATGCTGCCCTCGGGCTGCCGGCTCGCGGTGGATGCCAACGGCCGCTTTGACCTGCCCACTGCGATTGCCTATGCCAAGGCGCTGGGGGGCTACACCCTCTTCTGGTACGAGGAGGCCGGCGATCCGCTCGACTATGAACTGCAGGCGAAGCTCGCCGAGCACTACGCGGGGCCGATGGCGACAGGCGAGAACCTTTTCTCCATGCAGGACGCGCGCAACCTCATCCGCTACGGCGGCATGCGGCCCGACCGCGACTGGCTGCAGTTCGACTGCGCGCTGAGCTACGGCCTCGTCGAATACCTGCGCACGCTGGAGATGCTGAAGGCCCATGGCTGGGGCTGGGACCGCTGCATCCCGCACGGCGGGCACCAGATGTCACTGAACATCGCGGCGGGGCTGGGCCTCGGCGGCAATGAGTCGTACCCGGACCTCTTCCAGCCCTACGGCGGGTTCCCCGACGGCGTGCGCGTGGAGAAGAGCTACATCACGATGCCGGAGTTGCCGGGTATCGGGTTCGAAGGGAAGGCGGACTTGTATGCCGAGATGCGGAGCCTCTCGGCAGGCGCTACTTGACGTCCTTCAGGATGGGCCTGCCCCTGCCTTTACTTGGGCCGATGGAGCGCGCAGAGCTTGTTGCCATCGGGGTCACGCACGTAGGCCAGGTACATGGCGCCCAGGCTGCCGTTGCGCAGTCCCGGCGGGCTCTCGATCGAGGTGCCGCCGTTTGCCACGGCCTTGTCGTGGAACGCGACTACCTGCTCGGGCGAGTCGCACTTGAAGCCGAGGGTGGCGCCGTTGGCAAACGTCGCCGGCTCGTTATTGATGGGCTCGCTCACGCCGAAGGTGCCGCCGCCATGCCGGTAGAAGACCCGCATGTGGCCGCTGTCGGACTTGTGCCGGTTGCCTTCGCCCGCGCCCAGCGTGCCGAGCACGGCGTCGTAGAAGCGCTTGGAGCGCTCGATGTCGTTGGTCCCGACCATGATGTGGTTGAACATGCCTAGTCTCCTGTGTGGGTGATCGTTGCCAATTGTAGATGATGGGCCTTCCCCTGCCGGACTTCCTGCCGGTCAACGGGTGCGGCTAAAGGGGGCAGGTCAGACCCTGTCTAGACCGACAAGACGATGCGAAGCCCGGCGTCAACTTCAGCCAGCAATCGAGGGTTGAGTTTTCCGATTCGCTCCGTGAGAAACGTCTTGTCCACGGTGATGATCTGAGAGACGTTTGCGACGGACACTTTCGCAAGGCCGGTTCCCTTGACCGGGAGGCGAACGTTTCCCGGAGCGTCGGCCAAGCGCAGGTTCGATGTAACGACCGCCGCAACAACCGTACTGATGCCGCTGTCATTGAAGCTATTTGCGGAAACGATAAGCAACGGCCGTCGGAAGCCAGCGCCAGACCCGGTGGGCTCCGGCAGAGAAGCCCACCAAATCTCGCCGCGGCGCACTACCGCTTGCCTCGGGCGAGTGTGCGATGCTGAAGCAAGGAAAGCTCTGCATCGAGTGATGAGTCCTCTCGACCTGGGCCATAGATCTCGTTGAGGCGGGCCGTTATCAAGTCGTCCTGGTGCTCATTGACAAGTGCCGCAAGCGCCTTGGAGTAAAGCTCACTTCGAGAAACCCCCAAACGCTCAGCGAGCTGCTCGCCTGAACGAAAAACACGATCGGGAATTGAGATTGCCGTTTTCATGTCATAAGTATAACACTGGTTATACCCGCGTAAACTGCCCTTCCACGGGGTCTAACGAAGAAGTCATCGGCGCTGCGTGGCTTTATCGCACAGCGCCCGCGTGGACTGCCGGGTTGGGCATTTACTTGCTCTCAGAATCATCTTTAACCTGCCTCGATTTCCATTTGGAATAGAAGTACGCTCCTCCTGAGACGACCCCCGTAACAGTTGCTGCAACCATGATAACTGGCGCTACCGTCACGATTAGAGGCGCACTCGTTATTCCAGCCGCG
The DNA here is from genome assembly GCA_947482825.1 of Betaproteobacteria bacterium. Classification (GTDB taxonomy): domain Bacteria; phylum Pseudomonadota; class Gammaproteobacteria; order Burkholderiales; family SG8-39; genus SZAS-79. Next base: position 6,417 of record CANKMT010000122.1, on the reverse strand, counting down.
ACACCTAAAGCTCCCAAACCAGTTGGTGCTGCTAATGCTGCACCAGCAGCCACCACACCAGAAGTAATGCCTAGTCCCATCGATACTGTTTCTACTTTTTCTGCAACTTCTTTGTGATTCTCATCAGCCGCCTTGACTTTAAGAACAACGCGATCAGAAAGCTTCTTTGCCTCACTCGTTGCAGCGGTTGCAAGTTCTTTTACCTTCGTGAATGCGGCTTTTGTATCTTCATGATCGATAGCGTCACCAATCGCGTGTTGGGCTGATTTTCCAGCGGCTAACGCTACCGCGCTCGCCTTACCCGCTGCCTCCTGCGCTGATGAAAAATTGCGCCTAGCCAACGACGCAGTATTGGCAGCCAATTCGCTCAGTCTCTCAATTCGATTTTTCATTCCTACCTTCTCCTGATCCGATGGATTCGCAAATCGGTTATGCCCAACGTATGAGCTTAGCCGTCACTCTTCCCATATCAAGACGTGAAGTGTGCTGGGCAAGCGAAGGTCTCAACAAACACGTATTCGAACCGTCATGCTTTGTTGGAGGGAGTCAAGTCTGGTGGCGGGCTGGCGACAAACCCCTTCTGAAACATGGCAATGCCTTCCGGAATTGAAACCCAAGGGCGCTTCGATTGAACCCAAATATGCCTGTCAATCTTGAACCAGTCGAGATCATCGAACGTTCCAGCAGCAATCGTTCGCGTGCCGGGCCGGAGCTCAGCGGTGTGGGAGATAGTTGTTCCGCAGGTGGGGCAGAAATTCATCTTCAACCAACGGCCGCTTTCGCCGGAGCGATGCTCACGCTCCACAAGTTGCCCTTGAAGGATTTCGACCGACTCCTCAGGAAACGAGGCAAGGACAGCAAAGGCGCTCGCCAGCCTTCGCTGGCAAAACCTGCAGTGGCAGACCGTACCAACGGCAGGTTTGCCATGCACAACGTATCGAACGGCGCCGCAGGCGCAACCACCAGAATGGGTTTCGTCCATCATTTGCTCCTAGAGAGAGGAAAGGGTCATCCGTGACGGCTAACGTTTTGGTGAACGGCGGGCTGAGGTCGTCGCCCGCAATTTTGCACAGTGGCAGCCGGCCTGTCCGTTCCACCTGCAGTTAGCGGGCACGCCTCGGACGACCTGGCCAACTTGAAGGACTGCGTGCGTGATGGAGTACGGCGAGCACGGAAGTCCGTTTCAGCTGAACGACGTAGAAGACGAGGTACGGGAACCGCGTGATGACAGCTCGTCGGACGTTGCGATAGACGACTGGACTTGCCTGCGGATGTTCACGGACGAACTCCAGCTTCTCCCGCAAGGCACCCAAGTATTGCTCACCGAGCCTAGGCATCTGTGATTCGTACCATTCGAAGGCGGACTGGATGTCACTTTCAGCCCTGGGACGGAGAATGAATTGCGGGGTCATGAAGCCCGACGAACGCGGGCAAAGACCTCTTCTAAGGAAGACCCGGCGTCGGGATCGGACTCGTACTCCGCTAACCGCCGGTCAAGCTCTTCCTTCTGCCATTCGGTAAGCGCCAGGGCATCGGGGACGCAAGAGATGCTGTCCCAAATAGCCTCAACGAGATCCACACGTTCCTCCAAAGGAAGGGCGAGGATCTCCGCCACCAGTTTATTTTTCATGTTCATAGCGTAACACGTTCGCCAATCTGCACGCTAACGCCGGCCTTCAGCTGCAAGGCAATGTCGGGCGTTCTGAGCTCACTCGTGCACCTACGCCTTGCGAGCGATCAACTCAATGGGAGCGACTCTGTTCCGGGAAACATTCTCGATCATGTTTTGAACCTTTGTCGGTGCTTCCTTTCCCATCAGAATGTGAAGACCGAGGGGCGGGGGACCGTCTGCTAAAGCTGAATTTGCTTTGAGACGCTCGAAAAAATCCAGTGCAAATTCTCGACGATCTTGCTCACTGACGATCTGGAAGCCTGCAGCCATCAGCGAATGCTTGTAGTTTGCCGGTGACGCCAACGAACTCGCTTTCGCTACGGTTGCCCACGGAACCGGGTATTTCAGTTGATCACCACCAACTTCCATGATGTCGTAGATCCCGAAGACCCCACCTGGCCTGAGAACGCGCCAAACCTCCATGGCCAGTGACGCTTTGTCCGGGATGTTCATACCAACGTGCAGCATGAACGCCTTGTCGACGGTTGCGTCAGGCAAATTCATGGCAAGTGCGTTGCCTTGCGATAGCTTGACCCGATTCTCCAGCCCCAGCCAGGAGCAGAGCGTATTCCCGGTTTCAACATATTCTTCTGTCAGGTCCATTCCGGTTACTTGGCACCCATACGTCCGTGCCGCGAAACGACTCGCCCCCCCAATTCCACACCCAACATCCAGTACATGATCTTAAGGCCGAATACCAATCTGATCGAGGAAAGAACGCGTCGCCATCCGTCCACCGATGTGAAATTCATCTACAGGGGCAAGATCTTCAATGGTGACAGTTTCCGGTGTCTTCCCCAGCTTCTCAACACCGGCACGTATTGCGCTGAGGAGATCGCCCCGCGTGTAATGGTTCGCAACCAAGTTCAGATCGATCATTTGGGTCCTCCTGGTCGTATGCCAGCCCAACGTCGTGGTGAACGGCGGGTGCGTGTAGCGGTTCCGAAGAAGCACAGGACCACTTTCGCCCGTCCGTTCCACCTAAGTGTTAGGCGCGAAATCAACAGTTACTCACGAATACGGACCCGTTCGGGTTCGATGATCCACAGCCGACCTCGTGTGGGCTCGGTCGCAAGCACCAGCAATGCCGACTTCAGCAAATCCAGGGTGTTCTCGACGCTCTGCGTGTGTGGGCGCAATACCCAGATGCCCGCGTGACTCGCCGGAGGATAGACACGGATATCGGAGAAATCGAGATCGAAGGTGACAAGGATCCGATCCTCCGCCTGAGAGGCGTCAAAGACTCGTGGATCGGGGTTGCCTCCCATCTGTTCGTCGAGGACCGTGTGCACGTCATGCCCCGGCTCACGCAGCAAGGCTTCCGCGTCACGAGGTAGATTCTCGTCAAGCTTGAACCGAGCAGGCATCCTGCAAGATTATGCGGGGATGGGAACGATGCGCTCTCGCGCCAAGTCTGCGGCATAGCTGATCGCCGCGGGAATATGTTCGGGCCGAAGCGAGGGGTACTGATCGAGAATGCGCTCTGGCGTTTCGCCGGCGGCGAGATTGTCGAGAACGACAGATACCGGTATTCGTGTGCCGCGGATGCACACAGCTCCGTGCATGATCTGGGGATCGGTCGTGACGTAAGGTTTCCAGTCCATCGCAGATGCCTCCGAATATGACTTTCAATATAGCACCGCGCGTTCCTACGTGCCTAACGTGTTGTTCTGCGGCGGGCCAGTTGGATGCCAGCATTCGCGAGGCGCCGATGGCCCGTCCGCAGCAACAAAGGGTTCGGCCCCAGTGACACAAACATACTACGCCGCTTGCAACAGGAACTCGACCTTCACAGCCTCAAACGGAAACACAATGCTGCCTTCTTCCGTGCGATTGAGAACGCCAGCATTAAGCAGGGCGGTAACATCGCCATGAACAGCCTTTACGTCGCGGCCTACACGTCGTGCTGCTTCTCGTATGGAGACTGGACCCGCGCCGCACAGCGCTTTGAGTAGCTCCCAGCGCTTGGCGCTGAGCACTTTCCAAAGCAGCTCAGGGCTAGCAAAGCTTATACGCGCGGACTTTTGAGATTTCCCGGTCTTCCAGGATTGCACGAAATCAGACATTGAATCGGCCGGAGAACGCACATCAAGAGTTACGGTTTTCATTGTTCCACCTCGCTATGTCTCGTTGAAAATCAGCGACCAGCTGATCCGGTGTCGTGAACTTGTAGATACTCTCTTTGTCGCCGTAGTGCCTATGGTCACCTTTGCCAACTTCGTTGTCGTAGCGAAGGACGCACACATCACGCACCACGTAAGCTAGCCTGTACTTGAACCTGTGAGTGGAACCTGCAACAGGCTTCGGGACTTGCCAAAGCACCAACTCCGCGAATGCTGCTTCTGAGTATGTGATTCGAGTACGGACAAGCTCGACAGCGTTCATGTTGGAGACGATAACAACACAAGGCTTTGTTGTCAATCGCTCCAACGATCACGAATGGGGTTATGTGGGGCCGAACTAGATTTGGCTGACATTTTTAGGTGACATTTTTCGTTGACACTCTGTGGACCCCGCTCATATCGCAGTTCGAGATTCGTGCTCCGCAGTGTCATCCATCCTTGTCTTCAGCACGTTATGCCTGCTTGCCCGAAACCACGAGACCTCCGCAGACATGGCGTCCCCCGGATCACCGCCTTCCCCCAAGCCCCGTCTGCTCGATCGCGAGGCGGAGGTGACGGCGTTCCTCAACCACCTTGTGCGGACTCGCGACGTGGCGGCGGCGACGCACAACCAGGCGCTGCCGGAACGGCTCGCGCGGATGAGCGGGACGAATTGGCTGACGGGCTCGCTCCCATGCGGGATAATGGTGCTGCAATGAGATCCCGACTTCTACCGGCCCTGATACTGGCGCTCGCTTGTGCGACCGCCGGCGCCCAGACCTACCGCTCCGATGAGCACAGCTTCACCGTTACCCGGGTCCTCTCCGGCCTCAGCCATCCCTGGGCGCTCGCATTCCTGCCGGACGGCCGCATGCTGGTGACCGAACGCGAAGGCCGCCTGCGCATCGCCCGGGACGGCAAGCTGGACCCGCAGCCGGTCGCAGGCCTGCCGCAGGTCGCGCCGCACGGCCAGGGCGGGCTGATGGACGTGGTCCTGCATCCGAATTACGCGCAGAACAACCTCGTCTACTGGAGCTTTTCGGCGCGCGGAGCCGATGGTTTCGGCACCGAGGTGGCGCGCGGCAAGCTGGTGGGGAACCGCATCGAAGGCGCGGAGGTGATCTTTCGTCAGAGCCCGAAGGGCGCCACCGGCCGGCATTTCGGCTCGCGCCTCGTGTTCGACCGGGCCGGGTTCCTCTACGTCACGCTCGGCGACCGCGGCGAGCAGGAGCGCGCGCAGAAGCCCGACGACCACGCCGGCTCGGTGATCCGGCTACACGACGACGGCAAGCTGCCTAAAGACAATCCTTTCGTGGGCCAGGCCGGTTGGAAGCCGGAGAAGTTCACGCTCGGCAACCGCAACCAGCAGGGCGCGGCGCTGCACCCGGCGACCGGAGTGCTGTGGACCCACGAGCACGGCCCGCAGGGCGGCGACGAGGTGAACGTGATCCGCGCGGGAGCGAACTACGGCTGGCCGGTGATTACCTACGGCGTCAACTACGGCATCGGCACGAAGATCGGCGAGGGCACGCACAAGGCCGGCATGGTGCAGCCGGTGCATACCTGGGTGCCCTCCATCGCGCCTTCGGGCATGGCGTTCTACACCGGCGACAGGTTTGCGCGCTGGAAGGGCGACCTGTTCGTCGGTGCGCTCAAGGACCAGATGCTGGTGCGCCTGAAGCTCGACGGTGAAAAGGTCGTGAAGGAAGAGCGCCTGCTGCGCGGCGTGATGGGCCGAATCCGGGACGTGAGGGCCGGGCCCGACGGCTACCTGTACCTGGTGACCGACGAGCCCAACGGTGGCGTCGCGAGACTCGAACCGGCAAACTGAGCAGGCATCATGGCGAAACACGTCCCTGCCGTAAAAGTCAAAGGCTCGGTGCGCGAACCAGGCCGGATCTGATTCCCCGCCTTTCGGCATAACGTGGAAACCACTGGCGCGCGTGCGCCGGTCGGCGATTTGCGCGGTAGCTCACGCGCGTCAGGTGCGTTGCCGGGTTATGCCGCAATATCGACGTACTCAACGCGACTTGCCGGTTGCGGAATAGCGATCCCATCTTCGCGCATGCCGTCGAGATGGAATTCGATCGCTTCGCGGATTTGCGATTCCGTCTCCTCTACGGTGGCACCTGTCGCGACACACCCCGGAAGGTCGGGCACGTAAGCCGAGAAATTACCCTCGGCCTTCTCGATCACGATGGCATAGCGCATGGGAGCCTCACTTCTTCAGACCAGACTGTTTCAGGATACTGTTTAGAGTGCCAGATGCCAAGTCGTCGCTTGGCTTTCCCGGGACGGTGACACGGCTTGGCTTTGAAGAATGCTTGAATTGCCGGTGGCTGCCGCGTGTAGCCACCAGAAACCAGCCATCGTCACCAAGCATTCTCAGTATTTCGCTGACCTTCATGCAATCAGCATATCAAGGACCCGGTTTCTATGCCGGGAGAGCCAGCTTTGCGACATAACGTCGTGCTCTGCGGCGGGCCAGCGGCAAGGGTTGACCAATCGCAATGCTGATGGCCCGTCCGCAGCAGTTACTGGTTAGGGCTCTGAACGGTCGATACATAGCGTGGCCAGGTTCGTAGGTAGGTATGCTCAAGCAGGGGCAGTGCCAACGCGCCCCCCATCGCAGCGCCAAATGCG
>CANKMT010000121.1 GCA_947482825.1 Betaproteobacteria bacterium | reverse complement strand
GAAAATCAGACTTTAATTCCTGAAGGCCCAGCATCCATGCGCCTTTCAGGCCAATTGGCTTGCTGTTTAAGGCAACCACTCCTGCAGCGCACCACTGCTTTACCGCATCTACTTACACCGCATACCCCGCCAGATGCACCACCCGACCCCCAGCCACGACCGTCCCGCGCTCGGACAGGGAAGACGAGACCTGGCTCATCTTGCTGGCGCGCGCCTTGGCGAACAACTTGCGCTCGAGGGCCTCGTCGAGCAGGACGTAGTCGCCCCCGGCGCCGGGGAAAACCCCATCAGCCCGCCTGAATCCACCCCTGCTTCATCAGCACGTCTTGGGCAAGCAGGATCTGACGCTGAGAAAACCGGCGCTTCCGATCACCCCACGCATGCACCTTCGCCACTACATCATCCGCGCTTCCCGCCTGGTTCCGGGTGCAGACCCAATGTACGGTGGAGAGCAGTTCCAGCCCGAAGGGCGTCTCGAACCCCTGCACGAGTCCGGCTACGCGCTCGAAGCGGGCGCGCGTCTCAGGGTGGCAGGCAAGAAACGCCTCGGCGTCTTCGGTTGCGCCGGGGACCAGCGTCAATTCCTTGTCCGGGGCATCGCCTCCGTCGGCGTAACCGGACACGAAATAGCCTTCGATCTCGCGCAGGACGTGGCGCAGGTTTTCCGCATAGGGGCCATAGGGTGCCTGCACGTAGCGCAGGCGCAGCGGTTGCCCGGCTTCCTGCATGAAGTACATGAGCTTGTGCACTTCGAGCAGCGTCACGAACGGATCGAGCAGGCCGCCAAGATAGCGGCGCATCAGCCCGACCAGCGCGGCCCGGCCTTCGGTCATGGCAGGCACCTTGCCGGCGCGCTTTTCCGGTTGCGGCCCGGGCACGGCAAGTGGTTCGTACACAGTCACTCGAACCCCGTCCAGGTCGCGCATCGCCGCTTCGATACGGGGACGCACCTGCGCCCAATCCAGGCCGCCGAGGCCGCTTCCCAGCGGCGGGATCGCAATCGACTGGATGCGCCGCTCGCGAATCTGTTTGATCAGGTCCCTGAGTCCTGAATCGATGTCCTCGATGCGGCTCTTGCCGCGCCAGTGCCGTTTGGTCGGAAAGTTGATGATGTACTTCGGATCGGTCATCCAGCCGGTCTCGAAGACGAACATGCGGCCCGGCTGCAGCTCATTGCGGTTGCAAGCCGTCGCATACGCTTTGAAGTTCTCGGGGAAGGTGTTCTTGAACTGGAGCGCCACGCCGCGACCCATGATGCCGACGCAGTTGACCGTGTTGACGAGCGCCTCGGCATCAGCCTGGAGGATGTCTCCAGTCGTGTATTCGATCATCTTCTTCCCCCTCCTTCTAATAGTACCAGTCCGCGTGGCGCTCGATTACGGGCCGATGGGCGGCTCCGTGCAGGGCGTTCGCAGCCAGTTGCGCCACTCGCGGCGACAGGACGCCAATGCGGCGGACAAGTTCCCACGGGAAGGACTCGTGCACAGGGAACTCCGCCTGCTTACCTTCCTTGATCTCCGACGCGCGGAAATCCGTTGCCGCAACCGCCGGCCAGTTCACCTCGTGCAGCTGATCCACGCTTGAACGGAATTGGGTGTAGGCGGCGCCGGCGTTCGACAGGGCGACGGCCCACCGCCGGCCGTTCGCGTTCGCCCACGCGATCACTTCGTGAAGATCTGCCTCCAGGTGAACGATCGGCTCCTGTCCGCCTCGATAGGCGAGTTCCGGGTGGTTCGCGCAGTGAATGACGAACAACATGATCGACCGGGGACAAAAGTAGAACGGCACGAACTCGCCAACATGGCTGCCGGGATGGCTGTCCACCGGCAGCGACAGCCGGCGCTGCTTGATGCCGCCCATCCCGATCGTCGTGCCCGGATGCGCGTGTTCGGCCATGGCCGAATCCGACCAAAGGCAACCGGCATTGATGACCGACGCCAGCCGGTCGACGTGAACGATGTGGTAGATCTTCGGTTGCGCGGGCGGTTGCGGCATGTTCTCCCTTACCTCCGAAAGCAGAATAGCAAATCCCCTACCCTACCTTCGGCCAGGCCCGGCCTGCGCGGCGACTTCGGCAAGGGTCATGGACGGATGGTCCTCAAGAAGGGCGAGGATTTTCGCAGGCGTTGTCACCGCAGTTTTCACCGCAATTTTCACCGCAGCGCGGCCAAGCCGGCTCGGCGACCTGCCGGCTATTCGTCGCCGGCAGCGGGTGCTCGATGGGGCGCTTTGTCCAGGATCGCCTGGAACGCCGGGAGATCGGCGCGGTCGGCACGCGCGCGAAGGTGCGATTCCGCAGTCAACGCCGATATTTTCTCGGCCACCGCGCTCGCGACGAACTGGTCGATGGGCACGCCCTCGAGGTCGGCCATCTCCTGGAGGTAGCGTTGGATGGAATTGGGCAGGGTCAGGTGCAAGGTCGTCATGGCAGATCCTCCAGCATGCGCTTCGGGGCAAAAATTTCAATTCCAAACTTCTGGCATCCGCGAGCCTTTCAGGTCAATAGGCTTGCTGTTTACGACAACACCTCTCCCCAATCCACATAAGCTGGCGAAGCCCTCAATCATCGCGGCCCCCTTTCCCGCCGGCGGCGATCAGCGCCGGGCGGTTCACCCTGATCCAGGCCTTGACGTCGCGCAGCAGGCGCTCGGCTTCGGCGATGCATTGCGTCGTCGACGAATCGTCGATGTCCTCCCCGGTGTAATCGGCCAGGTTGCGCTTGCGGCGCAGCGCGTCGAGCACCATTACGCGCGCGGGCACAAGCCCGATCGTCAGCACCAGTCCCTGGACCAACGTCGCATGGTGCCCGGGCCGGCTGGTGTCCGGCCGGTACCCGTTGGCCATCAACGCGGCCAGCGCGGCCTGCATCACGGCCCGGTAGGCCGCATCGAACCTCGTCTCGGGACTGATGGCGGTCACGCGGGCGTCTGCGAGGCTGCGCCCGGCCGCGAGCAGCAACCGCTGCACCTCAGCCGCATCCGGCGGGTGCGGCTTAAGCTGCCCGATCTTCAGCAGGTTTTCCAGGCTCACCGGTTTCTCCCAGCAGGACGATCTTCGGCTCGCGCGACACGCGAGTCACGAACCTGTCGCGGCCCGCTAGTTTCGCCTCATAGGCGGCCTTGGTCATGACCACCGGGTTCACTTCCCGCCGCAGGCGCCCGCCCGCCGCGCCCAGCGCCTCCACCACGGCCGCAAACGAGACCGAGCCCACGACCAGCACGTCGATGTCGCTTGTCGCGCGCTCCTTGCCCTGCGCCACCGAGCCGAACACATAGGCGAGCCCGATCTTCGCGGCAAGCGGCGCCAGCGCATCGCGCAGCACGTCGGCCAGCCCGGCAGTCTTGCGGAAAATGCCGGCCAGTTCTTCCTGGATCGGGCAGGCCCGGTCCACCTGGTAGCGCACCTGGTTGCCCGAGGTGGAGCGCGCGAGCAGGCCGGATTCGCACAGCAAGGCGAGTTCGCGATGCAGGGACCCGGCCGGCACGCCGGTCAGCCGGGCAATCTCGCGCACGTAAAAGCTCTCGTCCGGGCGCAACAGCAGCAACGCGAGGATCTGCCGGCGGTAGGCGCCAAACAGGACTTCGACCAGTTGCGGCGGCCGGGGAAGCGGCTTTGATCTCATGTTGAGAACAAGTGTAGCTTAAATGAGAACGGATGAAAACAACCGGCAAAAGCGCTGCGGTATTGCTCCTCGGCGGCCAGTATGCGCAATGTAGTGGCTCGTGGGATGAGCCTGCCAACCGGTCAACCTCAACTCGGCGGTTCTGGCGCGGCATGCTGATATCATTTCACCATGTCGAAAAAGCCGTTGATCGAAACCAATCCGTACCTGAAAGACGCAGCGCGCTATCTGCGCGATCTCGTCACGACCGTGTCCTCGTCCACGGCAATCGAAACCGGCGCGAGGCCAGGCACCATAGCCAAATCGCTACCCTCCGTGCCGGGCCCCCTGCCCGTCAAGTCCCCGCGACGCTCCGCTCGATAAGCTCCCCGAAGATCCTTGTCATGGGCCTGTAGTTCCGGTCCCTGTAGTTGCGGCCCATTTGCAGCCTTCGGCTGACAACTCAAGAGAGCAGGCGCCCGGGCACGCAGGGAATCCGCCTTCGGACGGGGGATTTCCCACAAAAGTAAAACTTTTAAAGTACGTAGATCCAATATCCACGCGCCTTTCAGGCCAATCGGATTGCTATTTAAGACAACTACACCCCGCAATCCAGCCCCTCGCTCCAAATCGCCGGCACCGGGCGCACATGCCCAATAGAACCGGCTTGTGGCAAGCTACGGTCCACAACGTGCCGAACATGAGGTTCCCGCCATGTCACTGCCTCTCGAAGCCTTGGAACGCGACAAAGCCTGGGACAACCTCGCCGCGAAGAGGGACGCCGAGATCGAACGCGGCGAATCCACGCCAGTCAGCGGACCGGAAGCAGCGGCCCGCCTGCGCCTTGAGCTTGCTTGAAAGAAGATGCCTGTCATCTCGACGTTTTTCGGGATCATCGTCCGAATGTTTTTCCACGATCACGAGCCGCCCCATTTTCACGTCGAGCACCAAGGTCAGTTGGCGACATTCGATTTCTCCGGAAAGCTCATCGCCGGGGAACTCCGCTCCGCAAGGGCAAGGCGTCTCGTTCGGGAATGGGCCCGGCTTCACGAACATGAACTTCGATCGAACTGGAAAAAGTTGAAAGCACTTCAGCCTATCCGCCAGATCGCACCGCTGGAGTAAGCAATCATGAAAATTCTGCCCCAAGTTATCGAAGCCAGCTACGTGTCGGACTACCGCATCGAGCTTGTTTTCAATACCGGCCTTCGGAAGACCGTCGACTTTTCTCATTGGCTCAAGGGACCTGTATTCGAGCCATTGAAGAGCCGGGCGGAATTCCGAAAGTTCTTTATCGCGGGCGGGACGGTATGCTGGCCGAACGGCGCGGACATTGCGCCAGAAACGCTTTTTTCCATCCGCGACGTTTCGGAGCGCGCGGCCTGAGTCATCCCAGGCGGCCGGTCAGCTCAGACAACTCCGTCCCCGCAATCCAGCTCCCCACCCTACTCCGCGTACCTCAGACATCCGAGTGCCCCAACCACACCTGCGGCGCACCTCTGCTTTACCGCATCGACTTACACCGCGTACCCCGCCAGGTGCACCACCCGCCCCCCAGCCGCCAACGCCCCGCCCGCAAACCCATCCCCCTTGAGCCGGATGTCCTCGCCCTCCCCCAGCGCCGCGTGCTGGTCGGACGCGCGGGTCCCGCGCTCGGACAGGGAAGACGAGACCTGGCTCATCTTGCTGGCGCGCGCCTTGGCGAACAGCGAGCGGCTCAGGGGGTGAGCCTGGCGGGGCGCTAAGGCACGAACGCGAAACCCATCGTCTTCGCGACGGCGCCCAGGCGTTTGTCGCGCGACCAGAGTTCCGCCCCTCCCGCGAGAGCGACCGCACTCAGTAGATGCGCATCGACATAGCCGATGCCGCGCCCCGAGAGCTTGCGCCGGTCGATGAACGCCAGCACTTCATCGTCTGTGGCGACCGGCGCTGCGGGAAGGTCCTGCAACAGCGCCAGGACCGCGGAGCGGTTCTGCAGGTTGCCGCAGGCCAGTTCACCGGTGACAAACGGATGCGCCAGCACGAGGCCGGCGTTCAACAGCCGCACGAGCGCCGGGTCGGACCGGCGCAGGTGGTCGATCCAGACCGAAGTGTCGACCAGGATCACGCAGCGGCGGTCTGGCGCCGGGAGACGGACTTCAGCTGCGGCTCGGACCCGCCCAGCTTCGCCAGGCGCCGCGCGCTCTCGCGCTCGATCAGGGCGCGCAGGGCCTCGCTCAGCAATGCGGTGCGTTCCTTCATGCCGCTGAGGCTGTGGGCCTTGGCGAGCAGCGCGTCATCGAGGTTGAGCGTCGTTCTCATGGTCTTGGCTCCGGCCAGGTTGATGCCTTAAACAGGCATCATATGATGCCATAAAATGCACCGGCCAGCGCTGCAGACCTAGAGCCGCCGCGCCTTGGGCAGCGCCGCCATCTTGCGATCCAACGTGAGCGTGGTGAGTTCGGCACGGCGGTAGTCGTCGGCGATCAGCCGGTCCAGCAGCCCGCACCCGGTGGTGGCCTCTAGTGCGGCAATTGCCGACGGGCCGTTCAGGGGCCGTACCAGCCCGCTCCTCAGCACGCCGGCCAGCGCCGCACGCGCGTCCGCCTTGGATGACCCGTAGTGATGCTGGATCGCCACGTACGCCTCGCCGATCACCTGGTTCGACGCGAACAACTCGGCATCGTCGCGCTCGATCAGCAAGGACAGCGCCGCCAGGCAGCGCTCGAATGCATCCTCGGGATCCCCGGTCGCCAGCCGGACGAGGATCGAGGTGTCAATCCCGAAGCGAGCGGTCATGGGGCTTGCCGCGAAACGCTTCGAGGTCGAAGGTCCCCTTGCCCCGCTTGAGCTTGCCACGCAGCATGGCCAGGCGCGTCAGGTCGACATGCCTCGCGCGCAGCACATACCCTTCGCGGCTTTCGTGCAGTTCGAGCCGGTCGCCGGGCTTCACCCCCAGCGCATCCAGCACCCTGGCGGGGAAAGTGACCTGGCGCTTGGCGGTGATCTTGACGAACATGGCGACGGACTCCGGGGGAGAATGCCTTACTGAGATTGTAAACCAGTAAGGTACGCGGGATCAAACAGGCGGGCTGCACCGCGATCCCGGCGCCCTTGAGGCGGATGTCCTCGCCCTCGGACATCGAGGACGCTGCACGAGGCGACGGGGTTCGAGCTCTTCGGCCCGATCGACGACCTGTGGCGAAGCGCAGGTGGTTCGTCTACTGCAACGGGCGGCGCGGCCTCGACGGCTTTCTTGGGGTCTCACAGAAAATGTAGGTAAATTTAAAATAATATGCGAATATGTAGCCGTTATTACATCTCCCGCAGGTGCTTTTACCAATGAAGCCCGCTGATCGCCAAGTTGGCTACAACGCACTGGTTGCCCGCTACGGGTTGCTCTGCATTGAAGACCGCACCTCGAGCTTCATCGCAAAACGCGTCAGTACCGTAAGACGTACCGAGCACGCCGACGGCTCCGCGGTCCAGCGCTACCCCGTTCAATACGACTTTGAAGACACGCTGGCCGGCCATCTGGAGTTTTGCCTCAAGTATGAGGGCGTGAACCTGCAGATTCTCGCGGCGCTTTTCGAGCAGCGCGGATATGAAGAGATCCAGGCCTGGCTGAACAGCAAACCCGGCTCTCGATATGCGCGGGTCTCAGGCCACCTGTATGAGTGGCTCACCGGAAAGCAGTTCGACTACAAGCTGCCGCGCGGGATCAAGGCGGTGCCCGTGCTTGACGATGAACGCTATTTCACCGCCCCCGCGCAGAGAAACAGGCGGTTTTCAATCCTCCACAACCTGCCTGGCACACCTTCATTCTGTCCGCTGGTCCGGCGTACGCCGGCGCTGGAGGCGTGGATCGGGAAAGACCTCGGGGGAAAGATCGCAAAAGAGCTCGCGACGCTCGAGCCGGAACTGCTGGAACGCGCAGTCAACTACCTCTATCTCGCAGAGACGAGATCCTCTTTCGCGATCGAGAAGGAGGTCCCGGGCTCACAAAAAGCAGAACGCTTCCGTCGCCTGCTGGAACGCGCAGGAGAGGACACGCCACTCGAAGAGATGACCTTCGTCGAGTGGCGCAACCTCATCATGCCCCGCCTGCGCGCAGAGATGTCCTATCGCCCGAAGCAAAACTGGCTGTCGCGTTCGGGGCGCTCGGAGTTGCGGGCTGAATACATACCGCCTGCCCCAACCGACGTATCCAGCATGATGGAGGCAGTTGTATACGTGGGTGAGCTCGTCAAGAGCCGTGAGTACCCCACCGTATTGGCCGCTGCTACCGCAGCCTTCGGTTTCGTTTTTGTGCACCCTTTCTTCGATGGGAACGGGCGGATGCACAGATTCTTACTGCATCACCTGTTGAGGCTGGGTGGCTTCACTCCTCCAGGCGCCGTCGTTCCTGTCTCTGCAGCCATGGAAAGAGAGATTGCGCGCTATTCCGGGGTTCTAAGGGCTTACTCCGCCCCGCTCACGGCGAAGCTCGACTATCGCTTCGATCCGGACGCGGACTATATGGAAGTAAAGAATCAGCCCCGGTACTTGTATGCGTTCTTCGATGCAACCGAGTTATGCGAATTTACTTTCCAATGCCTGGAAGGCGCCATTGACCACGACCTGTCGGCTGAACTTGCCTATCTGCGCGCTTACGACAGCGCACACCGCGCGCTCTCGCGATGGCTGGAAGCGCCCCAGCCGGAACTGGAAAAACTCATCAGGTACATCGCGCAAAATGATGGCCGCCTGTCCAGCACCAAGCGCGGACAGTTCCCGCTCATGGACGACGAGGTCATTGCACGGGCGGAGGCGCAAATCAGCGGGGCATTTTCAGCGTACTGGACAAGCCCTCATTCCGGAAAGGCCGCGCGCGTATCGGCGGACGCTCCGAAGCCAGAATAGAACCTCTGGAATCAACCGGTCGGATTGCACAGCAAAAGCACAACGTGTATCGCATTCGCGATCCCATGCCACGCAAACAAGCCTCAGCCCAGTTTGGTTTCGAGCGCCCTGGCTTGATGTTCAAAATCCACCGGGCGGCGCTTGCTGAATGTCTGCAGGTTCGCAAGCTTCCAGCGCAGTGCCGGCAAATCGGCGGCATGCGGGCATTGCAGCAAGGTCCAGTCGGGCCGTGCGCGTGAAAGGCCCGTCAGGAAACGACGCTGCGCGCCGGTCAGCCGTTGCGGCAGTTCGGCGCGAAGGCGCGCGCGCGTTTCCAGCAGCGTCTCAAGGCTGACCGGATCCGCAGTCATGCCGACGAAGGTGTTGCGGAATTCATCGGCGATGTCCTTGTCGTTGCCGAACAGGACCTCATGGGTCGGCCGGTTGTG
>CANKMT010000120.1 GCA_947482825.1 Betaproteobacteria bacterium | reverse complement strand
CCCAGGCCCATCAGAAACTTGGTGTCATGCGCCGGTGTGGCGGCTTGTGCCAGCCGCTGAATGCCCCGCCACTTGTAGTCGAGCGGAACAAACGTTTCCAGATCGCTGTTCAAGTCGTCTCCAACTCCAGCATTTCAGAACCGATGCTGTTGGAACCAAATTCCTTGATCAGTTCCTTCCAGCCCAAGGCGTGCCATTTGACCTTCAGACCGCCGGCCACCAGATCAACGCGTTCGATCATCAGGTTGGCAATAACATCCATGCCGCCGAACTTCGCACGCCACTTGTAAAACGTGGTATCGCTGAAGCCGCCCTTGCGGCACAGCTCCTTGATCGGCATCCCCGCATCGGCCTGTTTGAGAAAACCGATGATCTGTTCTTCGCTGTATCTGCTCTTCTTTATGTCCGTCATTCTCCTTGGTTTGACGGACTTCTCTATATTAAATTGGTATGGCTGGCGGGGAGCAGGTCAGATTCCCCCACCTTGAAACGTTACTTGGCAAGGCCGATTTCTGCCAGGATTTCCTTATGCTCCCTGTAATCGGCAGCGAGAAAGTCTTGGAGCGCTCGCCCGGTACGAGGCTGCAATTCCCAAAAGTTCGCCGCGAGTTCATTCCTCCATGTTTCGCTTTCCCCCAATTTCGACACGGCGGCCTCCCAGTAGGCGACCTGCGCGGGCTGAAGATTCTTGGGTCCAACTAAGGCACGCCAGTTGGAGTTAACGGCATTGATCTTTTGCTCGATCCAGGTCGGCACATCCGCCAGCACCCCCCCCATGCGTTTCGGGGCCGAGATCGCGACGATCCGCGTCGCGCCCCGCTGGAGATGGGGTAGTGCTGGGGACGCGGAGGACGCCACTAGGTCAATGTGTCCGCCTAGCAGCGCCGTAATGGATTCCCCGTTGGACTTGAACGAGACAATCTTGACGCGTCTTATGTCGACGCCCGCTGCCTTGGCGGCCAGCATGAACGAAACGTGGTTCGCACCGCCTCGGGTGGTGAGCCCGATGCTCAGGCTGTCCGGCTGATTCGCGAGATGCCGCATGAGCTCGGCACCCGACTTGAACGGCGCGTCCGCGCGCACGCTGAAGACGGTGTACTCGTCCAGTAGCACAGCAATGGGCGTGAAATCCTTGTAGTGCTGCTGCGTCAGGCCCATCAATTGGTTCGCGATGAGCGTGGGGTTGCTGAGCTCCACGTAGTGGCCGTCGCCCGGGTGCTGGTTGAGGTAAACGCGTGCTAGCGTCTGGTTGCCGCCGGTCTTGTTCATTACGATAAGCGGCGTCGCCACAATTTTCTCCTCCTGGAGAATGCGCTGAATAGTGCGGGCGAGCTTGTCGCTGTTGCCGCCGGCGCCGGAGGAGACGATGATCTCGATCGGCTTGTTCGGACGCCACGGTTGGCCGTACGCCGGCCCGAAAGCGAGACAGGCCGCGATGAACGCCAGAGCAGCTTGCAGTACACGGTAGAAAGGTTCTTGTTTTTTCATGGTTCCTCCTCTATGTGGTCGGGCCGGACGCGGCGCCCCCCCCCCCCCGGTTACAGGCTGCCGATCAGTCCGAACACGCCACGCTTGCGCAGGCCGCGCCGCATGAGTTCGAGGTCGATCACCTGGTGGTCGTCGATGTCCAGGCTGACCTGGTTGCCGAGCGTGTTGACGTACCACGCCTGCGTCGTGCCGTCCTTCGCTTGGAAAATGAAGTCCTGCGCGTCAAAACGGGCCGCCAGGTTGAGCACGAAATCGCCCTTGAACTCGGTCACCCCCTCGCTGGTGCCTTCGCCCTGCACCAGCACTTTCCAGGCGCCCGCCTTCTGGTAAGCGTCCACCTGCTTGAACACATAGCTCTGGCTGGAAGTCCAGTCCTCGATGCCCTTTTGCCCCGCTTCGGCGACTACCTTGAGGCCGGCGCTGGTCGCCATGCGAATCAGTTCGCACTTGTCCTTCAGCGACATTGCGACCTGCGCGCTCGACACCTCGACCGCTTCGGCACCGAGCTTCTTGACTGCGGCATAGAACTGGGCGGAGACGCCCTGTTGGAACGCGGTCTCGGTAACATCCCCGGCGAAGAACACCCGGATGCCGGCCTTGTGCAGAGCGGCAATCTTGCGCTTGAGGAAGGCCTCCGGCTGCAGGCGAAACGCGCCGATGCCGACTTTCACGAAATCGATGTACGGACCGCTGGCCTCGATCAGGTCCGTCACCCGGTTCATCGCGATGCCGCGGTCGGCCACGATCGTGAGCCCTGTTTCTCGCGGCTTGCCTGGCCGCGGCGCCACGCGAATAAACGGGAATGCCATATTCTTCAGACTGGGATCCTTATCCATACTTTTCCTTTCAGGGTTTCAGATTTGTGCCACAAGTTCGCGGTACACGTACGGCAGGATGCCGCCGTGCCGGTAGTACAAAAGCTCTTCGTCGGTATCGATGCGGCAGACGACCGGAACCGTATCGACGCGTCCGTCGGTCCGATGCACGCACAGCGTGAGTTCTGCGCGCGTCTTCAGTCCTTCGCCGAGGCCGGTGACGTCGAACGTCTCCGTGCCGTCGAGCTTTAGATCGTCGCAGCTCACATCTTTAAGCTCCAGTGGCAGCACGCCCATGCCTACGAGATTGGAGCGGTGGATGCGCTCAAAACTCTCGGCGGCGACCGCACGAACGCCGAGCAGCGCCGGGCCTTTGGCCGCCCAGTCGCGCGATGATCCGGCGCCGTACTCGCGCCCGGCAAAGACGATGAGCGGCACGCCGCGATCGCGGTACACTTGGGAGGCGTCGAAGATGGAGACGACAGTGCCTTCCGGCTGCAGCTTGGTTACCGGCCCCTCCATCTCCGGCACCATTGCGTTCTTCAGGCGCGGAGAAGCGAAGGTCCCGCGCAACGCCATTTCATGGTTGCCGCGCCGGAAGCCGTGGGTCTGAAAATCGGCCGGTTTCACGCCGCGCTCGACCAGGTAGCGGGCAGCGGGGCTGTCAGCGGCGATTGTGTTGTTGGGCGAAAGGTGATCGGTCGTGATCATGTCGCCCAGGATCGCAAGCGGGCGCATGCCTTCGAGCCGGCCGATAACGGGGACGGTACGCGACAGGTTGTCGAAGAACGGCGGCTTGCGCAGGAAGGTGCTGTCCTCATACCACGGGAATAGCGCGCTCGATTCACCGCGCAGCGCCTGCCACTCGGGCGCGCCCTCGAACAGGTGCTCGAAGCTCGTGCGGTAAACATCGGGGGTCACGCTGGCGGCGAGCGTCTGCGCGATCTCTTCCGCTTGCGGCCAGAGGTCGCGCAGAAAGACGGGCTTGCCGTTGCGGTCGGCGCCGAGCGGCTCGGTGTCCAGGTCGAGCGTGATCCTGCCGGCGATCGCGTAGGCGACGACAAGTGCGGGTGAGGCAAGATAGGCGGCACGCACGAGCGGGTGCACGCGCCCCTCGAAATTGCGGTTGCCGGATAGCACCGCCACTGACACCAGCTGCTCGCCCTTTACCGCGGCCTCGATCTCCGGCGCGAGCGGCCCGGAGTTGCCGTTGCAGGTGGTGCAGCCGAACGCGACCAGCTGGAAACCGAGCTCTTCGAAAGAAGCGTAGAGCTCCGCGCGCCGCAGGTATTCCATCACAGTCTTGGAGCCGGGCGCGAACGAGGTCTTCACCCACGGCTGCGCCTTGAGACCGCGCGCGACCGCATTACGAGCGAGCAGGCCCGCGGCAATCATGTTCGCCGGGTTGGAGGTGTTAGTGCAGCTCGTGATCGCCGCGATGACGACATCGCCGTCGCCAAGAGTGTGGTCGCGCCCCGCAACCGGGACGCGCTTCGTCGGGGCCAGGCGGGCATCACTCGCCAGTGTCGGCATCTCAGCGGTAAATTCACGCGTTACGTTTACCAACGATACCCGTTGCTGCGGCCGGCGCGGGCCAGCGAGCGAGCGCTCGACCGACGAGAGATCGAGGTCCACCTGCGCGTCGAAACGCGGTGCTGGTGTGGCGGAATCGCGCCACAGCCCCTGCGCCTGCGCATAGGACTTGGCGAGCGTAACGGTCGCGGCATCGCGACCGGTAAAGGCGAGGAAATCAACACATCTTTGGTCCACCGGGAAGAACACGCACGTCGCACCGTATTCTGGCGCCATGTTGGCAATGGTTGCGCGGTCGGCAACCGGCATCGCGTCAAGGCCGGGACCGTAGAACTCGACGAACTTGTCGACCACACCGATCTTGCGCAGGCGCTCGGCGATGGTCAGGACGAGATCGGTCGCGGTGGCGCCGGCGGGCAACTCACCAGTCACGCGCACGCCAAGCGTCTCCGGCACGCGCATCGACAGCGGGCGCCCGAGCATAGCTGCCTCGGCCTCGATGCCGCCGACGCCCCAGCCGAGCACGCCAATGCCGTTGACCATGGTCGCGTGGCTGTCATTGCAGACGAGCGTATCCGGATAGACGGACTCCACGCCGTCGATGTTCGCCGTCCAAGCGACGCGCGCGAGGCGCTCGACGTTGATCTGGTGGACTATGCCGCTGTCCGGCGGCACGACACGGAAATTCCGGAATGCGTTCTGGCACCACGCGAGGAATGCGAAACGCTCGCGGTTCCGCGCGTATTCGATTTCGACGTTGCGCCGTTCCGCATCTCGGGTGCCCGCGATGTCGGCGATGATCGAGTGGTCGATCACAAAATCGACGGGTATCGCGGGATTGACGCGCAGCGGATCGCCGCCCGCCGCGGCCACGGCCTCGCGCAGCGCGGCAAAATCAACCATGACCGGCACGCCGAGCAGGTCCTGGAGCAGAACGCGCGCGGGGCGGAATGGGATTTCGAACCCTCGCTCGCCGCGGGCGAGTGCTTTGATCATACTGTTCTCGACCTCCGGCGTGCCGGAGTGCCGTAGCAGGTTCTCTGCCAGCACGCGCTGCGAGAACGGCAGTTGCTCCAAGCCGGCAAGCGCCGGATCCTGTGCCGCGGCGGGCAGGCTGAAATAACGATAGGTGCGTCCGTCCGCGTTGAGGTCGCGGGCGCAGTCAGGTGCAGAGCGTTTCAATTCTTCTTCTCCTGGTCAATCTTCGGAACCAGCAACCCCGGCAGGGCGCCAGCGCTTTCGAGCCGATCGAGTTCGGACACGGTCGCGATGATCCGTTCGATCGACGCCGCAGGCAGCACCGGCGCCGCGAGAAGCCGGAACTTATCGACCAATTGCGGTCGTGACAGCGGACGCTCGGGACTTCCGGGTCGGTCCCGGCTTTGGCGCTGAAATGTCCTGCCATCCGCCGCGCGTACGGTCATGTGCATTGCGTAGCGATTCGAGTGCCCGAGAGCGTCGAGCGTAGCATCGGCTTCGATGCGTATCCGCGACATGAAGGCGATCAACTGTGGGTCCCCCAGGCGTGCTTCTGTGAATTGCGCGATCAGGACAGCCCGGTCGGTGGCCATCGCCGCCAGCCCGAAGAAAAGATTGAGCTGGGCGGCCGCGACTCCACGCGGCACATAGGGCCAGGCGACATGCTGGTGGCAATAAGTCGTGCATCGCACGTTGATGGCAACAATGTCCTCAGCCGTGAGATTTCCTTCCAGCATGATCTCGTCGAGCGCGGCGAGCGAGGCATGACATGCGCCCGCGGTCGCATAAGGCTTGAACCCGACCGCCAGAATTTCCCAAGTCCGCCCCAGTTCCGCGGTCGCGTAGGCACGCGTCCATTTTTCACTGACAGCGTTGTAAAAACCCCCGAACGGCGCTTCGAGTACGTCGAGGATCCCGGTAAAGCCTCGTCGCGCAAGGAGGGCGCTATAAAGACCGCTCTGCGCGGCACGACCGATGTGCAGTCGCTTAACCATGGCGCCTTCCTGGGCCGCCATCAGGCCGGAAGCCTGCGATCCTGCGACGCCGAATGCGTTCTGCGTCTGGTCCGCATTCAAGCCAAGCGCGCGGCTAGCCGTCGCGGCCGAGGCAAACGCCCCGCACACGGCGGCGGGGTGAAAACCGCGCTTAAATATGTGGCCGTCTGCCGCGATACCGATTCTCAGCCCCGCTTCATAGCCCGCAACCAGCGCCGTAATGAATTCGCGCCCGGACAGGCTGCTCATCCATTCCGAAAGGGCAAGAGCTACTGGAACCGTCACGGACCCCACGTGCATGGAGGCGCGCGTGTGCGCATCGTCCAGTTCGAATGCGTGGCCGGCGGTACCGTTGACCAAGGCTGCCTGAGTGGTCGAGGTGCGGTGCGTAGTACCGAGTATGTGAGCCTGGGGTTGCCCTCCCTGTTCAAGGGCCATTTCGGCCACCATGCGCGTCCAGCTCAGAGTCGAGCCGAAAAGGCAGCACCCGATGGAGTCGAGCACGCAGGTCTTCGCTTTCTCCACCACTTCGGCCGGCAGCGCATCGAACCGCAACCCGCTGACGAATTCCGCCAGTTGTCGCGTCGGCGACTCAGCGCGATTCTCGGCCGTAGTGCTTGGGGATGACGCGCTCACGGTTTGAGGCTTTCCAGAAAAAGCTCGCTCGGCAGCGCATGGCCAAGGCCGGCGCGCCGCGCCGCCTCGTAAACCAAGGGTGCTACCGCGGCGAATTGAAGTCCAAGGCCGACGTTATTCTTGAATACCGTGATGTCGTCCGCGCGGGCGCGGCGCGGCGCGCGATTTGCCAGTACCTCGCTCAGATCGTGAATGCGATCCCAGCTCAATATCCCCTCCTCGACCGGCACGCGCAGATCTGGCTGTCCCAGCGATCGTGCCAACTCCTTGGAGTGGCTAACCACCAGGGCGGCACGGCGCATGGTTTCGTTGTCCAACTCGCGGCGCGGCGTCTTCTGGTCTCCGCTCACGATGGAGACCACGTGAGCTCCGGGGGCCAACCACGAGCCGTCCACGATGGAGCGGCTGGTATTGGTCGCGGCGACGACAAGATCCGCGCCTTCCACGGCGGCCTGAGCACTTTCAACCGCGCTTACCGGCAGGTCGAGTTCCCGGACCGCGCGCTCCGCAAACATTCGGCAGCGTTCAGAATTTGGACTGAAGACGCGGACGCGCCTGAGTTTACGCACCGCATTCATCGCAAGCAGATGGGCCCATGCCTGGCCCGAGGAACCGAGCAGCCCGAGATCGCCTGCATCCGGATTTGCAAGGAGGCGCGCGCTAAGGGCGCTGGTGCATGCGACCCGGTGAACCTGGATGTGGCCATCGTGCAAGATCGCAACCGGTGCGAGCTCCTTCAGGCTGAACAGCACGATCAGGCCGCAATAGGTGCCCCCTGGGCCCCGTGCCAGTTTCTCGCGGCGCGGCACCCCGTGCACCGGGACCTCGCTGATGATGTCCGACGTGAGCCGCAGCGCCATGTACCCAGTCTGCGGAAGGCATCCTTCCATAGTCTTCAAGCAATATGAGAGGTCCCGTTCCTCCAAGTTCACGTAAGTCTGGATACGGGACCTGGTAATCGCCTTACCCTCGGCTTGCGCCAGATAGGCATGCTCTAGAGCGTCCAAGCAGTCGCCGACATCAAATACCTTCCCGATGTCGTCGTTATTCAAGACTAGGACGACGGAGCGACTCATTGGTGTCCTTTGCAGCCTAGGGAGCGGTGAGGGGGACGGTGCGAGCGGTTCACGGATTCGAGAGTCCGATGTCACTGAACAACGGTTTGAGCCGCGCGGCTTCGGCGTCGAGAAACTTCCTGGTTTCGCGGGCCGGCAGATAGTTGTCATCCTGCTGATTCTTCTCCAGCTCCTTCTTCCACTCGGGCGTGGCGACCGCCCTGTGGAGCAGGTCCTGCCAGTACGCGACCTGCGCGTCGGTCAATCCGCGCGGACCGAAAACGACGCGCCAGCTGCCGTACACGAGCTCCACGCCACGCTCCTTCCAGGTGGGAACGTCGGCAAGGTCCCCGCCCAGGCGCTTTGCGGACGTGACCGCCAGCGCACGCACGCGATTTTCCTTGAGATGCTGAATCGCGGCAGCGATCGTGGATACGCCGACGTCAATATGTCCGCCCATCAGCGATACCATCGTCTCGCCGCCCGACTTCAGCACGACCATCTTCTGGCGCTTGATGTCGCCTCCGACCGCTTTGCCGAGCAGGCTGATCGCGATGTTTGCGTTGTTGCCGCGGCTAGAGCCCTGTCCAAACGAAAGTGCGCCAATGTCCTTCTTCAAATCTCTGACGAGATCGGCTCCGTTCTTCAGGGTTGAATCCGGCTTCACGGTAAACACTATGTATTCCTTGAACAGCAGCCCAAGGGGGGTGAAGTCAGTGTAGTTCTGCTTGCTGATTCCCATGATCTGGTTGGTGATCAATGGCTCGTTTGTGATGCTCACCCGATGCGCGTCACCAGGCACCTGGTTGAGATAAGCCCACGCCACGGTCTGACCACCTCCCGGCTTGTTGACAACGAGCACCGTGTCGAGCCATTTTTGGTCTTGGAATATCTTCTGCAGTGTCCTGGCCGTGATGTCAGTGCCGCCACCGGGCGAGGAGCCGACCACCAACTCGACGGTCTTGTCCGGCTTCCAGGCAGAAACCTGAGCATGAGCGACCGTGCCGGCAAGGAGAAGCGGCAACAGCATGCACGTGAACCCGCCTAAGGCGAGTAGAGCGGCGAAAAATTGCATCGAACTCTCCTTTGATTTATGAAGTAGGGTTTTCTGATTATCTGCATAGACGCTTTCCCTTCGGGCGTAGCGAATCCGGGAAGACGAAGGTATTCATCGGTTCGTCTTCCCATGTGTGCGCGGGTATGCGCTGTGCCATCGCAAGCGCGTACGGAGCAGCCTCGCACAGCTGCAGGATTATTCTCTCGGGCGGCCTGAGGCCGGCGCGCTCCAGCAGCATTTCGACGAGGCGACGCGTTTCGGCGGGGATCACGGGCGGCGTTTCGGGACCGGCGTGGGCGTCGACGGCGGCCGCGCTTGCCCCGGGAACGAGAGACGGTCGCCTGTTTCGCCACGACGTTGCCCGTTCATACGCGTAGCCGATGCGAAGGACGGTGGCATCGTCGAACGGGCGCCCTGCGACCTGCATTCCCAGCGGAAGCCCGCTCGTCGTGTAGCCGTTGCAAAGCATCAGTGTCGGCCCGGCCGTCACATTGAAGACAGTCGTGATGCTGGGCTTCTGCCACTTTTCCCAGAAACCGATGTCCCTGT
>CANKMT010000119.1 GCA_947482825.1 Betaproteobacteria bacterium | reverse complement strand
GCGTATAGGAAATTTAAACACCCTTTTTCGCGAATTGGCAACGTATCCCCCGCCCGCCAAAGGGTCAAGCCCGCGAAAATTCCGCCAGTCCCCGCTGTGTTGCGAAGTTGTGCGCACCCAAAGCGGGCGATTTGGGCCCTGTTGGCGTTGCCGGGCGCGGCGCGGAAGTTGCGCGAGCGCGGCGCCGCCGAATTGAAGACCACTTTTGCCAGCCACTACTCGCACGAAGTCTCGCTCGCTGGTGCGTTGCAGATGCAGGCGATCTCGGAATATGGCAAATTCGCCAACGGCGCGAAGCATGGCGGTGGAAAAACGTCCCACGCCCGCAATCCTGCTTCGAGAGGCGAATCCATAAGCCATCCTTGAGCAGGGACGCGCCCCCTCGCTCACGGATGGTACCGCCCTGCAGGAGATCTATATGTTAAGTTTCGCCGTCGGGAAACAGATTTCCTTCGGCACACTCTAGCGGGGACAGTAGACACGAGACCCATGACTTGCCCATGACGAACCGCATATCGACGATCGCGAAGCTGACGAGCCCGCGCCTGCACGGGCCGGTAGAGCGCGCGCGGCTGTTCGCGCTCCTCGATCGCAGGGACGAGTATCCCATCGTGTGGATCGCCGGGCCGCCAGGCGCCGGCAAGACCACCCTCGTTGCGAGCTACCTGCGTGTGCGCGGTGTGAGGAGCCACTGGTACCAGGTCGATGG
The DNA here is from genome assembly GCA_947482825.1 of Betaproteobacteria bacterium. Lineage (GTDB taxonomy): Bacteria > Pseudomonadota > Gammaproteobacteria > Burkholderiales > SG8-39 > SZAS-79. The sequence goes on along the minus strand of CANKMT010000119.1, from coordinate 8,514 downwards.
CGGCGATGCCGACCCGGCGGCCTTGTTTCTGTACCTGGGGGAACTCGCGAAGTCCTTCGGGCACCGAGGCGTGCGCAGTGCGCTGCCCTACTTCACGCCGGAGTATCGGGACGACTTGCCGGGCTTCGCGCGACGCTACTTTCGCGACTTCTTCGAGCGCATGCGCCCCGGCGATGTCCTGGTTCTCGACAGCTGCCATGAATGCGCCAGCACCGACTTCGACGAAGTGCTCAGAGCGGCAGGCGCCGAATTGCCCGAGGGTATCGGCTTGATCGGCATCAGCCGCACGCAACTTCCTTCGAGTCTGGCGCGGGAGAAGAGCGCCGGCCGCGTGTTGGAACTCGGGTGGGAACAGCTTCGACTCACGGCGCAGGAGACCGAGGAAGTCGTCGCCGCCGCCGGCGTCGATGGAGTCGAGGCGACGCGCCTCCACTGCCAGGTCGATGGCTGGGTGGCTGGCTTGACACTGCTGGTCGCGAATCTCGAACGGGGTCCCGCGATCCGTGAGTCGATGGACCTCACGTCGAAGGAAGCGGTGTTCGATTACTTTGCCGGCGAGGTGTTCGATCGCGCGCCGGCAGCGACTCGTGATCTCCTGATGCGCACGAGTCTGTTGCCGGAAATGACGCCCGAGATGGCCGCCGCCATCAGCGGCAATCCGGAGGCGGGCAAGGTCTTGGACAGGCTCTATCGTCGTCATTACTTCACCAGCCGGAAAGGCGAGCCGCATCTCACCTACCAGTATCACGACCTGTTTCGCGCTTTCCTGGTGAATCGTCTGGAAGCCGAGTTGGATAACGATTCCCTCCGGCAGGTCTGCGAGAGTTCGGCCCGAGTACTCGAGCAGACGGGCCGCCCCGATGCGGCGGGCGACGTGCTCTGCCGCGGACGTCTGTGGGGCGCATTGGCTGCACTGCTGGACCGCATCGGCGATGCACTTCTCGACCAGGGGCGCTGGCAGACCATCCTGACGTGGCTGGACGACGCGGACGAGCAGTCGATCCACGGCGATCCCCGGCTCGGGTACTGGAAGGGAATGGCAACCGTTCCGCAGGCGCCGGACCAGGCGTTGCCGTGGCTCGCCGAAGCCGTAGCCGGATTTGAAGCATCTGGACAGTCCATGGAGGAACTGGGAGCCGTCTGTGGCGTGTGCGAGGCGATCTATTATCGGTATACCGACTTCAAGGCGCTCGACGAATGGGTGCCGTTGCTCGAGAGACTGATCGCAGAGCCATCGATTCAGGATGACGCGCCGCTGGAGGCACGTGCGCTTATCGCGCGCATCCAGGCAGTCTATCTCCGCGGTCCGACGATGATGGCAGTCGATCCCCTGGCTGACCGACTCATTCAGTTGCTCCGGCAGGGGCTACCGGCCGGCCAGACGGTGGAATCCGGGACTCGCCTTCTCGCAGTCCTGTCGCAGATGGGCGATTCCGATCGCTCGCAATCCGTCTTTGGGCTTGTCGATCCGCAGGCGCACCTGACGTCGATACCACCGCTGCGAATGGCCTGGTGGGAGCGAGCCGTCGGGTTCATGGAAGTGACGCGCGGCGAGGTGGAATCGGCACTGGAACATTGCGACACGGCGATTGCCATCGCCAGGGAGCACGGATTCACCAAGGTGCTGGTCCAAAGCGCGACCACGCGCATGTACGTGCAGCGATGGCAGGGCGATGCGATCGACAACCTTCAAGCGACGTGCAGCGAGGTCGAGCGGGCTTGCGACGAGCGCAGGCCGAACATGGTCGCCTGGCGTGGCAGGGCCCAGAACATCCTCGCCGAGGCTCGCGGCGATCCGGTCGGCTGGCTCGCCGTCATGCAGAGTGGCGAGGAAGTCAGCGACGCTACCGGAACGATCGCGTGGTCAGACTTCTTCGACATCTTCGGCGCGCTGGCCCTTTCGGAGAATGATCGGGAGGAGGACGCCTTGTCGCTGTGCCGAGCCACGCGTGAGCGCATGAACAGCGTCGGCTTCTGGAGAATGGGTTGCTGGCAAGGCCTGGTGGAGGCACGCGTTCTCATCCGATTGGGTCGGCACGCGGAAGCTGCCGAGCGACTTGGTGAAACGCTCCGCCTGGTTGCCCGATGCGGCGCGCTGGGTTTCGTCGGCTGGTCTTTCAGGGATCTTCCCTGGTTGATGAATTTCGCGCTTCTCCACGATGTCGAGATGGCCACTGCGCTGCGGATCATTCGCCACTACGGGCTGGCCGGGCCGGTCGACGCCAGCGACTGGCCCTGGCCGGTACGCATCCGGACACTCGGCCCGCTCACGCTCACGTTCGACTCGAACGACGGGCCCGGGACGAAGAAGAAATCTCCACACCGCCTGCTGGATCTGCTCAAGGCGCTCGTGTGTCTCGGCCCGGAGGTCACTACTGAACGGCTCGCCGAAGCCCTCTGGCCCGACGCCGACGGCGACCAGGCGCAGAGCAATCTCTCGTCCTCGGTGCATCGCCTGCGCAAGCTGCTGGGTCGTGAGGATGCCATCGTCCAGCGTGGCGGCATGCTATCGCTCAACGACAAGGTCTGCTGGGTGGACGCGCATGCGTTCGAGACGCTCGCCGAACACGTCATCGGTCCGGACACGCCGCTCGAGGGGCCCGCACTGCATCGCGCCGGGCGTGCGCACGAGCTGTATCGCGGACATCTCCTCGCGGGCGAATCCCACGGATGGATGACGGCGGCACGCGAGCGGCTGCGCCAGCGTTATCAATGTCTCTCGCTGGCACTCGGCTCGGCCCACGAGGCCGCGGGCGACACGCCCGGCGCGCTGGCGATTTACGAACGCATGGTGGAGCTGACGCCGGGTTCGGAGCTTGCCTACCGGCGTTTGATGCAGTGCCTGGCGCGCGAAGGGCGGGTGGCGGAGGCGAGGGACGTGTTCCAGCGCTGCCGACGCGTCCTGTCATCGACCCTGGGCACATCGCCTTCGGCGGAGACGGTCGCGGTGTTCGAGTCCCTGGAAGACACGGTTCCGTCCAGGTCGCGTGTTGCGGCCGGGCGGGCATGAAGCCGCGATCGCGTTGCCGTCGCTGACGCCTCACGGTGTTCGATCGGGGACGGTGTCACGGCGTTCGGGCCGCCGTTTCGCGTGTGCAGTGCAGCAGAACCGACTCCCTTCTCACCCATCCGTGACCCATTTGCAGGCCCGCTTCCCCCATGCTGCAGCCATCGCCCTCCAACTCGGGCCTTCGACGTGTAGCGGCGGCACTCAAGCTGACACCCCAGTAAAGAGGATCAGGACTTCATGGCCGATACGGCAGCACTCAACCAGCCTGCCCCGCAGACGACCGAGCATTTCGACGTCGTGATCGTCGGGGCAGGCCTCTCAGGGGTCGGTGGTGCCTATCACCTCACCCGGCAGTGTCAGGGGACGAGCTTCGTCGTGCTTGAATCCCAGGCAAGCTTCGGCGGCACCTGGCTCACTCATCGCTATCCGGGCATCCGCTCCGACAGCGACCTCTACACCTTCGGTTATCGCTTCAAGCCATGGACCGGTGCACCGATCGCGACGGCAGCCGAGATCCTCCGCTACGTGGGCGAAGTCATCGACGAAAACGAACTCGGTCCACACATCCGCTATCGACACAAGATCGCGGCTGCTCGCTGGTCGACCAAAGAGAATCTCTGGACCATCGATGCCATCCGGACGGATACGGGGGAAGCTGTCTCTTTTACAACGAACTTCCTCTGGATGTGCCAAGGGTATTACCGGCACGCCCAGGGTTACACGCCCGAGTGGGACGGGATGGAGACATTCAAGGGCCGCATCGTTCACCCGCAGACCTGGCCGGAGGATCTGGACTACGCCGGCAAGCGAGTCGTCGTCATCGGCTCTGGCGCTACCGCGGCGACACTCATTCCGGCGATTGCGGCCGATTGCGCCCATGTCACGATGCTGCAGCGCTCGCCGACGTTCTTCAGGACGGGCCGCAACGCGATCGCGATCGCCGATGAGCTTCGGGCGCTGGGCATCGACGAGACCTGGATCCACGAGATCGTGCGCAGGAAGATTCTGTACGAGCAGGACGTGTTCACGCGCCGGTCGTTCACCGAACCAGAGGTCGTGAAGCAGGAACTGCTCGATGGAGTTCGTGCGTACCTTGGACCTGACTACGACGTGGCAACCCACTTCACGCCGCGATACCGGCCCTGGCGGCAACGCATCGCCTTCATTCCGGACGGCGACCTGTTCCAGGCGGTGCGGGCCGGCAAGGCATCGGTCGTCACCGATGAAATCGACCGCTTCACGCGGACCGGCATATGTCTCAAGTCCGGACAGTTTCTCGACGCCGACATCATCATCACGGCCACGGGCTTCAATCTCAACGTGCTCGGCGACATCGATTTCACCATCGACGGCAAGCCCCTCGACTTCTCCGGCACCGTGACGTATCGCGGCGCGATGTTTACCGGCGTACCCAATCTGGCGTGGGTCTTCGGCTACCTGCGATCCAGCTGGACGCTACGGGCAGACCTGGTGGGCGACTTCGTGTGCCGGTTGCTCGATCACATGCGGGCGAAAGGCGCGAAGAAGGTTACCCCCACCCTGCGCCCCGAGGACAAGGACATGCCCTTGCTCCCTTGGATAGCCTCGGAGAACTTCAACCCGGGGTATCTCACGCGCAGCATGCACCTGCTGCCCAAACAAGGCGACAAGCCTGAATGGCAACATACCCAGGACTATTGGTCCGAGAAGGATCAATTGCCCGCTGCCAATCTCGACGATGGCGCGCTCGTCTACGAATAGATCGACGAACACACCGCGATGAAGCAGCCGAGTCAAGCACACGCAAAAGGGGTCACACTCGCATGCACACGCATGCACGCGTGAGGCTCAGGTCTTGCATTCCATCATCTCTTGCAGTCGAACCATCAGGCATGTCGTCCTGCAAGACTCGACCCCTATCTTCCTCATCGCCTTCGGCGGAGACGGTCGCGGTGTTCGAGTCCCCGGAAGACCCGGTTCCGTCCAGGTCGCGTGTTGCGGCCAGGCGGGCATGAAGCCGCGATCGCGTTGCCGTCGCTGACGCCTCACCGCGTTTGATCGGGGACGGTGTTACGGCGTTCGGGCCGCCGTTTGGCGTGTGCAGCGCAGCACCACCGACTCCCTTCGCACCCATCCGTGACCCATTTGCAGGCCCGCTCCCCCCATGCTGCGGCCATCGCCCACCAACTCGGGCGTTCGACGGAGGAGCAAGACCATGGACACAATCGGATGGATGGGCGCGATGGCGATGATCCTGGCAACGGCGGGCGCGGTCGCCACCTTGCGTACTGCACCCGGGTCGGGGAACGAAGCCGCCGCCGGCCAGGAGCCGGCCGTGACGCGTTCCGATGTCATCGAGAATGCCGCCATGGGCGAGAGCCTCTCCTCTTGCGCGTTTGCGGCCTTGACGGGTTGCCTGTGACCGATGCGGCAGCCTGCAGCACCCAACGGCTGCCCTTTCGGGTTCCCGGCCCGCGCTGCGCCGTCCGGTCGAGCGCAGCGGGAGCCTGGAGCCCGTCCAACAAGACAGGGAACGCGCCCGTGACGGCCACCCGCACAAACGAAACCTGGCGGACCGGAGAAGCGCCCTTCCGCGACCGGCTATCCGGTGAAGCCCGGCGCCTGCTCGCAGGCGCCGATGGGGACCACCCTGGCGCCCTGGCCCTGACAGACCGGGCGATCGCCTGGTGCGAGCATGCCGGCATCGAGGCGCGCGATTTCACGCTGCTGCAGGCCGGCACGCTCGGGCAACGAGCGCCCGATCCGGTGCCGGAGGCCTGTTCGGGGATGATCCCGCCCGTCGCCCGCCAGGGCCAGCACCGTCGCATCGACGAGTACGTGCTGCAAACGCCGTGGCGCACCGCGAGCCGCGCCGGTGTATTTGTCGATCTGGGCTGCGGCTTTCCGCCGCTCGCGAGCATCGACACCGCCGAGGCGCTCGGTGCGCACTGGCAGGTCATCGGCGTGGACCTGGAGCGGCATCCCGCGCTGCCGACCGACGCGGACGACCAGTACGCCTGCCCGGAGGGGGATGGCGGCATCCGGCCAGAAAGAAGTCCGCTCGCGCGTTTCGCGACGCCCAGCCTTCGCTTCGTACGCGGTGATGTCCACGACGTGCGTGTCGGCGCGATCGACGTCGCCCGCTGCTTCAACGTGCTGGCGTACTTCGACCAGGAATTTCGCACCCGGGCGCTGGCCCACCTCGCGTCGCAGTTGAAGCCCGGCGGGCTCTTGCTGTGCGGCACCGACGGGACCGACACCTCGGCCGCGCATTACTCGGTGTATCGGCTGGAACGCGGCACGCTGGTGCAGAAGGAGTTCGCCTTCGGCATCGACAACATCCGGCCCGTAACCGTGGTTCCCTTCCTCTCCTTCCACGACGGCAACCCGGAAATGGCAAGGCTTGCCGACGTGGTTGCCGTTCTCCGGGCCGACGAAACCTTCAGGCGCGGCTACGACGCTGCGCTGGACCGCATCCTGGAAGACCTTCGGTTGTGTGCGCGAGCTCCGGATGGAACCCTCGGCGGCGTCCCGCCCGGGACAGACGATGACGATCTCGAGTGCCGCCTCGCGGCCATCGAAGCCCGGCTGTCTGTCGAAGGCTGGGTGGGCGAGGCCATAGCGACCCTGCGCAGACACGGCCTCGATGCGTGGGCCAATTGCGCAGGTCATGTGGGTGTGGGACCCCATGCACACGACATCCGTCGTCACTGAAAGGCAAGGAGATCACGGAAATGCAGGGAAGACTCGTGGCGCGGCTGGTGACAGTCCCCGCCATCTGCGCAGCCCCGGTTGATGCCGACGGCCGGCGCCATCGTCAAGGCGCAGGAGATGGCGAGTTCGGGACTGAAAGTGGACCAATTGCAGCAAGGCGGTCGAAAGCGATCCTCGCGGACGATCCAGTGTTTGGAAGGATCAATCAAGGAGGAACAAAATGAGCGTTATTCACAAGAGCGTAGGGGCGTTGGCACTTGCGACTGTTCTCGTCGGGGGCAACGCCTATGCGGCGGATGCAGTCAAGATCGCACTCATCGCGCCGCTGTCGGGCGCGTTCGCCCTCCAGGGGGAAAACCATCGACGGCATGCACAACTCGCCGTCGAGCAAACCAATGCTCAGGGCGGCGTGCTGGGCGGGAAACAATTTGAACTGGTCACCCTGGATGGGCAGGTCAGTCCGCAGGTGTCCATCCTTGCGCTGCAGAACGCGATCGATCAGGGCATCCGCTATGTGATGCAGGGCAACGCGTCGAGCATCACGTTTGCCTTGCGCGACGCCATCGAGAAGCACAACCAGCGCAACCCGGAGCGCGCGGTATTGCTGTTGAATGCCTACGGCAACGACCCGGCACTCGTGAACGAGCGGTGCAGTTTCTGGCATTTCCGCTTTGACGCCGGAGTCGACATGAAGATGCGGGCGCTGACGAATTACATCGCGACGCAACCCGGCATCCGCAAGGTCTACCTCATCAACCAGGACTATGCGTACGGTCATTCGTGGACCAAGGAAGCACGCGAAATGCTCACGGCCAGCCGCCCGGATATCCAGATCGTCGGCGACGACCTGCACGCGCTGGGCAAGGTGAAGGACTTTTCGCCATACGTCGCCAAGATCATGGCTTCGGGCGCCGATACGGTGATGACCGGTAACTGGGGCAATGATCTGGCCCTGCTGATCAAGGCCGGCAAGGATTCGGGACTCAAGGCGGATTACCTGACCTTCTGGGCCAATGCTACGGGATCCCCTGGCGGGATCGGCGACGCCGGGATAGGACATGTCAAAGTCGTCGGGCAGTGGTTCGCCAATGTGGGCAATGTGCGGGCCACCGGGATGGTCGACGCTTACCGGAAACGCTTCCCGAACAGCGCAGACGACATACTGAGCACGACTCACAATTCTGCAATGGCAATGCTGGTGAAGGCCATGGAACAGGCCAGATCCACGGAACCTCTTCAAGTCGCAAGAGCCTTGGAGGGCATGACGTGGCTCGGTGACACCGGCGAAGTGCAAATGCGGGCGGACAATCACCAATTGATCCAGCCGTTGTTCATCGCCAGTCTGGCCAAGGCGGACGGCAAGAAAGTGAAGTTCGATGCCGAGCATACCGGCAATGGCTTCCGCGTCGATCATCGCGTGGAGGGCAAGGAGACGGCGATGCCCACCACCTGCAAGATGGAGCGTCCATAACGGATCTCTGAAATGCGGCACGGTGTGTGACAACGGACAGGGCGGTCTGCGTGAGCCGGCCCCCTTGTCCTCGGCCGCGTATAGGAAATTTAAACACCCTTTTTCGCGAATTGGTAACGTATCCCCCGCCCGCCAAAGGGTCAAGCCCGCGAAAATTCCGCCAGTCCCCGCTGTGTTGCGAAGTTGTGCGCACCCAAAGCGGGCGATTTGGGCCCTGTTGGCGCTGATACGCGGGCATAAGGCCGAGCGGGTTCACCGGCCTTGACCAAAACCACTGCGGGTTAAGGATCAAGCCGCTTGGAATAGATCAACTCGCCGTGCCGGGGCACGCGGCGGGGCG
>CANKMT010000118.1 GCA_947482825.1 Betaproteobacteria bacterium | reverse complement strand
GCCAAGGGTCCCAAGCACCTTGCGCTCAAGCTCACGCGCGCCAAATTCGAGTCGCTCGTGGACGACCTCATCGAGCGCACGATCGAGCCCTGCCGGATCGCGATCAAGGACTCGGGCGTCAAGGTGTCCGATATCCAGGACGTGATCCTCGTGGGCGGCATGACCCGCATGCCCAAGGTCGTGGACAAGGTGAAGGAGTTCTTCGGAAAAGACCCCCGCAAGGACGTCAACCCGGATGAGGCCGTGGCCGTTGGCGCCGCAATCCAGGCCGGCGTGCTGCAGGGCGAAGTCAAGGACGTGCTGCTGCTCGACGTGACCCCGCTGTCGCTGGGTATCGAGACACTGGGCGGCGTGATGACCAAGCTGATCCAGAAGAACACCACGATCCCGACCAAGGCGCAGCAGGTGTTCTCCACGGCGGACGACAACCAGAACGCGGTGACGATCCACGTGCTGCAGGGGGAGCGCGATGTCGCCGCGGGCAACAAGAGCCTGGGCCAGTTCAACCTGTCCGACATCCCGCCGGCGCCGCGCGGCCTGCCGCAGATCGAGGTCATGTTCGATATCGACGCGAACGGCATCTTGCATGTGACGGCCAAGGACAAAGCCACCGGCAAGGAAAACAAGATCAAGATCCAGGCGAGCTCGGGCCTGTCGGAAGACGAGATCAAGCGCATGGTGAAAGACGCCGAAGTGCACGCCGAGGAAGACCGCAAGGCGCTCGAACTGGTCAACGCGCGCAACCAGCTCGAAGCCCTGGTGCACTCGGTGAGGAAATCGCTCAAGGACTACGGCGACAAGCTCGAGAAGAGCGAAGTCGAGGCGATCGAAGCCGCGGCCAAGGAGGCCGAAGAAGCGATCAAGTCGGACGACAAGGCGAAGATCGAGGCGAGCGCCGAATCACTGGCCAAAGTCTCGCAGAAGCTGGGCGAGAAAATGTATGCCGACCAGCAGGCGGCGCAGGCTGCGGCGGCCGCGGCCGGCGGCGGCGCCGGTGCGGGGCCGGGCGGAGCGACGGGCGCTCAGGGCGGCGGCGGCAAGAAAGACGAAGGCGATGTCGTCGATGCGGAGTTCACCGAAGTCAAGGACGGCAAGAAGTAAGCTGACAGGAACCACCGCGCAGGGCGTGGGGCCGAGAAGCCCCGCGCCTTTCGCGTTTTGAGCACAGGGAAAATGGCCAAGCGCGACTATTACGAAGTTCTCGGCGTGAACCGGGACGCCTCGGACGAAGACATCAAGAAGGCGTACCGCAAGCTCGCCATGAAGCACCATCCGGACCGCAACCCGGACAACCCGAAGGCCGAAGAGCACTTCAAGGAGGCCAAGGAAGCCTACGAAGTGCTGTCGGACCCGAAGAAGCGGCCCGCCTACGACAGTTATGGCCATGCGGGCGTCGATCCCAGCGCCGGCGCAGCCGCGGGCGCGGGCGGCTTTGCCGACGCTTTCGGCGACATCTTCGGCGACATCTTCGGCGGCAACCGGCAGGGGCGCTCCAACGTGTTTCGTGGCGCGGACCTGCGCTACAACCTGGATATCACGCTCGAGCAGGCGGCGCACGGCTTCGAGACCAAGATCCGCATCCCGACCATGTCGCAGTGCGAGACCTGCAAGGGCTCGGGCGCCAAGCCCGGCACCCAGCCGGTGACCTGCACCACCTGCAACGGCCAGGGGCAGGTGCGCATGACGCAGGGCTTCTTCTCCATCCAGCAGACCTGCTCGCGCTGTCACGGCACCGGCAAGATAATCCCGACACCCTGCACGACCTGCGGCGGCGGTGGGCGGGTCAAGCACCAGAAGACGCTGGCGGTGAAGATCCCGCCCGGGGTCGACGAAGGCGACCGCGTGCGACTCACCGGAGAGGGCGAGCCGGGCGTCAACGGCGGACCCGCGGGCAACCTGTATGTCCAGGTCCACATCAAGGCCCACACGGTTTTCCAACGCGACCACGACGACCTGCATTGCGAGATGCCGGTGTCCTTTGCGACCGCCGCGCTCGGCGGCGACGTTGAGATCCCAACGCTCGACGGTTCGGCACGGATCAAGGTGCCCCCTGAGACGCAGAGCGGCAAGACCTTCCGGCTGCGCGGAAAAGGCATCAAGGGCGTGCGCAGCCACGCGACCGGCGACCTCTTCTGCCACGTCGTGGTGGAAACTCCGGTCAACCTCAATGAGCGCCAGAAGGAGTTGCTGCGCGAATTCGAAGCAATCACGCAAAAAGATGCCGGACGCCACAATCCTCGCGCCAAGTCGTGGTTCGACCGCGTCAAGGAATTCTTCGAGAGCTGAGTGTCCTCGCGCGCGGGGATTCGGCGGCCCCGGCGCGCGGATATTGAGTAGAATTCCCTGCGTCGCGAGACAGAACACCCGGCGACACGGCGCGCCATCCCGCGCGGACCACGAGGAGGGCCTGCAATGAGTCTTTCCAGGTTACGCAGTTTGCTTGTGCCCGCGGCGCTTGCCTGCGCGACCGCCGCGCAGGCACAAACGCCCGGCATTACGCCCTCTTCGGTCATCGTGGGCCAGTCGGCGGCCTTCACCGGCCCGGCCGCTCAACTCGGCATCCAGATGCGCGACGGGATGAAAGCCTATTTCGACCTGGTGAATGCCCGAGGCGGCGTCAACGGCCGCAGGATCCAGCTCGTCACGCGTGACGACACGTACGAATCCAAGCTAGCGGCCGAAAACACTACGAAGCTCATCGAAGAGGACAAGGTCTTCGCCCTCATCGGCTACGTGGGCACGCCCACCAGCGCCGCCGCGCTGCCGATCTTCACCGAGGCCAGGGTGCCCTTCATCGGGCCGTTCACAGGCGCCGAGTTGCTGCGCACGCCGCCCAACCGCTACATCTTCAACGTGCGTGCAAGCTATTTCGACGAGACCGACAAGATCGTCGAGCAGCTGATCACGGTCGGAATGAAGCGATTTGCCGTCTTTTACCAGAACGACGCCTACGGACTTGCCGGCCTCACGGGCATGGAGCGCGCGGTCAAGGCGCGCGGCGGCGAGATCGTGGTGAAATCGACTGTCGAACGAAATACGGTGGACGTTGCCAAGGCTGTCGGGGAGATCAGGCCCCGTTCACCCGACGCGGTGGTCATGATCAGCGCCTACAAGTCGATCGCGGCGTTCGTGCGGGCGATGAAGAAGCAGGGGTATACCGGCCAGTTCCACAGCGTGTCGTTCGTCGGCAGCAAGGCGCTGTCCGATGAGCTTGGCGCCGATGGCCAGGGCGTGGTGATCTCGCAGGTCGTGCCCTTTCCCTGGAGCCAGGCGATTCCCGTAGTGCGCGAATTCAGCGACGTGGCGGCCAAGTCCAAGGTCGACGTGAACTTCTCGAGCCTGGAGGGCTACCTTGTGGCCAAGGTGTTCGTCGAAGGCCTCAAGCGCGCCGGCAAGGCGCCGACGCGCGAGACGCTCATCACCGCGCTCGAGACGATCAACGACTCCGATTTCGGCGGGTTCACGGTGAATTTCTCGGCGTCGAACCACAATGCCTCGCGCTTCGTCGATCTAACGATCATCGGGCGCGGAGGCAAGTTTCTGCATTGAATCGGCCTCTCAAGTTCCAAGGCGCTACCCTCTTCTCCAAGTAGTCCCGCCGGCGCCATCTTCCAGAACGATGCCTTGCGCAAGCAGTTCGGCGCGGATGCGGTCGGCTTGGGCAAAGTCCCGGGCTTTGCGCGCCGCGAGCCGCGCTTCGATGCTCGCCTGGATTCGTGCCTCGTTCATCCCGCCGCCGCCTCCCGCCTGCAGGAAAGCCTGTGCATCGCGCTGCAGGAGCCCCAGCACCCCGCCAAGCGCACGGAGTTGACCCGCTTTCTCCCGGCCTGCTCGATTGATTTTGTTGGCGAGTTCGAAAAGGACTGCGATGGCCTCCGGCGTGCCGAAATCGTCGTCCATTGCCGCCTTGAAGCGCTTGGCGTGGGGCTCTTCCCAGTCCACGGACGAGGTTGAGACCGGTACGCCCTTGAGTGCCGTGTAGAGCCGCGTAAGGGCGCCCCGGGCGTCTTCGAGGTGCGCGTCCGAATGATTCAGCGGGCTGCGATAGTGGGAGCGCAGCAGGAAGAACCGGACCACCTCGGCGTCGAACTTCGTGAGGATCTCGCGCAGCGTGAAAAAGTTGCCGAGCGACTTGGACATCTTCTCGTCGTCGACGCGCACGAAGCCGTTGTGCATCCAGGTGTTGACGAAGCGCTTGCCCGAATCGACTCCCATCGCGCCCTCGCTCTGCGCGATCTCGTTCTCATGGTGGGGGAACTGCAGGTCCTGCCCGCCGCCATGGATGTCGAAGGTCTCGCCGAGCAAGGCGCAGCTCATCGCTGAGCACTCGATGTGCCAGCCTGGTCTTCCGCGGCCCCAGGGCGAATCCCATTTGACCTCTTCGGGTTCGGCTTCCTTGGCCGACTTCCAGAGCACGAAGTCGAGCGGGTCCGCCTTGCCGGTATCGACTTCGACGCGTTCGCCGGCGCGCAACTCGTCAAGCGATTTTCCGGAAAGCTTGCCGTAGGCCGGAAACTTGCGCACCGCGTAGTTCACGTCACCGCCCGAGGCCTGGTACGCGAGGCCGTTTTCTTGCAGCGCTCCGATGATGGCCTGCATTTGCGGCACGTACTGGGTGGCCCGCGGCTCGTGGTCGGGCTTCTGCACCCCGAGCGCATCGAGGTCCTCGTCCATCGCGCGGATGAAGCGGCCGGTCAGCTCGCCGATGGTCTCGTTGTTCTCCACCGCGCGCCGGATGATCTTGTCATCGATGTCGGTGATGTTGCGCACGTAGGTGACGGCAAAGCCGCTTGCCCGCAGCCAGCGCTGGACCATGTCGAAGACGACCATCATGCGGCCGTGGCCGAGGTGGCAATAGTCGTAAACTGTGATCCCGCAGACGTACATGCCGACCTTCCCGGGTCGCAACGGCACGAAGTCCTGCTTGTCTCTGGCGAGGGTGTTGTAGATTCTCAGCATTGGGGTGGAACGCGGCGGCGGGGGGCCTGCGGCACCGGATGTCCGATAAAATTAAGGCCGGATCGCGGTTCAATCTCTGGTGTTGCGGTACCGCTGGAGTACAATGGTCCGCCTCTTGAAAATGTTCCGTATGACCTTGAAAAGCATAACACAATGCTCTATTTAGCCGGGCCCGAGAAAGCCTCCTGGAAGCGCTTGCTGCGGGGTTGCGCCGTGCTCGCGCTTACGCTCGCCGCCAATGCCGCGCGCGCCGACGACATTCAGGACGCAAGCCAGATGCTCCGCTCAGGCCAGCACCAGCAGGCCCTCGAGCGCGTCAACAAGGCGCTCGCGGCCAAGCCGCGGGACGCACAGGCACGGTTCCTCAAGGGCCTGATCCTTACCGAGCAGGGCAACACGAAGGAAGCGGTCCCGATCTTCCAAAAGCTCACCGAGGACTTCCCCGACCTGCCCGAGCCGTACAACAACCTCGCCGTGATTTACGCCGCGCAGGGCCAGTACGACAAGGCGCGCGCGTCGCTCGAGCAGTCGATCAGGACGCACCCGAGCTACGCGACCGCCTACGAAAACCTCGGCGATGTCTACTCAAAGCTCGCGAGCCAAGCCTACGATAAGGCTCTGCAGCTGGACTCGTCGAACTCGGCTGCGCAAAACAAGCTCGCCCTGGTGCGTGAACTCTTCACCGGCACGCCGCGCGGCGCTGCGGGCGCGAAGCCGCCCGCGACGGTGGCGGCCGCTACGCCGGCGGCCACCAAGCCCCCGGCACCGTCCGACACCAAGGCTGCGCCACCTGCGTCGGCCGCAACAGCGCCTGCTCCGGACAAAGCCGGAGCGAAGCCTGCAGCCGCCAGCGGCGATGACCTCGTCCAGGTCGTGAACGCATGGGCGGCCGCCTGGTCCAAGCGCAATGTCGACGCCTACCTCGCCTTTTATGCCAAGGATTTCAAGACCCCGAAAGGCGAGGCTCGCGCCGCGTGGGAAGAGGGCCGCCGCACCCGCATCCTCGCGCCCAAGTCGATCTCGGTCAAAGTCGAAGGTGCCAAGGTCAGCATGGGCAGCGACAAGCAGGCGAGCGTCACCTTCCGCCAGAAATACAAGTCGGACACGATTAGCGCCAACGGCATGAAGACGCTGGTGCTGGTGAAGACCGACGCCGGCTGGCGAATCCAGCAGGAGAAGGTGCCGAATTGAAGGGCGTGATCGCCGCAGTCTTGCGCGCCAGCCTCACCGCCTTCTTCCTCCTTCTTCTTCCCTTTTCAGCGGCTCCGGCACCCGGCCAAGCGCCTTCGCTCGGCACCGAGAAGGCGCTCGCACAGGTATTCGAAGCCATCGAGCAGGGCAAGTTCGACCATGCCCTCGAACGCGTCGAAGCGCTGATCCGAGCCAACCCGAATTACCGGCTGGCGCACCTGATCCGCGGCGACCTGCTGCTCGCGCGCACCCGGCCGATCACCTCGTTTGGCAACGCGGAAAACGTGCCGCGCGAGAAAATCGAAGACTTGCGCGCCGAGGCGCTCGCACGGCTGCGCGCGCATCGCGAACGACCCACCGCCGGGCAGGTGCCCCGCTACGTTTTGCAGTTCCGAGACGAGCAGACGCACGCCCTTGTCGTGGACTCGAAGCGCTCGCGCCTCTACGTATTCCAGAACGACAAGGGCCGGCCGCGCTTCGTGTCCGATTACTATGTGGCGCTCGGCAAGCGCGGCATCGACAAGACGCGCGAAGGCGACAAGAAGACGCCCATTGGCGTGTACCACGTAACCGCCAACCTGCCGCGCAACAAACTCGCCGACTTCTACGGCTCGGGGGCCTTTCCGATCAACTACCCCAACGAGTGGGACAAGCGGCACGGCCGCAACGGGCACGGCATCTGGCTGCATGGCACGCCCTCGGACACTTTTGCGCGCCCGCCGCGCGCGAGCGACGGCTGCCTGGTGCTCTCGAACATCGACCTCGATTTCCTCAGCGCCGAACTCCAGGTCGGCCTCACTCCGGTGATCATCGCGGACGAAGTCCAGTGGGTCGACGGCGCGGCCCAGGAAGAGGAGCGCAAGTCGCTTGCCCAGGCGATCGAGTCCTGGCGCGCCGACTGGGAGAGCCTCGACACCGAGAAATACCTGAAGCACTACTCGCCGAAATTCCAGTCGGCCGACCAGAGCTACGCGCAATGGGGCGCCCACAAGCGCAAGGTCAACGGCGGCAAGGAATGGATCAAGGTCGCCCTCAATGGGGTGAGCATGTTCCGCAACCCGGGCAAGGACGACTTTGTCGTCGTCAGCTTCGAGCAGGGCTACCGCTCGAGCAACCTGTCCAACACGATGCGCAAGCGCCAATACTGGATGAAGGAAGGCGCGCGCTGGAAGATCATTTACGAAGGTTCAGCCTGAAGGAGCATCATGAGATTCACCAAGTTCTGGGTCCCGTTCGTCATGTTGTCGATGGCAGGCGCGGTTGACAGCGCCATGGCAGCAGACCCGCAGGTCGACATCAAGACCAACGAAGGCACCATCCGCCTCGAGCTCTACGCCGGGAAGGCGCCCAAGTCGGTGGAGAATTTCCTCCAGTACGCGAAGGAAGGCCACTACAACGGCACCGTGTTCCACCGCGTGATCAAGGATTTCATGATCCAGGGCGGCGGATTCGACAAGGACATGCGCCAGAAGCCCACCCGCGGCCAGATCAAGAACGAGTCGACCAACGGCCTGAAGAACGATATCGGCACCGTGGCCATGGCGCGCACCTCGGTGCGCGATTCGGCCACCTCGCAATTCTTCATCAATACGAAGAACAACGATTTCCTGAACTACTCGGGCGAGTCCCCGCAAGGCTACGGCTACGCGGTGTTCGGCAAGGTCGTGTCAGGCATGGATGTGGTCATGAAAATCGGCAACGCGCCGAGCGGGCCGGGTGACGTTCCCAAATCCCAGGTGGTGATCGAATCGATCTCCCTGGTTACCGCGAAGTAATCGCCGCGCCGGGGCGCGCCCACGCGATGGAGCGCTCCCTTTTCATCTCCGACCTGCACCTCACCAGCGAGCGGCCGGCGGCCAACGAGGCGTTCTTCGAGTTTCTGGAGCGCGAGGCTCCCGGCGCCGCCGGGCTCTACATCCTCGGCGACCTGTTCGAGTTCTGGGTCGGCGACGACGACCTCGCCGACCCGCTGAACGCGATCGTCGCGGGTTTCCTGGCCAATACCGCAAAGGCCGGCACGCCGGTGTACCTGATGCACGGTAATCGCGATTTCCTCATTGCGGAGGCGTTTTCCCGGGCCGTGGGCGCGACTCTGCTCTCCGACCCGACCGCGCTCGACCTGTTCGGCACGCGAACGCTCCTCATGCACGGCGACACACTGTGCACGGACGACGACGCCTACCAGGAGTGGCGCAAGGTTTGTCGCAGCGAAGCCTGGCAGCAGCCTTTCCTCGCCGAGCCGCTCGATGCCCGGCGAAACCGGATGCTCGAGTTGCGCGCGAAGAGCGAACAGGATAAGAAGGCCAAGCCGCCGACCATCATGGACGTAAACGACCAGGCGGTGCGCGAAGCTCTACGCAGCCACCAGTGCGCGCGCCTGATCCACGGCCACACCCATCGCCCGGCGCACCACACGATCGATGTGGACGGCCGCGCCTGCGAACGCTGGGTCCTGCACGACTGGTACACCGGCGGCGGCTATCTCGCCGTCGACGCGGCGGGAGCGAAGCTGATCAATCTTCCCCGCTTCTGAAGCCGCTTTTCATTCTTCCCAAGTCGGCCGATCCGGCCTCGAAGTTTTGGCGGTAGACCTCGCGTGCGAGCGCATCCAGCCCTGGGACCGGCAGCTTCTCGCGAAAAAACGCTTGTTGGCCTGCGCCGAAAGGGGCGGAAGCTTAGCGAGACGTGCCGCTGTATCCCGCGCCATTTCCAGCACCCGCTCGGCCGGCGCCTCCTCCTCCGCAAGGCCAACGCGTACCGCATCGCCGCCCGAAAGGGTGCCCGTGCCCCACACCAGCCAGCGTGCGTGCGCGATCCCCACGCGCCGGGCCAGCGCTTCGATGCCCCATGTGGCCGCCAAGTTGATCGTGTCGTGATTCCGCCGGGGTGAACGTGCGTTTTCTTCCCCATCCGTTTTCTTCCAATTATCGTCTCTGACGCGTTTTCTTCGGGTTTATTTCCGTTTTCTTCAGACTGCACCTGAAGGCGAGGGCGTAGCCTCTGGGGCTGCCCATCTCGACCCTGTCGAGGAGCAGGCATGGCGCAGTCGGGACAGCGTAAGTGTTTGTGTTGCGAACGATATTTTTATCCCGACCATCGCAATCGCGAGCGTCAATGGTTTTGCTCAGCGGCTGGATGCCGCCGCGCGAGCAAGGCCGCCAGTCAGGCCGCTTGGTTG
>CANKMT010000117.1 GCA_947482825.1 Betaproteobacteria bacterium | reverse complement strand
CGGCGAGGCGAAGACGCCGTTCCTGAAGTTCGGCGATCGGATGAAGATCGACATGCATGATGCCGGAGGGCGTTCGGTCTTCGGTGCAATCGACCAGG
Source organism: Betaproteobacteria bacterium (assembly GCA_947482825.1). GTDB lineage: Bacteria > Pseudomonadota > Gammaproteobacteria > Burkholderiales > SG8-39 > SZAS-79. Next base: position 9,550 of record CANKMT010000117.1, on the reverse strand, counting down.
TCGTCGTCCCGCTGCACAAGCCTGCCGCACCCCAGCCCGCCGATTAGGCGCCGGCCGGCGGGGTCAGACCCGCCTCAGGCGTGTTTCTTGATGAAGCTGCGGATGCGCGGATAGATGATTTCGCGGTAGCGGCGTCCCGAGAATATCCCGTAATGCCCGACATCCGGCACGAGGTAGTGTTCGCGGTTTGCCGCAGGAATGCCGGTGCACAGCCCGTGCGCGGCCTCGGTCTGCCCGTTGCCTGAAATATCGTCGTACTCGCCCTCGATCGTAAACAGCGCGGTCTTGGTGATCTTGTCCGGCCGCACCCACTGCTCGCGCACGAACATGCGGCCCTTGGGCAGCTGGAAATCCTGGAACACCCGCTTGATGGTGTCCAGGTAGTACTCCGCAGGCATGTCGAGCACCGCGTTGTACTCGTTGTAGAAGCGCCGGTGCGAATCGGCCGAATCGCCGTCGTTCTGCACAAGGTGGTTGTAATAGTCCCAGTGGGCGGTCATGTGGCGGTCCGGGTTCATCGCCACAAAGCCCAGATGCTGCAGGAATCCCGGATAGACCTTGCGCATGAAGCCCGGGTATTTCATCGGCACCCGGTGAATCAGGTTCTGCTCGAACCACGAATAGGGCCGCTTGGTGGCGAGGTTGTTGACCGCTGTGGGGCTCTTTCTCGCATCGATCGGCCCGCCCATCATGATCATGGTCTTCGGCAGGTTGGGCTCGCCGTCGGTCGCCATCAGGGCCATCGCTGCAAGCACCGGCACCGTCGGCTGGCAAACCGAAACGACGTTCAGGCCGGGTGACAGGTGGCGGATGAACTCGCGCACGTAGTCGACATAGTCGTCGAGGTGGAACGTGCCCTTCTCGAGCGGAACCATCCGCGCGTCGACCCAGTCGGCCACGTACACATCGTTCTCGGCAAGCATGGTGCGCACGGTGTCGCGCAGGAGCGTTGCGTGGTGCCCCGACAGCGGCGCGACGACCAGCACCTTCGGATCGTCCCGCTGCGCGCCCTCACGCTTGAAGTGGATCAGCTTGCAGAACGGCTTGTCGATTTCCACTTCGGCAAGGACCGGCACTTCGCGGCCGCCGATCACGGTCGAGTCGAGACCCCAGGCGGGTTTCTCGTACCGGTTCGTTACGCGCAGAAAAAGGTCGCTCCCGGCGGTGATTTCCCGGGCGAGCGGACTGAGCGCAAATGGGCTGAAAGGGTGGCCGAACCAGCCACGCGATACTTCCGCAGCAAAGCGCATCGGAGCGAGCGCGGCATGCTGGGCTTCAAACAGGCTATAGAGCAATGGGTTTTCCCCGAATGGGACCCTGCTTTATACCAGCTTTGCCGCACCGCCGCATCCCGCCGCGCTGCAACTTTCTGTCAGGTCTGTGCCGTAGCGGTATGCTCCCTCAATGCGATGGCTAGCGCGCTCGATCGGAGCGCTCCTCCTCCTGTCGGCGTTGGCCCTTGCTGGCGTGTACGGCTACCTCTGGCGGTCGCTTCCCAAAGTCGAGGGTCAGGTGACCCTTGCCTCCTTGAAGGCGCCTGTGGACGTTGTACGGGACGCCTATGGCATTCCGCATATCTTCGCCTCCGACCCGCTCGATGCCGCCTATGCCCTGGGCTATGTGCATGCCCAGGACCGCCTCTGGCAGATGGAAATGAACCGCCGGATCGGTTCGGGGCGGCTGGCCGAAATTCTTGGTCCAGCCGCTCTGGATACCGACCGGTTTCTGCGCACCATTGGAGTGCGTCGGTCGGCCGAAGCCAATCTGTCCCGTTTGGACACCGCGACGCAGCAACTGCTTTCGGCGTATGCACAAGGGGTCAATGCCTTTCTCGCGACGGACCCGGTCCTGCCCGCCGAGTTCCTGTTGACCGGCGCTCGCCCGGAACCCTGGTCGCCGGTCGATTCGGTGGTTTGGGTCAAGATGATGGCCTGGGACCTCGGCGGCAACTGGCGCAGCGAGCTGCTCCGCATGCGGCTGGCGAAGACCCTCCCGCTGGCCCGAATTCAGGAGTTCCTGCCCCCCTATCCGGGCGACGCGCCTGTTGCAATTGCAGACCTGAAGGAACTCTATGGAAGCCTCGAGCAGGAGGCCATCCGGCTGGCATCGAACGACATGGAGCGGCTGCTATCGATGGCCCCCCCGGGGCTGCCCGAAGGTGCCGGGTCGAACAACTGGGTCGTCGCGGGAAGCCGGAGCGCCAGCGGCAAACCGCTGCTCGCGAACGACCCCCACCTTTCGCTGACCGCGCCGGCGGTGTGGTACTTCGCGCATCTGCACACGCCGGGACATGACGTCATCGGCGCCACTTTGCCGGGCGTGCCCATCATGACGCTCGGGCGCAATGACCGCATGGCTTGGGCCTACACCAATACCGGCCCCGACGTTCAGGACCTGTTCCTCGAAAAGCTGGATGCGGCCGGCGGCTACATGACCCCGCGGGGACCGGCGGCGTTCAAGGTCGTCACTGAAACCATCAAAGTCAAAGGCGCAGAGGACGTGAAGCTCGAAGTGCGCTCGTCGCGCCACGGCCCGATCATTTCCGACGTAGCAAAGTCGGTGCTGGATGCGACCCCGCGCGGCTACGCGGTCGCGTTCGCATGGACCGCGCTCGACGAGGACGACCTCACTATCCAGGCGTCATTCGAACTCAACCGCGCCGGCAACTGGCAGGATTTCCTCTCGGCGGCGAGGAAATTCGGCGCCCCGCAGCAGAATATGCTTTACGCGGATGTGGACGGCAATATCGGCTATGTCGCAGCGGGCCGGATCCCGGTGCGCAAGCCGGAGAACGACCTGAAAGGCCTCGCGCCGGCACCGGGCTGGGAGGCGAAATACGATTGGGCAGGGTTCATCCCGTTCGACGACCTGCCGCGAAACTACAACCCCGCAAGCAATCGCCTGTGGACCGCAAACGACAAGATCGTTGCGCCCGGCTACAAGCCGTTCATCACGAGCGAGTGGCAACCGCCCTACCGTTCGGACCGGATCGGCCAGCTCGTCGAAGCGACGCCGAAGCACGATGTATCGAGTTTTGCGCGCATGCACGCGGACGTCCATTCGCTTGCCGCGCGTGAGGCCCTGCCCTTTCTTCTGGCAACGGCCCCACGCAGCGACGAGGCCCGCCGGGCGCTCGCCCTGCTTGGAAAATGGGACGGCGAGATGCGCCGCGAACTCGCTGAACCCCTGATCATGGCCGCCTGGTGGCGCGAGCTCACCAAGCGGATCTACGCCGACGAGCTGGGCGAAGCGTTCCAGGCGAATTGGTCGCCGCGTGCGCAGTTCGTGATCAACGTGCTGGCCGATCGCCAAGGCCAGTCTCGATGGTGCGACGACGTGCGTACGCCAGCGGCGGAAACCTGCGCCGAGGCCCTCGCCCTTTCGCTCGAGGCGGCGCTGGCCGACCTGCGCAAGCGTTATGGCGCGGAAATGTCCGCATGGCGCTGGGGCGAAGCGCACAAGGCGCGCCACGAGCACCGCCCGCTGGGACGCCAGCCGCTGCTTGCGCGCATCTTCGACATCAGCGCGCCCTCGGCCGGCGATACCTACACGGTCAACGTCGGGCAGCATTACCTGTACGATGAGGCCACGCCGTTTGCCAATCGCCACGCGCCCAGCCTGCGCGCGATCTACGACCTGGCCGACCCCGAAAAGTCGCTTTTCATCCATTCCGGCGGCCAATCCGGTAACCGCCTGTCGCCGCACTACAAGTCTTTCACCGAGGCGTGGGCGAACGGCGAATACATCCCGATGATCACGGACCGCGCGAAAATCGAAGCGGCGCCGCACTCGACGCTTAGGTTGGTGCCCTCGCGTTAGGCAGGGGTAGTGGTGCGCCGCAGGTACAGGTTGTTTGCCGCGAGCGCCCCGATCACCAGCGCTGCGCCTGCCAGCTCGACCATTTCGTAGCGCCGGCCGAGCGCTGCTTCGATCGCGAATACGCCCACCGGGACCAGGTTGATCATCAGCATCATGTTCAACGCACCGAGGTGCTTGACGCCGGCATTGAAGCTCAGCACGCCGAGCACCACGGTGCCGGCGGCGAAATAGAGGATCTGCCACCAGACCGCGAGGACCGCCTCGACCGCCGGCACTTGGACGGATCCGATCGCCACCGCCGCCGCATTGACCGCGAGCAGGCCGAGCCCCCCGGGAATGCAGGTCAGCGTGGTCATGCGAAGAGCCGACCATCCGGCGAATCGGCCGGCGGCCAGTGTGTAGAAGACCCAGCAGAGCGCGCCGAGCAGCACGAGGACATCCCCGAGGATCGAACCGCCCTCGAGTGCCCGGCCCGGATCGCCTTTGGTCACCACAAGGGCGACGCCCGCAATCGCTATCGCCACGCACCCCAGCGTGAACTTTGCGGGACGCTGATCATGGGCGAGCCAGAGCACGAGCGCCGTCAGCGGCGTCTGCATCGCCATCAGGATGCCTGCGTGCTCGGGCCGGGTGAAATTCAGGCCGTACCAGGCGAACGTATTGAACCCGGTGATGCCGATGATCCCGAAACCGATCGCCGGCCACAGGCGCGTGCCATAACGAAATGCCTGACGGCCCTTGAGCGCCCACAACAGGCAGGCCAGGATCGAGAGGCCAACGACATAGCGCAGCGTGCCGAGCGAAAAGTTGTCGATCGTCGCCAGGCTGCGCTTGGCGATCGGCAGCATCGGCGCCCAGCAAAGGACACAGACCACGCTCCAGGCGAGTCCTTTCAGCAGGTTGCGCGGAAGGATGTCAGGCCTGCTTCGCGGGCGCCTCGTCGCGCAGCGCGCGACGCAGGATCTTGCCGACGTTGGTCTTTGGCAGTTCGGTGCGGAATTCGACGTACTTCGGGCGCTTGTAACCGGTGAGCTGGTCCTTGCAGAAGCCGAGCACCGCCTCCTCGGTCAGCGCGGGATCCTTCTTCACGATGAAGACCTTGGGCACCTCGCCGGAATGCTCGTCATTCACGCCGATCGGCGCCACTTCGAGCACGCCCGGGTGCATCGCGATGACCTGCTCGATCTCGTTGGGGTAAACGTTGGAGCCCGAGACGAGGATCATGTCCTTCTTGCGGTCGACAATGCGCACGAAACCGGTCGGGTCCATGATGCCGACGTCGCCGGTATAGAGAAACCCGTCGGGCCCGATCACACTGGCCGTCTCCTCGGGGCGCTGCCAGTAGCCTTTCATGACCTGGGGGCCGCTGATGCAGATTTCGCCCGGCTCGCCCTGCGCGACTTCCTTCTTGTCGTCGTCGCGAATCGACACGAGGGTGGACGGTAGCGGCAGGCCGATCGCGCCGCTGTAGTCGGTGAGTGTCAGCGGGTTCATCGTCGCCGAGGGGCTGGTTTCGGTGAGGCCGTAGCCTTCGAGCAGCACCTTGCCGGTGACCTGCTTCCATTTGTCGGCCACCGCTTTCTGCACCGCCATGCCGCCGCCGACGCATACTTTCACTTTCGAGAAATCGAGCCGGTTGAACTCGGGGTTGTTCAAGAGCGCGTTGAAGAGCGTGTTGACGCCGGTGATCACGTTGTAGGGGTGCTTGGCGAGTTCCTTGACGAAGCCGGGGATGTCACGCGGGTTGGTGATCAGCACGTTGAGCCCGCCGACCTTGAGCATCAGCAGGCAGTTCACCGTGAGTGAAATCGCGTTGAAGCGCACCGCCGAAGGCAGCTCGAACGCCGGCACCATCTTCTTCACGTTGCGCACGACGAAATTCACGATCGCGCCCTTGAAGCCGAGCATGTCGCCCAGCGAGGCCACGACAACGTGTTTCACCGGCGTGCGCGCGACGACCTCCTGAAGGACGTTCGCGAAATTCTCGAGGACCACGATCACTTCCGCACCCGAGTCCTTGAGCTGGTGCTCGAGTTCGCGCGGCGTGTATAGCGGGTTCACGTTGACCACCGTGTAACCGGCCCGCAGCGTGCCATAGAGGCACACCGGGTACTGAAGCACGTTGGGCATCATCAGCGCAACGCGCGCCCCCTTGGGCAGGCCCTTGGACTGCAGCCAGGCCCCGAAAGCCGCCGACATGCGGCCGAGCTCGGCCTCGGCGGGCACGCCGGGCGGGTAGCTCTTGAGCCAGATCTTTTCCATCGGGGGTCTCCTCGGGCTTCGCGCGGGCCTTCCTTGTCGATACGATTCTATCGGTTCTTGAATGCCGGCTTTCGCTTCTCCGCGAAGGCCGCCATGCCTTCCTTCTGGTCGGCCAGCGCAAACCCCGAATGGAACACGCGCCGCTCGAACAGGATGCCTTCGGACAACGAGCTCTCGTAGGCGCGATTGACCGATTCCTTGATCATCATCACCACGGGGAGCGAATAGGCCGCGATCTTGTCCGCGACGGCCATCGCCTCCTCCATGAGCTTTTCCAGCGGCACCACCCGCGAAACCAGGCCCGAACGCTCGGCTTCCGCCGCGTCCATCATGCGCGCCGTGAGGCACAAGTCCATCGCCTTGGCTTTGCCGACCGCGCGCGGCAGGCGCTGCGTGCCCCCGGCCCCGGGGATGATCCCCAGATTGACCTCGGGCTGGCCGAACTTCGCGTTCTCGGCTGCGATTACGATATCGCATGCCATCGCAAGTTCGTTGCCCCCGCCCAGCGCATAGCCTGCAACCGCGGCAATCACGGGTTTCCTGATCTTGCGAATGTGCTCCCAGTCGCGCGTAATGTAGTCGTCGCGGTAGACGTCGGTGAAGTTCCAGTCCTTCATGGCGACGATGTCGGCACCGGCCGCAAAGGCCTTTTCGCTTCCCGTGATGACGATCGCACCGACACCTTCGTCCGCATCGAATGCATACATTGCCGCTGCCAGCTCCTGCATGAGCTGGGCATTCAGCGCGTTCATCTGTTTCGGGCGGTTCAGCGTGATCAGCCCGACCTTGCCCCGCGTCTCGGCGAGGATGAATTCATACCCCATGGTGTTCTCCGTGTCTTGCGTTCTGGTGTCTTCAAACCGGCCCGGTTCGGCATCGCCTTCGGCCGATCATGCTTTTCTTGCCTTGAGCTCCGACAAGGGGATCGATCCGGGAATCTCGATCTTCTTCCTGCCCGGCTCGATTGCAGGCAGTGCATCCACAAGCTGCATCGTGTCGGCACTGCGCCTGGCCAGTTGCTGGTATGAGCGCGCATTGGCGTGCTTCCAGTCGATTTCTTCCTGCGAAAGAGTCCGCAGCACTCGCGCCGGGATCCCGGCGGCGAGCGAACGCGCTGGAATCCGCGCTTCGGCCTTCACGAAAGCCATGGCGGCAACGACTGCATCCGCGCCGACCTCGGCGTTGTCGTTGACCACGCAATTCATGCCCACCAGCGCGCCCGCGCCGATCACGCATCCATGCAGGACTGCGCCGTGGCCGATGTTCGCGCCCGCCCCGACAACCGTGTCCTTGCCCACGAACCCATGCATCACGCAGGTGTCCTGCACGTTCGCGCCGGCCTCGACCACGATCCGCCCGAAGTCCCCGCGCAGGCAGGCACAAGGGCCGATATATGCACCCGCACCGACGATCACATCGCCGACGAGTACCGCGCTTGGATGCACGAACGCTGACGGGTCGACCACGGGCGTGATCCCGTCGATGGAGTAGACTTTGGGCATGCGCGCATTCTAGCGCCCTTGGTGTAAGCTTTCCCCGCCCCAGCCTCCTCGCGTTCGACACTTCCAAACCTGCCGATCGACCCATGTCCGATCCCATCCTGGCCTCAACCGACGAGGGCGTGCAGACCATCACGCTCAATCGTCCGGACAAGCTCAACTCTTTCAACCCCGAAATGCATTTGCTGCTGCGCGCGGCGCTCGACGAAGCGGCCGCGAATCCGGCGATCCGCTGCGTGCTCCTCACCGGATCGGGCCGCGGCTTCTGCGCCGGACAAGACCTGTCGGAGCGAGAGATGAAGGAGTCGGACACCCCGAGGGACCTCGGCGCGACGATCGAGAAGTACTACAACCCGCTGGTCATGTTCATGCAGGCGCTGCCAAAGCCGATCGTCTGCGCGGTGAACGGCGTCGCCGCCGGCGCGGGCGCGAACATCGCGCTCGCCTGCGACATCGTCCTCGCGGCCCGGTCGGCTGCTTTCCTGCAGGCCTTCGCGAAGATCGGCCTGGTGCCGGATTCCGGCGGCACCTATTTCCTTCCGCGCCTCGTGGGCACTGGGCGCGCGATGGCGCTTGCGATGCTGGCCGATAAACTCCCGGCCGCTGAAGCCGAGCGCATGGGACTCATCTGGAAGGCGTTCGACGACGACAAGCTGATGCCCGAGGCGACCGCGATATGCCGGCACCTCGCCACGCAACCGACCCGCGCCCTTGGACTCATGAAACAGGCGATCTACGCGGCCGGAGGCAATTCGCTCAGTGCCCAGCTCGACCTCGAGCGAGACCTGCAACGCAAGGCCGGCGGTTCGGCCGACTATCGCGAAGGCGTGAGCGCGTTCCTCGCCAAGCGCAAGCCGGTCTTCACCGGACATTAGCCGCCCGCAGATGGACAAGGCAGCGCTCGCCAAAGCCGCCGCGGAAATCATGTGGCGCGACGACAACGCGTCCAAGTGGCTGGGCATGCGAGTCGAGGAGGTGCGGCCCGGCTACGCGCGAATTTCGATGACGGTCACGCCCAACATGGTCAACGGCCACAACCTCTGCCATGGCGGGCTGATCTTCACGCTGGCCGACAGCACCTTTGCTTTCGCCTGCAACAGCCACAACCAGCGCGCGGTCGCCGCCGGCGCGGCGATCGAGTTCCTCGCCCCCGCCCTCCTCGGGGACGAACTCACGGCCGAAGGCATCGAGCAGGCCCTCAAGGGCCGCACCGGGGTCTACGACATGAAAGTCACCAACCAGAAGAACGAGCTGATCGCGGTGTTCCGAGGCAAATCGGCCACCATCAAAGGACTGCTTGTGGAGGACGCATGAAGACCTTTCCGCTGGACCCGATCGAGAAGGCTTCGATCGACGAGTTGCGCGCCCTGCAGCTTGAGCGCCTCAAGTGGTCGCTACTGCACGCCTACGACAACGTGGAGCACTATCGCCGCAAATTCGATGCGGCCGGCGCAAAGCCCTCGGACGTGAAGTCGCTGGAAGACCTCGCGAGATTCCCGTTCACGACCAAGGCCGACCTGCGCGAGACCTACCCGTTCGGGATGTTCGCGGTGCCGATGGACCAGGTGGTGCGCCTCCATGCGTCCTCCGGCACGACCGGCAAGCCCACCGTGGTCGGTTACACCGCCAAGGACATCGATACCTGGACGAACTGCATGGCCCGGTCGATCCGCGCAGCGGGCGCGCGGCCCGGCGACAAGGTGCATATCGCATATGGCTACGGGCTTTTCACCGGCGGCCTGGGCGCGCACTACGGCTCGGAACGCCTCGGCCTGGTGACGATCCCCCTCTCCGGCGGCATGACCGAGCGGCAGGTGCAACTCATCACCGACTTCAAGCCGGACATCATCATGGTGACGCCCTCCTACATGCTGGCGATCGCCGACGAGATGGAAAAGCAGAAGATCGACCCGAAGAAATGCAGCCTCAGGATCGGCATCTTCGGCGCCGAGCCCTGGACCAACGAAATG
>CANKMT010000116.1 GCA_947482825.1 Betaproteobacteria bacterium | reverse complement strand
TCGACCACGGCAAGTCGACGCTTGCTGATCGCTTCATCCAGCAGTGCGGCGGGCTTTCCGACCGGGAGATGGAAGCGCAGGTCCTCGATTCGATGGACCTCGAGCGCGAGCGCGGCATCACGATCAAGGCGCAGACTGCCGCCCTGCGCTACAAGGCCCGCAACGGCGAAATCTACGCGATGAACCTCATCGATACGCCGGGGCATGTGGATTTTTCCTACGAGGTGAGCCGCTCGCTTGCCGCCTGCGAGGGCGCGGTGCTGGTGGTCGACGCTTCGCAAGGCGTCGAAGCGCAGACGGTCGCCAACTGCTACACCGCGATCGAGCAGGGCGTAGAGGTCATCCCGGTGCTCAACAAGATCGACCTGCCTTCGGCAAATCCCGAGCAGGCGATCAGCGAGATCGAGGACGTGATCGGCATCGACGCGAAGGACGCCATTCACGCCAGCGCGAAGAACGGCATCGGGATCGAAGACATTCTCGAAAGGATCATTGAAAGAGTGCCGCCGCCGCGCGGCGTGCTCGACTCGCAGCTGAAAGCGCTGATCATCGACTCCTGGTTCGACAATTACGTCGGCGTGGTGATGCTCGTTCGCGTGGTGGACGGTACCCTGCGACCCAAGGACAAGATCCTGCTCATGAGCACAGGCGGGGTATTCCTGTGCGAGCAGGTCGGAGTCTTCACGCCCAAGTCCCAGTCGCGCGAAAGCCTTTCGGCCGGCGAGGTCGGCTTCATCATCGCCGGGATCAAGGAACTGCGCGCGGCCAAGGTCGGAGACACGGTCACCATTGCGGACAAACGCGCCACAGAGCCGCTGCCGGGCTTCAAGGAGATCAAGCCACAGGTTTTCGCCGGCCTCTACCCGGTCGAAGCAAACCAGTACGAAAACCTGCGCGAGGCATTGGAGAAACTCCACCTGAACGACGCTTCTCTGCAATATGAACCGGAGGTCTCGCAGGCGCTTGGGTTCGGCTTCCGCTGCGGCTTTCTCGGCCTGCTGCACATGGACATCGTGCAGGAACGGCTCGAGCGCGAATACGACATGCAGCTGGTCACCACCGCGCCGACGGTCGTCTACCAGATCGAGCAGCGCGACGGCACTGTGGAGCTGGTGCAGAACCCGGCGAAGATGCCCGATCCCTCCAAGATCACCGAGATGCGCGAACCGATCATGTCGGTCACGATCTTCACTCCGCAGGAATACGTCGGCGCGGTCATTACGCTTTGCACCCAAAAGCGCGGGACGCAGGAGAACATGCAGTACACCGCGCGGCACGTAGTCCTCAAATACGACCTGCCGCTGTCCGAAGTGGTGCTCGACTTCTTCGACAAGCTGAAGTCGCTTACGCGCGGCTACGGGTCGCTCGACTACGATTTCAAGGAATACCGCCCCGCGGACATGGTCAAACTCGACGTGCTCATCAACGGTGAGCGGGTCGATGCCCTTTCGGTCATGGTCCATCGTGGGAACTCGCAGTACCGCGGGCGGGACCTCGTCAACCGCCTGCGCGGGCTGATCCCCAGGCAGATGTTCGACGTTGCGATCCAGGCCGCAATCGGCGCCCACATCGTGGCCCGCGAAACGGTCAAGGCTTTGCGCAAGAACGTGCTCGCCAAGTGCTACGGTGGCGACATCTCCCGCAAGAAAAAGCTGCTCGAGAAGCAGAAAGAGGGCAAGAAGCGGATGAAGCAGGTCGGTTCGGTGGAAATTCCCCAGGAAGCCTTCCTCGCCGTGTTGCAAATGGACGACAAGTAGAGGTGCCCGTGAGTTTCGCCCTGTTCCTGCTTCTCCTGCTCCTTGTCACCGGATTGGTCTGCCTGGTCGATCACCTCTGGCTGCGCAAGAAGAGGGCGAAGGAGTCCAAGGAGCCGTGGTGGGTCGAATATTCGGTCAGCTTCTTTCCGGTGATCCTGATCGTTTTCCTGCTCCGCTCCTTCTTGTTCGAGCCTTTCAAGATCCCGTCGGGGTCGATGATCCCGACGCTCCTCATTGGCGATTTCATCCTGGTGAACAAGTTCACCTACGGCATCCGCCTTCCCGTGATCAACAAGAAGATCATCGAAATCGGCAAGCCCGATCGGGGCGACGTGATGGTTTTCCGCTACCCCGACGATCCTTCGCTCGATTACATCAAGCGGGTGGTGGCGCTGCCGGGAGATCGGATCCAGTACCAGGACAAGCGGGTGTCGGTGAACGGCCAGCCCCTGCCGCTGAAGCAGCTCGACGACTACCTTTCGCGTGAACGCATGCAGTTCTCGCGCCGCTTCGTGGAAACGCTGGGCGCGCACAGCCATGAAATCCTGGTCGAAGAGGATGCGCCGTCCTTCATGGGGCAAGGCCGGTCATTCCCGCACTCGGGCAATTGCATCTACAATACTGCCAGCCTGACCTGCACCGTGCCGCCCGGGCACTATTTCGTGATGGGCGACAACCGGGACAATTCGAGTGACAGCCGGGTTTGGGGGTTCGTGCCTGACGAGAATATCGTCGGCAAGGCGTTTTTCATCTGGCTCAACCTGAACGAGCTCGGCCGCTTCGGCTCCTTCAGATAGCAGGGATTCACGGAGGTAATCATGCGCAACAAGCAGACCGGCGTCAGCCTCAGTGGCCTGATCATCGTATTCGTGATCCTGATCTTCATCGCGCTGCTTGGCTTCAAGGTGGGCCCGGCCGTGGCCGAGTTTTTCTCCGCGAAGAACATCATCAAGACTATCGCCCAGGAAAAGCGCGGTGCGAGCGTGGCCGAGATCCGCAAGGCCTGGGACCAGAAAACCATGATCGACGAGATCAAGACCATTTCCGCGACCGACCTCGAAATCACCAAGGACGGCGGCGACGTGGTGATTTCCTTCGCCTACAAGAAGGAAGTGCCACTGTTCTCGAACATCGGCCTGTACATCGACTTCGCCGCGAACTCGAAAGAGTGAGCGCGATGGACCCACGGTGGCGCGCACCCCGCCCCTAGACAAGCGCATCGCCTACCAGTTCAAGAGCGGGCCGCTGCGCGAACAGGCGCTAACGCATCGCAGTTTCGGCTCCCCGCACAACGAGCGGCTCGAGTTCCTGGGTGACGGCGTGCTCAACTGCGTCGTTGCAGAGGAACTCTACAAGCGCTTTCCTTCGCTCTCCGAGGGCCAGCTGTCCAGGTTGCGCGCCAATCTGGTGCGCAAGGAATCCCTGTCCGGCATCGCGCAAACGCTCGGGATCTCCGAATTCCTGCGCCTTGGCGAAGGCGAGCTCGCGAATGGCGGGGGCACCCGCCCGTCGATGCTCGCCGATGCGCTCGAGGCCGTCTATGGCGCCATCCTGCCGGACGGCGGCTATGAAGCGGCCCGCGGCTCGATTTGCCACACGTTCGAAGCCGAATTCGCAAGGCTCGACCCGGCCAAGCCGGCCAAGGACGCCAAGACGCTGCTTCAGGAGCACCTTCAGGGCCACCAGCGCAAGCTGCCTGTCTATCGGGTGGTTGCCACAAAAGGTGCCGCGCACAGCCAGACATTCGAAGTCGAGTGCGTCGTGGAGGAGTTGAATCTCAAGGCTTCCGGCAGCGGCAGCACGCGCCGAATCGCCGAACAGGTGGCGGCCGGGAAGATCCTCAAGCAGATCGGCCCATGACAACGCCAGAGAAGCCCGCGACGACGGCAGCCGTTGATTTCCGGTGCGGCACCGTCAGCATCACCGGCCGACCCAATACCGGGAAATCGAGCCTGCTTAACCGGTTCATCGGCCAGAAGCTCTCGATCGTCTCGCGCAAAGCGCAGACCACCCGGCACCTCGTACGGGGCATCCTCACCGCGCCGGACTGCCAGTACGTCTTCGTCGATTCGCCGGGTTTCCAGACGCGACACGACAATGTCCTGAACAAATCCCTCAACCGGCGCGCCACGGAAGCCGCACGGGACGCCGATGTCGTCCTCTGGGTGATCGAATCGCCGAAAGTCTACGAAGCCGACCGCGCACTGCTCGCGCGCATCCCGGCCGGGCGCAAAGTAATCGCGGTGGCCAACAAGGTCGACCTGGTCAAGGAGCGCGAACGGCTCCTGCCATTCCTCGAACGCGTCGCCAAAGAGCGCGCTTTCCATGCCATCGTTCCGGTCAGCGCGAAGTCCGGCAAGAACGCGCAGGAGTTGCTTCGCGTGATCCGCAATGCGCTGCCTCGGGCCGAAGCCATGTACCCGGAAGACCAGATCACGGACCGGGACGAGCGCTTCTTCGCTTCGGAACTCGTGCGCGAAAAGCTGTTCCGCGAACTCGGCGACGAACTTCCCTACAGCTGCGAAGTCGCCATCGACAGCTTCAAGGAAGAGGGGGCCTTGCGGCGCATTGAGGCCACGATCTGGGTCGATCGCGAGAGCCACAAGCCGATCGTCATCGGCGACAAGGGCGAGCGCCTGAAGCGCGTCGGCACAGCGGCCCGCAAGGACATGGAGCAGCTCTTCGATGGCAAGGTGTACCTCGGCCTCTGGGTCAAGGTGAAGCGCGGTTGGACCGACGATGCGCGCGCCTTGCGGACTTTCGGCTACAGCTGAGGACGGTCGATGGCGCAAACCCGGCGCAGGGTGGACCATGAACCCGCGTTTGTTCTGCACAGCTACCCGTACAAGGAAACCAGCCTGATCGTCGAGGCCTTTTCCCGCCGCCTCGGCCGCACGGCGTTGATCGCCAAGGGCGCGCGCCGGCCGAGATCGGCCATGCGGGGCTTGCTGCACGCTTTCCATCCCCTGCGCCTCACGTGGACCGGGTCCGGCGAAATGAACACTTTGATCGCCGCCGAATGGCAGGGCGGCATGCCGTTTCTCAGCGGCTTTGGCCTGATGTGCGGGTTCTACGTCAACGAGTTAATCCTGCGCCTGCTGCCGCGCGACGACTCGCATGAAAGGCTGTTCGATGCCTACGCGGAGAGCCTTGCGCGCCTGGGGCGCGGGGAGCCCACGGCGGGGGTGTTGCGCGGATTCGAAAAGCGCCTCCTCGCCGAACTCGGGTATGCCATGCTGCTCGACCGCAACGCCGAGGACGGCGCGCCCATCGACCCGGCAATGCAATATCTGTACGATCCCGAGAGGGGGCCGATCCCCGCCGATCGAAGCAATGCGCCCGGCCATTCGGGCGACGAGTTGGTCGTGAGGGGAAGCACCCTCATCGACCTGGATCGGGATGAATTCACGAGCGCGCAGACCCTTCACCAGGCGCGCGCGCTGATGCGTGCGCTGATCGGCCAGCGCCTGCATGGCCAGACGTTGCACACCCGCAGCGTCCTATTGGAGCTACAGGACCTATGATCGAACTCGGCGTCAACGTCGATCACGTCGCGACGGTCCGGCAGGCGCGGCGAACCTACGATCCGGACCCCGTCTGGGCGGCTGTCGAGGCCCACCTCGGCGGCGCGGACGGAATCACGGTCCACCTGCGCGAGGACCGCCGCCATATCCAGGACGAGGACGTGCGCCGCCTGCGCGAACTCACCCACATCAAGCTCAACCTGGAAATGGCGGCCACCGCCGAAATGGTCGGCATCGCCCGCAGCATCAAGCCCGAGATGGCGATGCTGGTCCCCGAAGGCCGGCATGAGATCACCACCGAAGGCGGGTTGGACATCGTCGCGCAGGAAGCCGCACTGAAGGACGCTGTGGCGCGCATTGCCGACGCGGGGATCATGGTGTCGGTTTTCATCGACCCCGATCTGCGCCAGATTGAAGCCGCTAAACGCATAGGCGCCAGGGTCTGCGAAGTCCATACCGGTCCGTATGCGCATGTTTTCCACTCGCAGGGCCGCGATGCCGAAGGGCCGGCGGTCGTCGCCGAACTCGACAAGCTCGCAGCCGCAGGCCGGGCGATCCGCGAGCTCGGGATGCGCTTCAACGCCGGACATGCCCTCAACTATTTCAACATCGAGCCGGTGGCGCGGCTGCAAGGCATTCGCGAGCTGCATATCGGTCATGCGATCGTGAGCCGCGCGATCTATGTCGGGATGCGCGAGGCGGTGCGTGAAATGAAGCGCCTGATGACGGAGGCACGTTTCAGCCTCGGGGCGCGCCCATGATCTACGGCGTGGGCACCGACATCATCGAGATCCCGCGCATAGCCGCGGCGCTCGAGCGGTTCGGAGAGAGGTTCGCGCGCCGTATCCTGTGCGAACCGGAGCTCAAACGGTTTGCCAGTCATCGCCTGCCGGCTGCGTACCTCGCCAAGCGGTTCGCCGCCAAGGAGGCGTTCACCAAGGCCCTGGGCACCGGCATCCATGCGCCCGCAAACTGGCATGGGGTGTGGGTGGCCAACCTGCGCTCGGGCAAGCCGACCCTGAAATACACCGAGGCCCTGCAGGCGATGCTGGATGCGCGCGGGGTCGGGAGCGCCCATGTTTCGTTGACCGATGAGCGCGGCCTCGCCAGCGCGACGGTCATCCTGGAGGTGCGCGCATGACCCCACGGATCCCGCTCGGCCCGGTCATGGTGGATGTCGCGGGCCTGAGGCTCGACGATGACGACCGCCGCAGGTTGTCGCACCCGCTGGTCGGCGGGGTGATCTTCTTTGCGCGAAATTTCGAGAGTCCCGCGCAGGTCAAGGCGCTGGCTGCCGAGATCCGCTCGCTGCGCACGCCGGAACTGCTCATTTGCGTCGATCACGAAGGCGGGCGCGTGCAGCGATTTCGCGAAGGATTCACGGCGATCCCCCCAATGCGCGCACTTGGCCTGCTCTGGGATCGCGATCGCGCGACTGCGATCCGCACGGCAGAAAGCGTGGGTCACGTGATAGGCGTGGAGCTGGGCGCCCACGGAGTGGATTTCAGCTTTGCGCCGGTGCTCGACCTCGACTACGGTGCAAGCTCCGTCATCGGCGACAGGGCTTTCCATGCGGGTGCCGAAGCCGTCGGCGCGCTTGGCGCGGCCCTGGTCCGCGGACTGCATTCGGCAGGCATGGGCGCCGTCGGCAAGCATTTCCCCGGACACGGCTATGCCACGGCCGATTCGCATGTGGCAATCCCTTCGGACGACAGGCCGCTCGAGGAAATCATGGCCATCGACGTCGCCCCCTACCGCCCGGTGGTTGCAGCCGGACTCGCCGGCGTCATGCCCGCGCACGTCATCTACACCGCGGTCGATCCGCTGCCCGCCGGGTTTTCGGGATTCTGGCTCAAGGATGTCCTGCGCGCTCAGCTCGGTTTCGACGGCGTGATCTTCAGCGACGACCTCAGCATGGAAGGGGCGAGCAGCGCTGGCGGCATGGTCGAACGCGCGATGGCGGCCCTGGATGCCGGCTGCGACGTGGTGCTCGTGTGCAATGCGCCCGAAGCTGCGGATACGCTCATTGGCGGCCTTCCGAAACGGCCCTATCCGACCGAAAGGCTGGAGCGCATCCGATTGGACAACCGCCGTGTCGTCGCCCTTGGCGCAGAAAGCCACCGCGCCGCGATCAAGGACCTTGCCGGGCTCGCCTAGAAACCCGATCGCATGAGCGAGCCGTTCGACCCGAAGGCGTTTGTCGCCGGGCTCCCGGGCCTGCCGGGCGTCTACCGGATGCTCGGCCCCGCCGGCGAAGTCCTGTACGTGGGCAAGGCCCGCGACCTCAAGAAGCGGGTGTCGAGCTATTTCAACAAGACCCAGCAGAGCCCGCGCATCGGCCTGATGGTGGGCCAGGTCGCGTCGATGGCAACCACCGTCACGCGATCCGAAGGCGAGGCATTGCTCCTCGAAAACAACCTCATCAAGAGCCTCACGCCGCGCTACAACATCCTGTTCCGGGACGATAAGTCCTATCCGTACCTCATGATCACGGGTCACCGCTACCCCCGCATCGGCTTTCATCGCGGCGGCCAGGAAAAGAAGAACCGCTACTTCGGCCCCTTTCCGCACTCGTATGCGGTGCGGGAGAGCATCCAACTTCTCCAGCGCGTGTTCCGACTGCGTACTTGCGAGGATTCTGTCTTCGAGAACCGCTCGCGGCCGTGCCTGCTGCACCAAATTCAGCGCTGCTCGGCACCGTGCACCCGGCTGATCGAGCCCGACGCCTATGCACAGGACGTAAGAAACGCCGAGTTGTTCCTGCTCGGCCGCGAGAACGACGTCATCCACACGCTCACCGAAAAGATGAACACCGCAGCGGACGCGCAACGCTACGAAGAGGCTGCGCTGTTCCGCGACCGGGTGCGCGCCCTCTCGCGCGTGCAGGCACGCCAGTACGTCGAATCGGCAGTCGGCGTGGATGCGGACGTCGTCGCCTGCCGCATCGAAGGCGGCATCTCCTGCGTCAACCTCGTCATGATTCGGGCCGGACGGCATGTCGGCGACCGCAGTTTTTTCCCGCAGAACGCCGACGCTGCCACTGCGGGCGAGGTGATCCTCGCGTTCCTCACCCAGCACTATCTCGACCAGCCGATCCCGCCACTCATCCTCGCCAATGCCGAACTCGAGGGCGACGCTTTGGAGTCAGCTCTCTCAGAGCAGGCGAAGCGGCCGGTCCGGCTTCTTACGACGGTGCAGGGCGAGCGGCGGATGTGGCTCGAAATGGCGGAGAAGAATGCGCTGCTTTCGCTGGCCAGCCGGGTCCGCGAACGCGGCACGCAGGAAGCGCGGCTTGTCGCGTTGCGCGAAGCCATAGGCCTGCCGGAAACCGCGCAACGAATCGAATGCTTCGACATCAGCCATACCATGGGCGAAGCAACGGTCGCCTCGTGCGTGGTGTTCGACGGCCACGGCATGCAGAAAGCGGAATACCGACGGTTCAACATCCGCGACATCACGCCGGGCGATGACTACGCGGCCATGCGCCAGGCCCTTTCCAGGCGCTACGGCCGCCTCTCGGCCGAGGGCGCGAAGATGCCCGACCTCGTACTCATCGACGGCGGCAAGGGGCAGGTCGGCCAGGCGCGCTCGGCCCTGGTCGAACTGGGCCTGAACGACGTGAGCGTAGTCGGCGTGGCCAAGGGCCCGGAGCGCAAGCCCGGGCTGGAGGAACTGATCGTCGAAAGCGACGGGCCGCCGGTCACGCTGCCGCCGCAACACCCTGGCCTGCACCTCATCCAGCAGATCCGCGACGAGGCGCATCGCTTTGCGATCGTCGGGCACCGCGCGCAACGCGGCAAGGCGCGAACGCGCTCGGAGCTGAACGAGATTCCCGGCATCGGCGACAAACGGCGCCGCGCGCTGCTCGCCCATTTCGGCGGAATCAAAGGGGTGCAGGCCGCCGCCATGGACGAGATCATGAAAGTCGAGGGCATCAGCCGCTCGATCGCGCAGCGGATCTACCGTCACCTGCACGGTGAAGCCGAAGAAAAAGCGCGGACAGGCTAGGGCGGGGGAGTTAAAGTCCGCTTATGGCAAACATGCCGCGCAACCTGCCGAATTACGTGACGTGGTGCAGGATCCTCATGATCCCGCTGATCGTCGGCGTGTTTTACCTGCCGGAGTCGTGGCTGCAGGAGGAGAACAAGAACATCGCCGCGACGGCGATTTTCGTCGTCGCGGCAATCACCGACTGGCTCGACGGGTACCTCGCCCGAGTGCTCGACCAGATGTCCGCGTTCGGCGCATTCCTGGATCCGGTGGCCGACAAGCTCATGGTCGCCGGCGCCCTGGTGGTCCTGCTGCAGCTCGACCGGGTCGAGCCGCTCGTGGCGCTCATCATCATCGGCCGCGAGATCGCGATTTCGGCGCTCCGCGAATGGATGGCGCAGATGGGGCAGGCGAAGAGCGTGACCGTGGCCTTCATCGGCAAGCTGAAGACCGTGTTTCAGATGATCGCGATTCCGATGCTGCTCTTCCACGACCCGCTGTTCGTCGGCTTCCTCAACTTCCAGTTCCTGGGCACGATCCTCATCAACGTGGCGGCCGTCCTCACCGTCATTTCGATGCTGTATTACCTGCGCAAGGCGGGCGTTTCCAGCGACGGGTCGGTTTGACTGGCTTCGCCCAAGGCATTAAAATTACTCGCTGTTCGATGCGGGAGTAGCTCAGTTGGTAGAGCGCAACCTTGCCAAG
>CANKMT010000115.1 GCA_947482825.1 Betaproteobacteria bacterium | reverse complement strand
GGCCATTCAGGCGCAACGCACAAATCCGCACCGCCCACCACCAACCCCTCGGGCGATCTGCGCGGTGCTCTCACGCCCCACGTCAAGAAGCACCAGGCGGCGGTACGTCCAGAGGAACTGCCGGCGCTGCTGCGCGCGATCGAGGGATATGAGAAGACGGGCGATCGGCAAACGCGGCTTGGGCTCGAACTGCTGGCGCTCACGTTCGTGCGAACGCAGGAATTGCTTGGCGCGCAGTGGCCGGAATTCGACCTTGGTGCGGGCCTGTGGGTAGTTCCGGCCGAGCGAATGAAGATGAAGCGTGAACATATCGTTCCCCTGTCAAAGCAGGCTGTGAGGGTGCTCGAGCAACTCCGGGAAATCGGCGGCGGCAGCCGGTTCGTGTTCCCTGGGCGCAATCGGGACCGCCCGATGAGCAACAACACCATGCTTTTCGCCCTGTATCGACTCGGCTACAAGGGCAAGATGACAGGTCACGGGTTCCGGGCCGTTGCCAGCACGATGCTGAACGAGAAGGGTATCCGGGCTGATGTGATCGAGCGCCAGCTTGCGCACAACGAGAAAGACGAAGTGCGCGGCGCGTACAACCGGGCCGAGTATCTGCCCGAGCGGAAGAAGATGATGCAGGGCTGGGCGGACCACCTGGACGCGCTGCGGGCGGGCGCGAAAGTCGTCTCGATCGGCAAAGCAGCTTGACGGCTTACCTTATTCGGCCCATCATGTATCTACACGGATATACATAAAGGGTATCGCGATGAAAGCAGAGAAGGGCGGCGAGCGTATCGACCTCACGGTGTCGAAGTGGGGTAACAGCCTCGCTGTGCGACTGCCAGCGGACTCGCTCAAGCAATTGGGCGTTGGCGAAGGCGACACCCTCGTCGGCGAGATTGCGGCGGACGGGCGATTGATCCTCAGTGCCGAGGGCCGGGCAATCGGCAAGGCGGAAGCCCGCCGGATGAGGGAATTCATCGGCAAGCAGAAGGAAACCGCGCCGGTGGTGGCCGATATGCGACGGGGAGCGCGCTACTGATGATCTACGCCGACACCAGCGCCCTCGTTCCCGCGTTCATCCGTGAGCCGAAAAGCGAGGCTGTGCTCGCTTGGCTAGAGGCATCCGGCGAGCGCCTCGTGGTGAGCGAATGGGCCATTACGGAATTCGCGAGTGCGACATCGATCAAGGTCCGCACCGGGCAGATCGATGGGGCGATTGCCAAGCAGGCGATGACGCGCTTCCTCGATTTTGCGCAAAAGCATTGCTCGATCGCGGCACCGCAACGGGCGGAATTCCGCCGGGCGGCCGAACTCGCGGGCGACGTGGAATTGAAGCTGCGTGCCGGCGATGCCCTGCACCTGGCCATCGCGGAAGCGAGCAACGTACAGGGTGTCCTTTGTCTCGACGAAACGATGGGCGATGGGGCGAAGGCGATCGGGCTGAGCGTCGTGACGATATAACGACCGTCCCCGGTGCGGTCCACCGGGAAGCGGCGGCAAGGGTGCTTTAACACCCAAGCCGCCTGACCACAACGCAACCTAGTGAGAGGTATGCATCATGGCTCAGAAGAGAATAGCAGCGAAGCAGCACACCGGCAGCGACACGCCCATAACGAAGGAAGAGCGAACGCTCTTGAATATGTATCGCCACCTTTCGCGCTGGGACAAGAATGCAGTTTTCTTGACCCTTCAATCCTTGGCCTGGGGAAAACTCGCGCCGGAAACTGACAAATGGTCTTGGGAGCAGGTATCCCGGGACACTGGCCTGCCAAATAGCAGGAAGGCGGTGCGCAATGATTGAGCAACGCGCGAGCGACCAAGAACCCCGCCAGCCGACCAGGAATGAAATAGACCCGGTCGATCCGGTAACGGGGCGCCGCCCCTCGGATGTTGAGTACTTCACCGTATGTCGAGAGGCTGTTGTGGATGGCAAGCGAATTTTCAACTATCCGCTGTCGCCGGATTTCTCAACGCTGGAGAAGGCGGAAGAGGCCCTCGACAAGCTCAGGGCCCAATACCCGGACGCGGGGATCGGCGGTGGCGTGAAGCTATTCAATCCGCTGCGAGAAGGTTCCGCGGCCGAGCGCGCGCAGTTCGTGCGCTCACTGGCATAGGGGCGAGCCATGGCTGACCATTTTACCGAAGCCGACGGCCGCCAACTCGCCGCTGACATGCTGCGCGAGCTTGGGCGCGATTGGGAAACCGTCGGCCTGCCCGATGTGCCGGTTGGCGAGATTTCCGAGGCCCTGATTAGCGAAATGTGCGAGGCCATGATCGCGCGCGATCCCGATACGCTCAGGCGCTTCCTGCGCGTCGTACAGGAAAAGGGCTCCCCCGCCCTTGAGCGCGGTTTCCTGTGCGCGCTGAATGATTACCTGGGCTCATCCATGGCCGGTGGATTCAAACGCGATCCTTCGGCCTACGAGGAGCGGCGCCATGATTGAGAGCCCCGAGGAACTCTACCACCGCATGAACCCCAACATCGAGACGCAGAAGGTGGGTGGCTATGGACTCCGGTACAGCGGCACTCGTCAGGCGCTGATCGCCGCCGGCATCGCAAAGGCGGGGCAATTCCCGGGCGAGCCCGGATGCGGCATTTGGTCAACCGTGTTTCCCGCCGATGGAGAGCGCAGGAGGATGCAAGTGAAGCGGCGCTCGCCGTATCTCTACTACGTGCTGGTCTACGCGACGCCTGAAGAGCGGGCAGCCTACGAAGCTAAGACCTACGCGGACGCTAAGGCCTACGCGGCATCGAGATCTCGGGAAGAGCGGAAAGGTCCGGCCGGGACGAGCGACAGCAAGCGCCCGTTTGAAGGGCCGTCACGTTCGTTCGAGGCATTGCAAGCTGTAGCCCAGCTCTCGCCGATACAGCGCCGCTTGGCGGGGTGCGAAGCCCTTTTCATAGCCGCGAAGAGTGAGATCAGCGCCAAGCTTGAGCGCGTCGAGTCAGCGCACAAGGAATACGCGGACGATTCGGATCAGCAACTACGCGAGAGTGCAGAGGGGCTGCGTGACAGTTCCAAGATCGGTCGCGCCATTGACGACATGGAGGCGGTTCGCGCTAGCATCGGGGCGATTGTCAGCGATCTTCGGCGGCTGACGGAAGGGCCGTGAGCCTGCAAGACCACCCCTCGCCGGACGACCTTGCGGAAGAACGCAAGACCAGCGTCCGGCGCTTGAAGGCTGCCGAAGATATCGCGACGGCCCGGGCGAAGGACGCTGCCGATCGCTACGGCCAATGCCTGGCCGGCCGGGATTCGACGATCGCTGAGCAGATAGCCGCGCTCGAGGCCTCGGTCAAGCTCCACGAGGAGGCAGCGGCGGCATGCGCACGTTTGATCGAGGCGCTTCGCGACAACAAGCCGAAGGTGGGCAAATCGTGAGCCGGGAAGAACGCTTCAGTGACCGGAATCACTCGGCCAAGGCGTGACGGTGAAAGCAAAGAGCACGCGCCCCCCGCGTGGCGCCAGTCGGCCGCGCGCTGCGCCATCAGGAAAGAAGCGGGACGAAGGGGAAGGTCAACTGACGTTTGAACTTGGCTTTCATAAAGCCAGGGCCGATCGAGCGGAAAAGCGCGCAATCAAAGAGGCCGGCGAAAAGCGCGCACTGGAACGAAAGCTCATAGACGCCAAGCGCAGGAAGCAAGTTCAAGGGAAGAAGCGCAAAGGAACAAGAAAAATCCCCTCTGACAAGCTTGCGGAAATCGTGGCGCGACTTCGCTCTGCGGGCACCAAGAAACGGGACCTTTCAGGCAAGGTGCGCAACGCTCTTAAAGCGATCGGGTTTGATGTGTCTCAACGCACGGCCAAGGACTCAATCGACGAACTCGACGCCGCAAAATAAATCTGGAAATTAGGCTCCTAATTTCCGAAAGCGGTATTTTCTTACCGCGACGCGATGGCAATACTCCGGTCGTCCATTCGAATACGGAGCAGAGCATCGTGAGCGATCATCTCCCCTTCACCTACATGCGGAAGCCTGAAGTCCTCAAGGCGGTCGGCTTTCGCCATTCCAAATTCCAAACTGAGATTCGCGAAGGCCGCTTTCCGCCACCCGACAAGCACGGCGCGCAATCCCTGTGGCGGTCCGACCTCGTCGCGCAGTGGCTCGTCGAGCAATCGGCGAAGGCCGAAGCCGAGCGCGCCGAGCGCACGAAGGCCGCCAGGAGTAAGGCGGAGAGCATGGTGCGCGCGCGGCGTGAGCAGAAGCGGGCGGCGTGAACGATGGGTGTCTCCGACCCACTGCGGCCTGAGTTGAAATGGAAGATGCTGCTGGCTGAATTTGCCGCTGGACGATCGTTGAATCGATTCGAGGCAGAACGGCTCGGCGATCATTGCCTGCATACGACAGTGGCAAACCTCGAGGGCCGGGGCGTGCGCATTGAGCGTAAGCAGGAGGTCATTGAAGGCAGGTTCGGCAAGATCCATTGCAAGCGCTATCGGCTCGACCCAGAGTCGATCGTCCGTGCGCGCGAGCTACTCGGCGGTGCAGCGTGAAGATCAAAGCCTGCAGCGGTACCTCGATCCCGAGAGTCATCGAGGCGGCTTCCGGCTTCCTGTTAGTCAAGCCGGCGATTCGCTGGGGGATCGTTTGCTCCAGCCGGGAGCAGGCAGGGTGCGAGGGTCAGTCCGCGCACTCTGCCCGGCCCCGTTATTTTCCGCAACCCGGACGTGAGGCCGCATGAGGTCCGCGTCCGCTCGCGCAACGTCAAACGTCGTCCAGTTCGCGGATGGGATAGTCGAGGGCGCCGACTGGCCCCTGGTACCCGATGCCGAGTATCTCGCCGTCTATCAAGGCCACGACTGCATCGAAATGGCGTCATTCCGCGGTGCGCCCAAAGTGTTCATCCGCTTCAAGCTGGCCGAAGCAGGGCCCCACACTGGCAAGACGCTATTCCGGGCGTATCGCGTGCGTCGGCGCATCGATTCCAAGCGGTTCGCCGTGGGGCCACGCAGTGAGCTCCTGGCGATGATTTGCCGCGTGATGGATCCGCCCACGCGCCAGCGGCAGATCAGCCTGCGCGACCTCAAGCGCCACCTGGTACGGGTGCGCACTCGAACTGTGATCAAGGATGGCCGGCAGCGCGATGTTCCCGCCGCCATGCGCTACAGCGTGATCGACGAAATCTTGGGAAAGGAAACCACATGAAAGCGGGTGACCTTCGACCTGTGACCTGTGACCCGCTTGAAATCGGTGCTTTTCGCTCTGAAAAACAAGAAGCGAGCGCCCAAAAAAAATCGGCCCCGGATCAAAGCAAGGCCGATGTAGTACTTCCTGTCTGTCCGCGCCCCGGGAGGGTTACCGCCCTTCCGGGGTTCCGAAATGCGCGCACAAAAAGTATATCAGATATGGGATTGATAGCAATATGAAAAAGACGGCGGAATTGGATGAAGTCAGGGAAATGTCACAGCGAACGCGTGACATCGGGCGCTCGGCCGGAGAGCGGGCAGTCGAATCCAAGGCGGCCATGACCGCGGCGGCTGAGGCGACGCTTCGAGGCGATCCGAATGCGGTCGAAATTGCGGGACGGGCACTTCGAATGCTCCACCCCAAACCAACGAAGTTCAAATAGGGAGGCGCCAATGGCCAAAATCGAAGATGTCCTCGGCAAGTTCGATCAGAGCAATTTCGACGTGGCGGGCGCGGCGGGCGCGATGCGCTCGCTCGGGGCGAAGCACGGCCTGTCCGAGGACGATCTTGCGGCGGCGGTGTCGGTATTCGGCGACGAGCACCGCGCGCAATTCAACTCTGGCTACACCGAGGGATCGAACTACAACGCCATCGCGCAGCGGGCCGTCCAGGATGCGCTGAAGGCGAAGGGCAAGGACCCATCGGCCGCTGCGGATGAAGGTTACATCGCCACGGGCGCAGCCCAGGCGAACGAGCGCTGGAAAGCCACGCAGAAGGACGACGACGGCGGCTTCGGGCAAATCGCGATGATGGCTGTGGCGGCGATTGCGGCCGCCCATGGCGTGCCGATGTGGGCGACAGCGCTGGGCAAGGCGGGCTTCTCGCTCGCAAGCGGCGCAGACCCCGGCGATGCCATTTTGAACGGCGGGCTCTCGTACCTCACCGGAAACATGCTGAGCGGCGCCGGCGTCGATACGGCTGGCATGGAGAACTCCTTCGACTCGGGCGCCATGAACGAGGTACTGAACCGCGGCACCGACGTGGTCGGCACGGGCGATCCATTCACGTTCGCGGGCGGAGTTTCGGATACCGGATACGGCGCCGGCAAGACGGCTGACATCGACCTCGGCGGCGAGAACAGCTTCGACAACGGCCAGATGCAAGGCATTGTTGACCAAGGGCCGGCTGCGATTCCCGACACGCAATCGCCTGCGCCCTGGGAGGAACGCAGCCGCGTGTACCGCGCCCCGGGGCTGGTCGAGCAGTACATGAACCCGCTCGTAGACTGGGCGAATCAGAACCCCGGCGCATCGAAGCTGATCGGCGCTATCGGCGGCGGCGCGCTGACGATGGCGGGTGGTGTGGGCGCGGCCCTGCTGAACAAGAGCGCGGCCGAAATGAAGATCGAGGCCGACAGGGCGTTGGCCTCGCAGAAGACCGAAGAGCTACTCAAGGAGGCGCAAAACAAGCGCGCGATGGTCCAGGGCGGCAGCTACTTCGATTCGAGGATCGGCGTCACCGCCCCCGTGAAGACGCGCCAGTTGCGCCGGCCGGATGGATCGCTTGTATTTGCGCAGCCCGGGATCATAGCTTCGGAGATGGCGAGCCCGGGATGAAAGACCCCAAGCAATTCGAACTCGACATGATCGACGCGCGCATTGCTGTAAGCCAGGTGCGGCTCATGTTCGAGGAAGTTGCTCGGCAACTGCGCAAGCTCGGCGAGCCGCCGCACAACGTGAACCACGTCGCGCTCCGATTGCAGGACGCTGAACTGATGCTGCTCCGGTTGACCGCACAAGTGCGCGACGAGTCGCCCGAGATCATCGAAACGCAAGACCCGGTCGAGCGCGCCGCGCCGAGCGGGGAAACGCTTCACTGAGGGAGGTTGCTATGGCTGGCATGGGGGTTCTGGGCACGGCACTGAGCGGTGCGATGGTCGGCGCGGGAAAGGTTGGCGAGCAGATGATCGAGCACGCCTCCAAGCTCGATCTGCAAGAGGCGGCGACGAGGGCACAACTGTTGCGGGACGAAACGCTCTCCAGGATTCGCCGCGGCGACTTCCGCGCCGAAGCGGAAACGAAGCTCGAATTCGCGCCGCAAATGGCGAGGGCCGAAACCGCAGCGCTCGCCGAAAGGGAGGATGCGCTTCGTCCCGGGAAGCTGGAAACGAAGCGCGGGGAGAGCGGAATTGCAATCGACGAGGCGTTTGCGAAACCGCGCACGTTGGGGCCCGGCTCGTCCGAGGTTGTAGATGGCGAGATCACGCTCACCGCGCCGCAGAAGGAACTCGACCCGTCGCAACAGGCAGAGCATCGCGCGCGCGCCGGGTACTACTCGGCGATGGCAAAGAAGGCGGCCGATCTGGGTGTTGACAAGACGGCGCTTATCTCGAACGTCGATTACCTCGTGAGGACTGGTATTGCGAGCGACCCTGCCGTAGCTTTCGAGAAACTGCGCACCGGCATGGGCAAGCCGGAAAGCGCGCAAATCGAGAGCCTCACCAAAACGCTCCTTCGCGACACGGTCCGTTATCGCGGCGAAGAAGGCAGGCAGAGGGCCGTCCAGGATGCGAGGTCAATGGTCGAGGCGATGCGCAGTGGCGGCGAGGACGACGACGCAGCATTTGCCCGCGGCTTCAGCAAAGTCCGCCCGCCGAGTAGCGGGTCGCCCAGCGCCGAGGACATCGCCTACACCGCGAAGAAGCACGGCATTCCCGAATCCGAAGTTCGCCGCCGTCTCGGCATCAAGTAATGCCGGTTGACCTCCTCGAGACACGCGCCCGCACGCCGCGAGACTTGTTCGCGGAGGGCGGCGGCCGTGACTTGCTGGTCGAGGCCGATGCGGAGGTAACACCGCAGGAGCAGGCCGTCGCCGAACGGCCGGCGCGCATGACGGTGTCGAGGGGTGGCCAGCCAACGCTGCAGCCGAACGACGCACCTCCCGACGAGCCCCCGAGCGCGGACTGGAAAGACGTGGCGAGCAGCTTGCCGGCGCAGTTCGTCGCCGGCACGCGATCCGCAGCCGCGAACCTTCGACAGATGGGGGCGCAGGAAAGCGTTGTCCAGCGCGAGGAAGCACTGCGGCCCGTCGAGTCCGATCCATCGGGCTGGGGCGCAGTGGTCAGACCGAGCGCGGTCGGTCGGCAGCAGGGCAAGCTCGCGGAGGACCGAACAGCATTGGCGAGCGCTGTGGCCGATGCTGGCCAGGCCCGCCGTGACATGCGCCTCGTGACGCCCGAGAACATGACGATTGCGCAGGAGGCCTTGTCTTCGCTCGCGCAATCCAGCGGCCCGACGCTGCTCGGTATCGCCGCGGGCATCCTGACGCGGAACATTCCGGCGGCCATGGCGATCGCTGGCGGCGGCGGGATGGGCATGCAGGCGGGTTCGACCTACGGCGAGGCCTTGGGCCACGGCGCAACCCACCGCGAGGCGAGCGTGGCGGCATCGATCGACGGGCTGCTCGAGGCCGGCGACGAAATGCTCCCTCTCAGCTACGCCCTGAAGGCGCATACGAATCTGTACGCCCGGATCTTCGGGACGATCGCTCGCGAGGCGGGCCAGGAGTCCGCAAGCCAACTCGCTCAGGACCTACGGGCGATGGCCATGGAGAACCCCGGGCTCAAGCTCGGCGAGGTTTGGCGGAACGTGAAGGTCGCTGCGTTGGCTGGCGCCGGTGGAGGCGCGGTGTACGGGGGCATGGGCGCCGCCGCAAATGCGGCTCGGGAGCACGAGGCCCAGAAAGACGCGCGAGGCGCTGCCATGGTGCGCGGCGTTGTGGAGGCGCAATCCGTCGATGAGGCGGTCGCTGTCGCGAACGCGGCCACGCAGGACGCGCTGACGCCGGGCGCCACGCCCATGCAGATTGCGATTGAGCAAGCAATGGTCGCGCACGCGCAGCGCCAAGCCCGCGAAGATGCGATCAGGGCCGAAGAAGCCGCCGCCGCGGAAGTGCCGGTGCCCGCCACCGCTGCGGTTACGGAAGCCGAGCGGTCCGGCCAAGTCGAACTCGCCGCAGGGCCGCAAACTCTTGCCGTTCCGCCAGCAGGCGCCCAGCCGGCGCAGGAAACCATCCCCGAGGCCATTGGAGGCGTTGTGGAGGCGGCCACAGCCCCGGAGCAGCGTGTGAGCGCGCCCGAGGCCTCCCCAGCGCCGCAAACGGCGCCAGCAGCGCCTACGGCCACCGTACAGCCACCCGCGCACCTTGCCGAGCCCACGCCAGTCCGGACGGCCGTAGCGCCCGCCAGCGCCCCGCCTGCGCAGCAGGAAGCGGCACCAGCGCCCAAGAACGAGTTTGCCTCGACACAGGTCCCGCTATCGGAGGCCGACTCCGGGCGCGTCATGGCAGCCGCCAAGAGCATCATCGCCCCCGAGGACCTGCACCAGGAGAAGGGGCTGGAGGACCGGCCGCACATCACGGTCAAGTATGGCCTGCACTCGGCGGACGTTGACGCAGTGCGCAACCTGGTCGCTGGCGAGCCGCCGGCGCGCGCCAAGGTAACCGGCATTGAGATATTTCAGCCGGCGGACAAGGACTATGACGTGGTGGTCGCGCGCGTGGACAGCGCCGATCTTGTCCGGCTGAACGCCAAGATCAAGGAGTCGCTGCCGAACACCGACACTTTTCCAACCTACAGGCCGCACATCACGCTCGGCTACGTTAATCGCGGCATGGGCAAGAAGTACGCCGAGGCGAAGACCGGGATCGAGGGGGAGGAAATCACCCTCGACACGCTGGAGGTGAGCGACCAGGACGAGAACATCACGCCGATCAAGCTCACCGGCCGACAAGTGACTGCGCCTGAATTTAAGCCAGGTGCGAAGCCACCCCACACTCCGGCCCCTGAACAACGCACGCCCGAGCAGATCGCCGAACATGAGGGTTCTTGATTAGGGATAAAGCTCAGCAGGCTCATCCAGTGAGCCACTGAGGGGTGGAAGATGGGTTCACCGACACAGGAGGTGAACGATGGCGATGAACCGAGTGCAGTTTCAACCTGGGCTTTCGATGGCCGAATTCATGGCACGGTACG
>CANKMT010000114.1 GCA_947482825.1 Betaproteobacteria bacterium | reverse complement strand
TCAGTCTGCCCTCACGCCGGCCTGCTTGATGACCTTGCCCCACTTCTCGGCGTCGGCCGCCATCGCAGCGCCGAACCGCTCCGGCGTGCCGGGCGTCGGGTCGGCCCCGAGCCCTGCGAACTTCTCCTTCACATCCGCGAGCGCGAGGATGCGCAGGACTTCGGCGTTGAGGAAGTCGACGACCGGTCGCGGCGTCGCGGCCGGCGCCATGATCCCGTACCAGTTGTTGAACTCGAACCCCGGCAGCGACTCGCCCACCGTGGGCGTGTCGGGCAGGGCGGCCGAGCGCCGCGAGTCGGTCACCGCGAGCAGCTTGAGCCGGCCGGCCTTGATATGCGAAATGGTCACCGGCGCGCCGGTGAAGAGCATGTCCACCTTGCCGGCCACGAGGTCGGCCACTGCCGGGCCGCCGCCCTTGTAGGGGATGTGGACGATGTCGATTTTGGCCGTCATCTTCAGCAGCTCGGCGCAGAGCTGGTTGAAGCTCGCTACGCCGCCGGAGGCGAAGTTGAGCTTGCCGGGTTTCGAGCGGGCCAGTGCCACAAGCTCGTTGACGTTGTTGACCGGCAGTGACGGATGCACCACCAGCACGGTTGCAACATTCGCGACCAGCGAAATCGGCGCGATGTCCTTCACCGGATCGAAGCTCATCCCGGTGTAGAGGAACTGGTTCATCGCGTGCGTGCTCATCGTGCCGAGCAACAGCGTGTAGCCGTCGGCTGGCGCCCGCACGACGGCTTCGGTGCCGATATTGCCGGCGGCGCCGCCGCGGTTCTCCACCAAGACCGGCTGGCCCCATTTCTCGGCCATCTTCTGGCCGAGGATGCGCCCGAGGATGTCGGTGGTTCCGCCCGCGGCCCACGGCACGATCAGGCGGACAGGCTTGGACGGATAAGTCTGCGCGGCTACCGGCCCCGATGCGAACTGGGCGAGCGCAAAGGCGGCAAAGGCGAGGACAATGCGGCGCATGAAGGTTTCCCTTTCGAAGAACCCGGAGTCAATCATGACCAAAGCACGCAGTCCATCGAAGGCGCGAAACGCGCCCGCCGAATCAACTGCAGAAGCGCGCATTGTCGATGCCGCCTGGCATCTTTTTGCCGAACATGGCCTGGATGTGCCGCTCTCGCGCGTCGCGCGCACCGCTCGGGTTTCGCCCGCGGTCATGAAGCGGTGCTTCCCGGCCAAGAAGGCGCTGGTCGACCGGGTGATGAAGAAGCTGTTCGCCGCCCGCTGGAAGCCGGAGTGGGATGCACTGCTCGTGAACCGCAAGATCCCGTTCCAGGAACGGCTTTCGCGCTTCTTCACCGAGTACCGCGGCAACATCGACCGGTCCAACGGGCGGCTGTGGACGCGGGCCGGGCTGCTCGGCCTGCATGCCTCCGGCAATTTCAGCGCGACGCTGGCCCAGCGCATCCTCAACCCGATCATCCGCGAGCTGCGGCATGAAGCGGGGTTGCCCGCATCGAATCGCGCCGTGAACGGCAAGGAGATCGAACTGGCGATGGTGCTTCACGGCTCACTCGCCTTCCCGCACACGCGCGCAAACATCTTCGGCATAGACGTGCACGGCTCGTTCAAGGAGATCGCGGCGATGACGGTGCGCGTCTGGCTGCCGGGCGCGAAGGCGGAGATCCGGCGGCTGGCCGCCAGCGCACGAAACGCCCGTTAGAACCCCGCGCCCAGGACCGCGTGCCGCGTCAATAACACCGCCCATTCGGATCCTCCGGCCGCCACGGATTCGAGAACGTGGTCAGGGTTTCGAGGAACACGACGAGATCGGTCTGCTCGCGCGCGGTGAGGTTCAGCGGCCGGGCGTGCTTGGCGCCGCTCTTTTCGCGCATCGTCACCGGGTCGATGCCGGCGTAGTGGCGAACCACCTCGGCAACCGTCTCAACCCGGCCGTCGCGGCCGTAGGGCGCGGTCAGCGGCAGGTTGCGCAGGCTCGGCACCTTGAACTCGCCGCCCTCGGTCTTTTGCATCGCCGCCTTGCGCGTGCGCTCGGCGGCGGCGCCGCTCTTGTCGTCGTTGTAGGGCCCGAGCAGATTGTAACGGCTCACGAGCACCTGCTACACGCCCTCGATGCGTCCGGGATCGGGCCGGCCCTGCGGGGCATGGCGCGAGAGGCCGGTGCTGAAGAACTCGCCCCCCGTGAAGTTGGGGCCGCTGTGGCAGTTCGTGCAGTCGCCCTTGCCGACAAAGATCCTGAGCCCGCGCAGCGCCGGCTCGGAGAAGTTCCAGTTCGAAGGTAGCGGCAGGACAGTTGTTCGTCGCCGCGCACCAGTTACGCGACGTGCTTTGGCGTCGCCGCCAGCTCACGGCGGTCGAGCATCGGTCGCAGGCTTTGCGCCCACAAGGCTGTCGGCGCCGCCATCCCAGCCGAACCAATGCGTCGAGCGCAGGTTCATGAGCGTGGGCGTGTTGCGATCCACTTCGACAAGCCCGACACCGCGCCGCAGGTTGTCCGTCCAGTTGCGCTCCGGCGCATGGCAACTCCCGCAGGGCCAGTTGCCCGTTGCCCGAAAGGCGCTCGTCGAAGAACAGGCGCAACCCGAGCTCGATCGCTTCGAGGTTGCCCGAAGCGCGGTTGGAGGCGTCGCTCTTCGCCGGCAAAGGCCAGGGGCCGTGTGTCAGGATGCGCGCGATTTCGCTTGCAGTCAGTGTGACCGGCGGTTCCGCCGCAAGGGTTGACGGGATCAATGCGAAGGCGGCGGCAGCTGCGGTGAATCGGCGCAGGAAAGGCTTCATGACGGCAATGTAGTCCCTGTTCCGAAAAAGAACCATTCTTCGCCCGGACCGGCCGAGGCCTTGGGCAGGACGATGAAGCCGTCGTCGGGCGCCGACAGGGTTTCGCCGCCAGCGAGCTTCGCCATTGGTTCGTTCTTCGCGACCGGATCGAAGTGCTTCCACGGTTTCGCGAACTCGGCGCCTGCGTCGCGGCGATAGACGCTTTTCATCTTCACGCAGCGCCGGCCGCCGGTGGGCGGTTGCGCGCCGAGCGCCGCGAGTGATCGCGGGTCGATCATTTCGAGGTGCCCCAGCGCGCGCAGGATTCCGCGGTAGCCGATGTCCGGGGCATCGGCGTTGAGATGGTTGCCGCATTCGAGCGTGACCGCGAGCGCGCCTTTGCTCCGCGCGTACTCGGTTGTGCCCTGCGATTCCTTGCTCTCTTTGTCACCACTGCCGAAGGCCTCGGACCAGCCGTAGACGAAGTCAGGAATGCCGAGCGCCGTCGCAAACGCGAACTCCTCAGCGTTATGCGGCCCGAGGAAGATGAACGCCCCGCCCTGCGAAGTGTAGGAGTGCAGGTCGAGCAGCACGCCGGTGCGGTCCAGGACATCGCAGACGATCGGGTCGAGGCGGTCTTCGTAGAACTTCTTGTCTTCCTTCGGGAACAGGAACCGGTTGAGGTTGCGCTCGACGAAGCGCACGCCCTTTTCATAGGCCTTCGGGTTGGTCACCGGGACGAGCTGGAGCGTGCCGCGCTCGAGCGCAATGGCGCCCTTGTCGATCTCGTCGATCAGGCGATGGATCGCCTGCGCGCCGCAGCGCTCGTTGCCGTGGACGGCGCCGAGGACGGTGAGGGTTGGGCCGGCCGCGAGGGCGCGGTAGGTTGCGATCTTTACTGCCATTCGTGCAGTTTAACCGCTCAGGACCGCATCAGGCCCGGCAGCCAGGTGACAAGCTTGGGGAAGAAGATGCACGCGAGCAGCAGCAGGTACTGCGACACGATGAACGGCAGGCACTCGCGCACGAGCTCGCCCATCTTGACGCCGGTCATGCCCTGGATCACGAAGAGCACCACCCCCACCGGCGGCGTCATCATGCCGATGATGAGGTTCAGCACGAACAGGAACGCGAACAGCGTGGGGTCGATGCCGTAGGCGAGCGCGATCGGGTGGAAGAGGGGCACCAGCATGATGTAGGCCGCGTTCGATTCGAGGAACATGCCGACCACCAGCAGGATCACCGCGACCAGCAGGAGGAAAATCGTCGGGTCGGTGGTGATCGAGCGCGTCCACTGCGCGAGCTGCTGCGGCAGCAGGTCGACGGTCAGCATGAAAGTCACCGTCGAGGCGAAGGCGATCAGCGCGGCCACGACGCCCGACATCAGCGCCGAGCGGTAGAGGATCTCGGGCAGGTCCGAGAGCTTGAGCTCGCGCGTGACGAAGAACCCGATCGGCAGCGCGAACACCACCGCGATGGCCGCGCCCTCGGTCGCGGTGAACACCCCGCCGATGATGCCGCCGATGCAGACGATCGGCAGCGCCAGCGAAAGCGACGCCCGCCAGGTCTCTCGACCGAGGCGCGCGAGGGAGAAGGGCTCGCCTTCGACCGGGTAGCCGCGTTTCCTCGCAATCCACCAGCACTGGAACATGAACACCACGGTGATGATCACGCTCGGGATCGCGGCGGCCACGAAGAGCGCGGCGATCGAAACGCTCGACCCGGCAAGGTACGCGTACACGATCATCGCGGCCGAGGGCGGGATGATCGGCCCCAGGTTGGCCGAGGCCGCGATGACCGCGGTCGAGAACCCGAGCCCGTATTGCTTCTTGAGCGCGGGTCCCATGGTCGAGGACAGAGCGGCCGCATCGGACACCGCGGTGCCCGAGACCAGCGACAGGATCGCGCCGGCCAGCATCGCCACCTGCGCGAGGCCGCCGCGGACACGCCCGACAAGCGCGTTCGCGAAAGCGACCATCTGGCCCATGATGCCGCCCTTGATCATGAGCTCGCCGGCCACCATGAAGAGCGGGATCGCCATCAGCGGAAAGGAATTGACCGCCGTCATCATGCGCTGGGGCAGCATGTTGAAATCGACGTCGGACAGCCACAGGCCGCCGATCGCGGCCACGCCCAGCGCGAAGGCGAGCGGCATGCCAAGGAGGCCGGCGATGAGGAAGAACGCCATGACCCACCAGCTCATCGCGCCTAGTCCCCCACCTGCACGGTGCGCGCCGGGTCGCGCCAGAGCAGTTGCACGAGGTGCAGGAAGCTGTGCGCGGCGGCAATCGCGACCGGGACCATGAACCAGTTGGTCGACAGGCGCAGCGTCTGCATCATTTCGTCCCAGGTGCCCCACGCCACCTTGACCGCCTGCCAGAACACCACCGCCATCATCGCGGCGGCCACCAGCGCGCAGGCCTTCGCGAGCAGCGCGCGCTGCGCCGAGGCAATGTGCGTGGTCAGCAGCTCGATGCCCACATGCGCGCCTTCGCGGATGCCCAGCGGAATCGCGAGGAACATGCACCACACGAACAGGAGGCGCGAGACTTCGTCGGACCAGTCGATCGACGAATTGAACGCGTAGCGCAGCAGGACCTGCACCGTCACCACAAGGATCATCGCCGCGCTTGCGCCGATGATCGCCCAGCGCGACGCGCGATCGAGCGCGTCGAGCGCGCGGGAGTAGAGCGCCTGCATGGCGGCCGGTCAGCCGCCGGTCACTTCTTCGCGGTCTCGGCGATTACCTTGTTGACGAAATCGGCGCCGATGCGCTTTTTCACGTCATCGACGATGCCGGCCGAGGCTTTCCTCATCTGGTCGCGGAACTGCGGCGAGACCTCGTCCCACACCATGCCGCGTTTCTTGATCTCGGCAATCGACTCGGTCTCCTCGGCCGTCGCGCGCGTCCGCTGCCAGGCGACCGCCTTGGCCATGCTGTCTTTCACCATTTTCTGCTGTGCCGCCGGCAGGGCCTCGAACGACTTGCGGTTGGCCACCACGTTGATGAAGTCGAAGAAGTGGCCGGTATTGGAGATGTACTTCTGCACCTCGAAATAGCGGCTCGCGTTGATCACCGAGAACGGGTTCTCCTGGCCGTCGACCACGCCCTGCTGCATGGCTGAGTAGAGCTCCTTGATGTCCATGGCCACCGCGTTCGCGCCGAGCGCCCGGAAGGTGGCGAGGTGAGTCTCGTTCGGCTGCATGCGGATCTTTAGGCCCTTGAGGTCCTCGAGTGACTTGATCGGGCGCTTGGAGTTGGTCACCTGCCGCCCGCCGAGCTCCATGAAGCCCAGATCGATCAAGCCTTTTTCGCCGAGCTTGGCATCCAGCAGTTTGCCGACCGGGCCGTCCACCACCTTGAAGGCCTGCTCACGGCTGTCGAACTGGAACGGCAGCGAGATCGCCTCGAGCTCGGGCACCGTGCGCGAGAGGAACGCCATGCCCACCCAGATCATCTGCAGCGTGCCGGCGCGCACGTTTTGCACGTTCTCCTGCGCGCCGCCGAGCTGCATGGCGGGAAACACGTCGACCGTGAGCGCACCCCCGCTGGCCTTGGCGAGTTCGTCGCGGAACTGGTTCATCGCGACGCTGGAGGAATGCTCGGTGGCGAAGTTGCCGGCCAGGCGCCATTTGGTTTGCGCGTGGGCGGGCAGGCTGAAGGCGATTGCGGCGGCAACAACAAGCAGGCGTGCGATGGTTGTCATGTGTGTTCTCCCCTGAGTGACGAGCCAATAATGCGGCAAGGGTTTGGCCGCGTCGAGTAGATTTTGGGCGTGCTCCGGGAAGGGGCACAGGAGCCGCGGAGATCACGATTTCGGTGCGGGCGGGGGGCGGGTTACGTGGCTTTGCGGGTACGACGCAGTGCCTGCTTGCTTACATACGCTCTCAATACGCCGTCCATGCGCCCTTGCCATCCGCCGCCCGTGCTTCGGAAGTACGCAATGACTTCAGGGCTGTACCTGACCGACACCAGCAACTTCCTGTTCCCGGATTTCGGCCGTCCACGCACGGACTTCAGCGGCACCATCGCCGCCAGTTGTTTCTTTGTTAGCGGTTGCGCATCAGGATCGGCTTTGGCGGCGGCGAGGATCTTCGCGTTCTCCTCTGGAGTGGGCATGCGTAGGACGCGCTTAGCGGTAGTTTTTGGCATAGTGCTCGATCTCTTTGCGCTCGGCATATCTGAGACTGATGACCCTGCGGATTTCGTCCCGGTCCACAAACGCGACGTAGTAGAGAGTGTCGCCTTCGGGGACGAGTCCGAGCATCCTGATTTCGTCGTATTCGTATCGGCTGCTGCGTCCCGGGGCAGGAATCTGGCGGATCCGCAGCCAGACCTACCCGGCAGGCTCCGCCACGAACACCGGGATCTGCCGCGTGGTCTTCTTCTGGTAGTCCTCGTAGGGCGGGTACGCCGCGACCGCGAGCTTCCAGAGCCGCGCGCGCTCGGCCGCATCGGTGACTTCGCGCGTCTTCATCGCCTGCACCATGGTGCAGGCGCGTATTTCGACCATGGGGTTTACGCGCAGGTTGTAGACCCACACCGGATTCTTGGGCAAGCCGCCCTGCGAGCCCACGAGCACGTAGTTGGCGCCGTCCGCGACGCGCATCAGCGGGGTCTTGCGGACCGCGCCGGTCTTGTTGCCGGTGTTGGTGACGATGATCACCGGCAGCCCGGTGTCGCGCAGCGTGGTGCCTTTGGTGCCGCCGCTGCTCTCGTAGAGCTCGACCTGCTCGCGGACCCAATCTCTGGGGCTGGGGATGTATGTCGCCATGGGAGGCTCCTTGTGGTCTTAGAGGGAAAGCGGCAGCTCCAGATGCTGCGCGTACAGCCGGTCGCGATGCTCGAAGAGGATCGGGTCGAGCGCCGCTTTCGTTTGCGCATCCAGCGCCTCGAACGCCGCACGGGTGTCGGCTTTCATTGCGCATTGCTCGTGCGGCAGCGGGCCGAAGAGCGCCATGGCCGTCGCGCTGTAGATATCCACCGCGGTCAGGGCGTTGCCTACGTAGTAACTGCTTCCGGCGTCGCGCTGCTGTTTCAGGCGCTTCGCCAGCATGCCGAGCAGCGCCTGCACTCGCGTCCCGTACGCCGTTGCCGCCTCCTGGCTGTAGCCGTACTTTTTCGCGAGGTACTTCGCCACCGGCGCGGGGAAGCCGGGCTTGTCCTGCAGGCCGGCGTTCACGAGCTGCAGGCGGCGCGTCCAGCAGAGGCCGCCTTCGCCGAGGATCTCGTGGGCGAGGCCGAACGCGAGCGCTCGCTCGGCCGGTTCCGCGGGCAGCAACGAGGGCGTTGGCTTCAAGTGTTCGGCGAGCAAGAGGATCTCGGCCCAGCCGCTGCGCGGGCGCTCCTGCTCGTAAAAGGCGATCGGGCCGTTCAGTTGCCCGCCGGTCCATTGCTTGAGCGGCTCGCTGTCGTAGGCGAGGCGCACCGCGACCCAGTCGATGCCCTTGATGTGGAGGATGCCCTTGGCCGCTTCGCCCCAGGGGCTGGGGACGTTGCCGACGACGACCATGCGCAGGCCGGGGTGGGGGATGGCTTGTTCTACGGGGAGGTATTGGAAGGTCATGGTGGGAGGTGAATGTACTGGTGTCGATACACAAACTGGCAGGAGAGAAAATATCTGCGCGGTAGTTTGAAAGTAAATTTGCCGAATTCGTCTGGGTCAGGGAACGATCCGAGCTGCGAGCGCCCGGACGTTTGCGAAGACCTGCTCGGCGGGGATGCCTTTGACGCGGCCATCGAGCAATTCCCGGTGCCGCCTCTTCGCCTCCGCGATCCAGGCACCCTCGATATCGGGGTCAGCCGGGCCCTCGGGCGCGAGTTTCATTGGGATCTCGGTGCGACCTGGATCACGCCGCAAAGCGCTGAACTTCGACTTCCACATGGCGATGGGCAGTTTCTTCGGCGTCCGCATACACGCGACGCGCAATCGTGTCGCTCGGGTAATACTCGCCGCAGTCTTCGCAGATCTCGGCTGGCACATCACGAATGACCACTACGGTGTTGTCGCGTTGCAGCGTAACGGTGGTGATGCCGGGGTGCGTATGACCGGTCTTGCAGATGGTGCATTTCATCACGCTCTCCTTTTCCTGAACGCCTCGTCCCAAATTGCGGGATCAGGTCGATATCGAATTCGATGGAATTAAAACCGCGCACGAACTCCCCATTTAGGTTGCGAACTGGCTTAAGGAGCCATAGCCAGTGCGCTCCGCGCGGCGTGCTCAAGAACAGCGCGAACCTGTTCCGCGGTGACTCCGGGAAACCATTCGACGAATTGCGACACTTGCGCGCCATCCTCGAGGTTCTCGAACAGGGCCGCCACGGGCACGCGGGTGCCGCGGAATACCCAGGCACCGCTCACGCGTTCCGGGTCACGCTCGACCATCGGGCAGGAAAACCAGTCAATCATGGTTCGGACATTCTACGCCGGTGCCTTCTTGTCCTCGGCCTACCGGATCCGCTTCCCCACCCGCCCGAACCGCGGTATCCAGATTCCCAGGATGTCCGCGGACACGGCGATGTGGTGGGCGCGCCCAATCAAGAGTTTGCGTTCGACCGGGCCGATGTAGCGGGAGTCGTTGCTGGCGCCGCGGTTGTCGCCGAGGAAAAAGTAGCTGTCTTGCGAGACACGCTCGGAACAGGGGAACCCAGGTTCCCCCGTTACCCCCTCCTACGGGCCGAAGCTTCGCGCAGCGTTCAGTTGAGGCAGGAACTGGACCGCGTGTTCCCTGCCTGCGGTCCGCTCCGTAGTCCTGAGGCCCGTTGTGGTGCCGTCGGTTCCTCTATTTTCTTCGGGCTGGCGTATTCGGCGGCGGTGCCGTTGATGAAGAGCACTTCGTCCTGCATTTCCACCACGTCGCCCGGGAGCGCGACCAGGCGCTTGATGAGCCTTGCGCCGTCGGCCGGGGAGGTGAAGGTGATTACTTCACC
Source organism: Betaproteobacteria bacterium (assembly GCA_947482825.1). Lineage (GTDB taxonomy): Bacteria > Pseudomonadota > Gammaproteobacteria > Burkholderiales > SG8-39 > SZAS-79. The sequence goes on along the minus strand of CANKMT010000114.1, from coordinate 694 downwards.
GCGCTTGGGTTCGCCGAGTTTGGTTAGTGCGATGTCGGTGAGCGGGAGCTTGAGGTCGTAGGCGATGCGGTTCACGAGCACGACGTCGCCTTCGAGGATCGTCGGGCGCATGGAGCCGGAGGGGATGGTGTTCCAGTCGGCGATGGCGGTGCGGAAGATGCCGAGGCAGAGGAGGAGGATTAGGAAGGGGGTGTTTTGGCGGAGGAAGCGGGTCATGGGGGTAGGGATTCGATAGGGACGGAGAGATACTCAGAGGCTAGCTTGGAAAACGAGCCTTAGTCGAACTGGCTAATCTTCCAGAACTGCTTGGCCGTAGCCCTTTATGTCCTTGGAAAATGGAGCCTTCAAAATCGGTGTGACATAGCTCTGGTTCTTAAAGTAGTTGGCATACGTAAGTGCTTTTTTTCAGTGCCGTGATGCCGCGTGGAATCCTTTTTGTAAGCAGCGTAAATGTGATCAACGCAGGCTTTAGTAAGTGACTTCCATTTCTTCTGATAATATCGAATCCAATCTGGCCATTGGGCCTGCAAATGTGTCCAAAGAACAGGGGCCGCGTTAGCGACCCCTCAAGCCGCTTCGAGCGGCTCACAAACTAAAGCCCCCGGCTTTGCCGGGGGGTATTTGCAGTTTCGGCTGCTTCAACCTGCGTAACCATTCGGAGCCCAAGATGTCCCCGGCAAAAATCCTTTCGTTC
>CANKMT010000113.1 GCA_947482825.1 Betaproteobacteria bacterium | reverse complement strand
TTTCGTCGTCGCGAGTGCAATGCTGGCGGGATGCGCCGCGGTCCAGGTGCATCCGGTCCTCTACCCGAACGTCAAGTTCAAGCAGGCCGGCGAGGCCGCCGCGCAGAAGGACGTGGACGACTGCATCGCCTTGGCGGAAAGGGCCGGTGCCAACTCGGGTGCGAGTACGGCGGCGCGCGGCGGCGCCAAGGGGGCGGTTATCGGCGGTGCTGCGGCCGCAGTCGGTGGCCTGATCCGCGGCGGAAACATATTGAACGATGCCGCCGCCGGTGCGGCGGTCGGCGCAGCAGCCGGCGCCGCCAGCGGCGCGTTCGAAGACAGCGGCGGAGGCGCCGTCTACCGCAACTTCGTTGGCCGGTGCCTCGGTGAGCGAGGCTACGAGGTCATCGGCTGGAAGTAGTTCGTCACTCTCGGATGTTCTGGTTCCAGCACAAAAGTGTCATGAGAGTAAATACCCACGCGGACTTTGGAAAATAAAGTCCTGAAATACAGCTCAGGCCAGAGCTTTCCCGACGATCTCGCCGACATCGCGCGAGAGCCCGTCCGAGGCGAGGATCTTCTCCAGCGCAGCCTTCGCGTGCGCCTGCCGGCCAGCGTCGAATTTCCTCCAGCGGTCGAAGCAGCGTGCGATGCGCGCCGCGACCTGTGGATTGAGTTTGTCGATCGCGATGATCTGCTCGGCCGCGAATTCGTAGCCGCCGCCATCGGCTGCATGGAACCGCACATGGTTGACACCGACGAATGCGCGGATCAACGAGTAGATCTTGTTCGGGTTCCTGATGTCGAACGCCGGATGCGAGGTGAGCCGCTTCACTTCGGCCAGCGTGCCCGGCAGGCGTGAAGTGGCCTGCACCCCTAGCCACTTATCGACCACCAGCGGCTCGTGCTTCCACTTCTCGTACACCGATTCAAGAGCTGCGACGCGTTCCGGGCAATCTGTGTTCGCGAGGAAGGTGAGCGCGGCCATCGCATCGGTCATGTTGTCCGCGGCTTCGAACTGCTTCACGCACAGCGCGCGGATCTCGGCGTCGTCCAGTTCCATCATGAGGCCGAGGCACAGGTTCCTGAGCGAGCGCTTGCCGGCCGAGGTTGCATCCGGCGAGTAAGGGCCGCTCACGGTCATCTCGGCGTACATCGAAAGTAACTCCTTGCGCAGTGCCGCCGCGACCTGCCGGCGCACGCCGACGCGGGAGGCATGCAGCGCATCCGGGTCGACCACCTCCACCTGCTCGGCGAGCGTGGATTCCGAAGGCAGGTTGAGCGCTTCGGCCGCGAAAGCCGGATCGCGCGGGCCGTCGGTGAGGACCCGGCCGAACGCCTCGATGAACGACTTCGGGGCTTCGCTCGCACCGTCGAGCAGCAGGCCGGTCGCAAGGCGCTGGCCGGCTTCCCAACGGTTGAACGCGTCGGAGTCGTGCGCCATGAGGTGCGCCAGGTCCGCTTCGGTGTACGCATACTTCACGCTCACCGGCGCCGAGAATCCGCGCAAGATCGAAGGCACGGGCGGCTCGGGAATGTCGTCGAACACGAACTTCTCTTCGGCTTTGGTGACCGACAGCAGCTTCGAGGCGAGGTCCCTGCCTTCGCGCCCGACGAGACCCACCGCGAAAGGGATGTGGAACGGCAGCTTTTCCGGCTGGCCCGGCGTCGGCGGGCAGGACTGCTTCACATCGAGCGTATAGCGCTTTTCCGTGGCGTCATAGCTACCGCTCACCTCGAGAACCGGCGTGCCGGCCTGGTCGTACCAGCGCTTGAACTGCGTGAGGTCGACGCCCGAGGCGTCCTGCATCGCGGCGACGAAATCGTCGGTTGTCACCGCCTGCCCGTCGTGCCGCTCGAAGTAGAGGTCCATGCCGCGGCGGAAGTTCTCCGGCCCGAGCAACGTGTGCTGCATGCGCACGACCTCGGCGCCTTTCTCGTACACGGTGGACGTGTAGAAGTTTCGGATCTCCATGTAGGACTGCGGTCGGACCGGGTGCGCCATTGGCCCGGCATCCTCCGGAAACTGTCCCGCCCTGAGCGAGCGCACCTCCTGGATGCGCTGCACCGGCCGCGAATACCGGTCCGCGCCGTATTCCTGGTCGCGGAATACCGTGAGGCCTTCCTTGAGCGAGAGTTGGAACCAGTCGCGGCAGGTCACGCGGTCGCCGGTCCAGTTGTGGAAGTATTCGTGAGCGACCACGCGATCGATGTTCTGGTAGTCGATGTCGGTGGCCACGTCCGGCCGCGCCAGCACGTACTTGGTGTTGAAGATGTTGAGGCCCTTGTTCTCCATCGCGCCCGAATTGAAGTCGCCGACTGCGACGATCATGTACTGGTCGAGGTCGAGTTCGAGGCCGAAGACCTCTTCGTCCCATTTCATCGAGCTCTTGAGGCATTGCATTGCGAAGGCGCTTTGGTCGAGCTTGCCGGGCTCCACGTAGATCGCCAGGCGCGCCTGGCGGCCGGACTTCGTCACGAAGGCGTCCTCGAGCATCTCCAGCTTAGCCGCGACCATCGCGAACAGGTAGGAGGGCTTCGGAAACGGGTCCACGAATTTCGCCCAGTGGCGGCCGCCGCGCTGTTCGCCCGAGCCCACCAGGTTGCCGTTGGAGAGCAGCACCGGGTACTTTTCCTTGTTGGCGCGCACGGTGACCGTGTATTTCGCCATTACGTCGGGCCGGTCGATGAACCAAGTGATGCGGCGGAAGCCCTCGGCTTCGCATTGGGTCACGAACCCGGCCTTGGTCGCATAGAGCCCTTCGAGCTTGGTGTTCTTCTGCGGCACGATCGTCACCGCGGTCTCGAGCTTGAAGGCGTCCGGCACCGAAGGGATCGTCAGGCGTTCGTTATCCACCGTGTAATCCCCGGCAGCGAGCTTGCGGCCGTCGAGCACGATCGACTGCAGCGAAAGCTCGTCGCCGTTCAGAACCAGCGCCGCGGCCGGATCAGCGGCGTCGGGATTGCGGCTGATCGCAAGCCGCGCGCGCACGACCGCGTCGTTGTCGCGGATCTCGATGTCGAGTTCGATCGTCGATATCAGGTACGGTGGCGGCGTGTAATCCTTGAGGAAGATGGTCTTGGCAGTCGGTTCGCGCATGGGATGGTCAGCTTCGAAGAAGGCTTGCGGGTGGGGCCACGATTTTACCGCTTCGCTAAGCTGGCCCCGCCGCCGGCATGAAAAGTTTCCTGAACTGAACGGGTATGGTTGCCTTCGCGGAGCATCGCTTTTACAATTCCGTACTCAGGCGCCGGATTTGTAAACGATGATTCCCCGACAAGCCGCTTCCACGCTTCAACGCCTGCTCGCCGGCTTCCCGGTGGTGACCGTCACCGGGCCACGCCAATCCGGCAAGACCACGCTGGTCCGGGCCGAACTCGAATCCAGGGCCTATCTGTCACTCGAGTCTCCGGGAGAGCGGGAGTTTGCGCAGAGTTCGCCGCGCGATTTCCTGCGGCGATTTCCCGACGGGGCGGTGATCGACGAGGCGCAGCGTGCGCCGGCGCTTCTTTCCGAACTGCAGAGCGTGATCGATTCGGATGGCCGCATGGGCCTGTTCGTGCTGACCGGATCGCACAACCTGTCGCTTTTGGCCGGTGTGTCGCAAAGCCTGGCCGGCCGTAACGGCATTCTTGAACTGCTCCCGCTTTCCCTCGCAGAATTGCGTCCGCAAAAGCTGGCGCCCCGGCGCATGGAAGAGTGTTTGCAGAAAGGGTTTTACCCGGCACTCTACTCGCGGCCGGTCACCGCCCACGACTGGCTGCAAAGTTACATCGTCACCTATGCGGAGCGGGATGCGCGCCAGTTGAGTGCGATCCAGGATTTGAATGCGTTCCAGCGCTTCTTGCGCCTGACAGCGGCACGCACCGGACAGTTGCTCAACATGGCCGGACTGGCGAACGACAGCGGCGTTTCAGAACGCACCACACGGCACTGGTTATCGATTCTGGAAACCTGCTACCTGATTCATTTTGTCCGCTCGCACGTGCAGAACTTCGGCAAGCGGCTGATCAAGATGCCCAAGCTCTATTTTCATGATGTCGGTCTCGCCGCCAGCCTGCTGGGCATTCAGACCTTCGATCAGATCATCGCGCACCCGCTGAAAGGCGCGTTGTTTGAAACCATGGTGGTCAACGAATTTCTCAAGGCCCGCCGCAACGCCGGACGGCGGGATCAGCTCCATTTCTGGCGCGACAATATCGGCACCGAGGTCGACCTGGTTCTCGAAAACGGGCAAGCGCTCGCGGGAATTGAAATCAAGGCCGGCTCGCGCATCGCTGGCGACGCATTCGGATCGCTGCGCAAATGGCAGCGTTATGCCGGGGCGGTTGAAACCCATCTGGGCGTCGTGTACGGTGGAGAAGAGGCCTTCGAGCGCGAAGGCGTCTCGATCCTGCCGTGGGGTGATCTGTAAGGAGACCGGCGGCCGGCGCGCGCAATGTGCGCGATTGCATGCGGCGAGCGGCCAAGGCTAAGATGCTTTTGTTGCACACCAAGGAGACCAAAACCATGACACTCAAAAGAATGATTGCTGCTTTCGGCTGCGCGCTTTTCGCGGTCCCGGCATTCGCCGCCTACCCCGACCGCCCGATCAAGATGGTCGTTCCATGGGCCGCGGGCGGAGACACCGACAATATCTTCCGGCCCTTCGCGCCGATGCTGCAAAAGCACGTCGGCCAGACGGTCGTGATCGCCAACGTCGGCGGCGCTTCCGGCACCAAGGGCGCCAAGGAATCGAAGGATTCCCCGCCCGACGGCTACACGCTGCTCGCGGTGCATGACTACATTCACTCGACTTACTACACTGGCGTGGCGGAAGTGAACTACCACGACTTCGAGCCGATCTGCCTGATCGCCTCGACCCCGTCGGTGTTGACCGCCAGCCCGAAAACCGCATGGGGCGACTGGAAGGGCCTGCTCGCCGATGCCAAGGCCCGTCCCGGGATGATCACGGTCGGCGCCACGCTCGGCTCGACCAGCCACTTTTTCCCGGCCCTCATCGAAAAGGCCGCGGGCATCAAGTTCAAGTACGTTTCCTACGAAGGCCTTGCGCCGCGCATGAACGCGATCCTTGGCGGCCACATCGACCTGACCGACTCGAACCTCACCCAGAAAGGCAAGGTGGATGCGGGCCAGCTCAAGTTCATCGCGATCGCCACCGAAAAGCGCAGCTCGGAGATGCCCAACGTGCCGACGCTCAAGGAGCTCGGCGTCAACGTGGTCTACGACGTCAACCGCGGCGTGCTGGCGCCCAAGGGGACGCCCGCCGACGTGCTCGGCAAGCTCGAATCGTCCTGTGCGGCGGCGGCCAGGGAACCCTCCTTCGTGGATTCGATGAAGAAGCAGGCCACGGACGTGCGCTACATGGGCCGCAAGCAATACGCCGACTGGCTCAAGGGTAACGACGACCTGAACAAGGCGCTCGCGAAGGACCTCGGCCTGCTGAAGCGCTAGGCGCAGTCCCGCATGAAGTTGAGCAGGGACGGGATCGGCGGGCTGGTCGTGTTCGCCGGGAGCCTCGTCCTCATCTGGATGACCCTGGGCCTCAAGGACAACCCGCTGGTGCCGATCGGCCCGGGGTTCTACCCGCGCATCGTGATCGGAATCTGCGCGGTGCTCGGCTTCGCGATGTTCGTCAACGACTGGCACGACCAGCGCAAGGCCGGCCCGGCGCCGGCAAAGGCCCCGCGCGACGGGCCATCGCTCAACTACACGCTGGTGGGCCTCATGTTCGCCGTTTTCGCGGTGTACGCGGTGGCGCTACCTTTCCTCGGGTTCCGGATCGCGACCTTTGCGTATGTCGCGGCGACCAACGCGCTGCTTGCCCCGCCGACGGAGCCCAAGCACTGGGTGCGCGTGGCGATCCTCGCGCTGGCAACGGCCTTCCTCACGCATCTGCTTTTCGAGAACTACCTCTCGGTGCTGTTGCCGCGCGGCCGCTGGACGGGACTATAGGGTGTTCGAGCTCCTCGCTTCCGGCATCGCCAATATCGTCCAGTTCAAATACCTGATCCCGCTCGCGATCGGGTCGCTGATCGGCGTGGTCGGCGGCGCGCTGCCGGGCATCACGATCACGATGACCGTGATCGTCGTGCTGCCCTTCACCTTCGGGCTGGAGCCGTTGCAGGGCCTGGCCGCGATGATCGGCGTCTACGTGGGCGGCGAGACCGGCGGGCTGATCACCTCCTGCCTGCTCGGCATTCCCGGCAAGCCCTCGGCGGTGGCCACCACGTTCGACGGATTCCCGATGGCGAAGAAGGGCGAGCCCGGCCGCGCGTTGTGGCTTGGCATCTGGGCCTCGATCTTCGGCGGGCTGCTCGGGGCGGTCGTGCTGGTGGGCGCCACCGGGCCGCTTGCGAAGATGGCGCTTGAGTTCGGCCCCTGGGAATACTTCTCGCTGTTCGTGCTGGCGCTCTCGATGGTCGCCGGGCTGGTCGAGGCCTCGCTCGTGAAAGGGTTGGTGGCCGGTGCTATCGGACTGGTAATCACGGTGCTTGGCAACGATCCGGTAATGGGCAAGCCGCGGCTCACGTTCGGCATCGAGTTCCTCGAAGGCGGGGTGCCTTTCCTGCCGGTGCTGATCGGCGTATTCGCGTTCGCACAACTCATGTCGGAGGTCGAGCGCATGGGCGGCGGGCGCGACGCGTTTGCGGCCGTGGACCGCGCCGTGAACCTCGCGGTGTCACATTTCAAGGTGATCGGGGAAATCCTCGCGCGCCCGATTCTGTTGCTGTGGTCCTCGTTCATCGGCCTTGTGATCGGCGTGCTGCCCGCCATCGGCGGCAGCGCGGCCAATATGCTCGCCTACGACCAGGCGAAGAAATTCTCGAAGCACCCGGAAAAATTCGGCACCGGCATTCCCGAGGGCATCATCGCGTCGGAATCCTCCAACAACGCCAACGTCGCAGGATCGCTGGTGACCATCATGGCGTTCGGCATTCCGGGCGACGCCGTTACGGCGGTGATGCTTGGGGCGCTCACCATCCACGGCATCCAGTCGGGGCCGCTGTTCATCCTGCAGAACCCGGTGCTTGCCTACGGCATGTTCGCCGCGTACATCGTGGCCCATGCGCTGGTGCTGATCATCCTGTGGATCGGCGTACGCTGGATGCTGCGCATCGTCACCGTCCCCAAGGCCGCGCTGTTCCCGGTGGTGCTGGTGCTCTGCGTGATCGGCGCCTACGCACTCAACAACACGATGGACAACATCTACGTGCTGTTGATCTCGGGCCTGTTCGGCTACGGGATGGTGAAGTTCGGTTTCCCGCTCGCGCCCTTCATCCTCGGCGTGATCCTGGGGGACCAGATCGAAATCAATCTGGTGCGCGCGATCATGACCGACGACAATCCGTGGCTGTTCCTCACGAGGCCGATCTCGGGCGGGCTGCTGATTGCGTCGGTGCTCTCGGTCGCTCTGGCGGTGTGGCAGCACCGGCGCCAGCAGCGCAAGGGCGTTGCGCCTGCGCAAGACGATGTCGATTTCTAGCCGGCTGGCGCGAGGCCTGACTGCCTTGTTGCTGGCCGCGGCGCCGGCGCTCGCGCAGGCGGCCGACCCGATCGTGCTCGGCACGGCGACCCCCGGGGGCGGCTTCCCCGTCTACGGCGCGGCGTTTGCGGCCACAGTCAACGAGGCGGACCCGGCGCTGCGCGTCGAGCCCCGGAACACCCGCGGCAGCGCCGAGAACATCCCGCTCCTCGAGGCCGGCAAGATCGACATCGGCCTGGTGCAAGGCGAAGCCGCGCATGAGGCGATCAACGGAATCGGGCGCGCCCCCGCGAACCTGAGGATCGTCGCGGCGATGTATTCCTCGCCCGGCCTTTTCGTGGTGCGTGCCGACAGTCCCGCGAAGGCGATCCGGGACCTGGCGGGCAAGCCTGTCGCATTCGGTGCCAAGGGTTCGGGCCTCGTGATCCTTTCGCGTTACGTGCTCGATGGCATCGGCCTGGACCAGGACAAGGATTTTCGCGCCGTGTATCTGAAAAAGGCGGGTGACGGTCCGCCGATGGCGCTCGACGGGCGCGTTGCCGCGCTTTGGGGCGGAGGCATCGGCTGGCCAGGCTTTGCGACCATGGCGGCGAGCCCGGGCGGCGCGCGATTCATCGCGCCCGATGCGAGCGAGATCGCGCGGATCCTCGCGAAGCACCCGTTCCTAAAACCCTGACGGTGCCGGGTGGAACTTATCGGGGACAGGATGCGCCGATATCGTCGGTGGGATCGTGGAGCTTCGTGCTCGCTTCACCCGCGCTGCCCGAGGACGTGGCCTATCGACTGATCCGCGCAGTCCACAAGGGCGAAGCCGCGTTGGCGAAGCGACTCCCGGCCGCCGCGGAAACCACCGCCGCGAATACGTTCGCCGCAGCGCCACGACCCGACCTCATCCATCCCGGCGTAATGCGCTACCTGCGCGAGGCGGGCCTCGCGCGGTAGAACGATTCGGATTGCGCATACGCCTTGACGCACCCATGGCGCGGATCCAACAATCGGGTCAGCACATAGCCGGAGAAAGACGATGGGACAGTGGAGCCGCAAGGACGATCCCGAGCCGTTCATCGGGCTCGTTCCGGTCGACAAGGCCGAGGGCCTGCGCAAGGCGCTCTACGACGAGCTCGAGCGCGCGCGCGGCAAGGGGCGGGTATCGAATCTCTTCAAGGCGTACTCGGCGTTCCCGGCACTGGGCCTGGCGAATTTCCGCCGCCTGATGGCGTTGCTGGGCGAGGGCGTGCTCAGCGTCAAGTTCAAGGAAGCGGTGATGACGGCGCTCGCGGAGATCAACCGCTGCGACTACTGCGTTTCCTTCCATGCCACTGCGCTGCGCAATGCCGGCGCATCGGACGCCGAGGTCGATGCGGCGCTGAATTTCGACCCGTCGAAGATCGGCCTGTCGTCCAAGGAGCAGGCGCTGTTCGAGTATGCGATCAAGGCCAACGGCGACCCGCATGGCATCACGCGCCAGGACGTCGAGGCATTGCGGGTGCACGGCGTCACGGACGCAGAGATCGTGGAAACGCTCGAGACGGTAAACACCGGCAACGCGTTCAACCTGATCAACGGGGCGCTGAACATAGGCCCGGACGACTTTCTCGGCGGCTACAAGAAAGAACGCGGCGAACAGTGGCAAGTGGAGGAAAAGACCGCATGACACCTCTGGCCGTGCTGGGATCCGGTGCAGAGATGGACCGCTTGGCCGCCGCCGCGCCTTCCCTGCTCGTGACCTTTACCGGCCCGAAGTGCATCATCTGCAAGCGCCTCGCGCCAATGCTCGAAACCGTGGTGCGCGAAACCGGCGATGCGCTGGCCTCGGCCAAGGTCGATGCCGAGGCATTGCCGGACATCTCGCAAAAGTTCGAAATCCGCTCGTTGCCGACCACGCTCCTGTTCCGCAACGGCGTACTTGCCGACCGCATCACCGGGTTTGCCACGGCCGGCGCGTTGCGCGCCTGGCTGCTGAAAAACGGCGTGGGCGCCGGTGCCTGACCAACTCCCACTACTGGACCAACCATGCAAGAAATCGAGCTTGTCACCGCCCCTGATGCACCCAACCCTCCCGGGCCCTTCTCGCATGCGACCGTAGTCGGTGAATGGGTGTTCACCTCAGGCATGGGCGGACTCGACCCCAAGACCGGACAGGTCGTCTCCGACGACGTCATCGAGCAGACGCGGCAGGCGATCCTGAACACGGAACGCATCCTCGCCGCGGCGGGCTGCACGCTCCAGGACGTCGTCAAGTCTGTGGTCTACCTGACCGACATGGCCGACTACCCGCGGGTCAACGCCATTTATGAGGAAAGGTTCGCTCCCCACAAGCCGGCGCGCACCTGCGTGGCCGTTTCTGCGCTGCCGGTGCGCGAGCGCATGAAGCTGGATACGGTGGCGATCCGCCGCAAAGGCTAGGCCCGCTTCTTCCCCGGCTCCATGAACCACGCGGCCAAGATCGCCGGCAGCGTGATCGCCGCCAGCCCTCGATCGTGGTTGGGTTGCTGAAGGTGACCGAAGTCGCCAGGTGGGGCTTGATCTCCCCGGCGGCGAGGTCGCGCTCGAGCAGCGTGTCGTTCTTCTTGCCGGCCTGGGCCACCCCGCACGCAAGCGCAAGCGCTGCAACTAACGCGCCGAACCCGAAAACCTGCCGCAGTCCTCTTGTCGCGATCTTCATGTCGCCCCCTCCGGATTACAGTGCGCGAGGACCATACACCGCATAATCCGGTTCACTACTTTTTGCCGGGGAGACGGATATGGCCAGACGCGTTTTGATCGCGCAGTTCGCGCACGAGACCAACACCTTTTCGCGCCTGCCGACGACGCTTGCGGACTACCGCCGCCGCTGGCTGCTCGAAGGCGAGGCGATCGTCCCCCGTTTTCGCGGCACGCGTACTGAGATCGGCGGACTCATCGACCATGCCGGCCGCGCCGGCTGGGACCTCGTTCCCGCGGTGGCGGCC
>CANKMT010000112.1 GCA_947482825.1 Betaproteobacteria bacterium | reverse complement strand
TTTTCAGGCCGCTGACGTTGACTATTTTCATTCCTATTTATCATGGGAATAATGAAAGGGAATAATACTCTGGAAGGTGCCTTTGCTCAAGCGATAGTCATTGCACCGCGGCCACGCCGATGGTCGCCATCACCTCAATAGACATCAGGGGGTTTGGCCAAAAATGGCAGCATTGGACTGCCCGACGGTGCGCTCGATTGTGCACCGCTCGAGGCGGTCGCGCAGGCCGTTGCAGGCGATTGCCGTGGCGCTCGCGCCCGGAAATGGCGTCACCCCGAAGCTCCTGCCTTATTGCGCGGCGACTACCGGATCACTTCCTCTCTGGTTGTCGCCAGGCTGAGCTATCGCCCCTCAGGCCTTCGGCGCGGGATTGAAATAATTTGCCGAAAGGAACCCCACCTTGTAATCGCCGTAGGCAATCGGCGGGTATTTCGGCGGGTTGCCCGGGCCCTGGCAGGTGGGCAGGCACGCGAGCGGCTTGTCCAGATCGGGTCCGAAAAAACAGGCCATCGAATACCGGTCGGTCCCCGACACGTTCATCACCCGGTGCGGGGTCGAAAGAAAGCGCTCGTTCGTCCACCGGTGCATCATGTCGCCGCAATTGATGAGGTACTTGCCCGGCATCACTGGAGCGTCGATCCAGACACCGTCCTTGCGCCGGATCTGCAGGCCGCCGATGCCGCGCTGCAGGAGGAAGGTCAGAAAACCGGCATCGGTGTGCGCACCCGCGCCGAACTGGTCGGGCTCGGCCTCGTCGCGCGGCGGGTAATGGAGCATGCGCAACTGGAGGTACGGGGTCTCGAAGAAGGCGGAGAAATATTCGGCCGGAAGCTCGAGCGCGCGCGCCACCACCGGCAGCATCTTTCGGGCAAGCTGCTCCACTGCGCCCTGGTAGGCGAGCGCGGTTTCGCGAAAGCCTGGAAGCCCGCTTGGCCACAGGTTCATGCCGCGAAAAGGTCTTTTCGCGATGACATCCGGATGCTCCGGGCCGCGCTCGCGCATGCAGAAAAACGACTCGTTGTAGTTCGGTTTGCGCGCCGCTCCCAGCTTGGTGTGGCGATGCATGCTTTCGTTGACGAACATATAGCCGATGTTGTCCACGTTCATGCGGATCTCGCGTTTTCGCTCCACCGGCAGGGCGTGCACCTGCAGCGAGGCCTCGAACGCGCGGTCGATCAGGCCTCCGGCAATGCCGTGGTTCTCGATGTAAAAGAACCCCACGTTCTCGCAAATGAATCGCAGCTCGCGCGCGAGGTCTTCGAGTGCTCCCGGCGATCCCGCGAGGTAGGGCCCCAGATCGAGGCCGGGAATCGCGTTGGCGGTGCGGATGACGGCAGCTTCTTGCATCGTGCGTTCCATTGTATCCGCCTAGCTGCCCGCCGCCTCGATCAGCGCCAGCGCATCCGGGCCGATCTCGCGCTCGCCGCGCTCGACCGCGCGGATCAGTTCGGCCACCACTCGATGGGTGGGCGCCGCGATGCCTGTTCGTTCGGCTTCATGTGCCACGTAACCGTTCAGGAATTCCACTTCGCTCGGGCGCTTCTTCAAGAGGTCCTGCAGGGTGCCGGAAATCCCGCCTTCGACCAGCGAGCCAGCGAACGCCGCGAGGGCGGCCATCGTTTCGCCGATCGCAGGCCGGGACCCGGCCGCAGCCTCGCCCCATCGGGCCGCAGGCACGCCGAAGAGCGCCGGCACCCTGAAGCCCGCCGCGCGTCCGACCTCGAGCGCCTGCGCACCAAGGCGAATCGCGAGCCGCTGCGTCTCTTCGCGCAGATAGACCTCGCGCAAGCTCAGGCCGCTGAGGCCCGAAAGCCCCGTGGTCATGGTGTTGACGCAGAGCTTTTCCCAGCGCAGCGTCCACAGGTCGGTGGTGACAGCGGCGCGGTCCGCATGCCCGAGCAGCGCGGCGATGCGCTCGGCGCGAGGCGTGCTGCGGCCGTGCATCTCGCCGACCTTGAACACCGGCGAGGCCGTGGACCCGCGCTTGCGCGAACGCTGCACCACGCCCGGCGAGCGCAGCAGCACGTCCAGCCCCCCGCCGACGCAACCGAGCACGCGGCCCCAGCCGAGCGTTTGCGCGACGAGTTCCTCGACGAGCGCATTTTGCAGCGTGACGACCGGCACGCCGGCCGGGAGCCATTGCGCGAGCAATGCCGAGGCCCAGTGCGTGTCGTAGAGCTTCACGGTGATGAATGCCACGTCAGGCGCAAGGCCGCGTAACCGGTACGCCTCGCCCAGATGCCAGGCTTGCGGGTGGGAAATAATCTCGCCTTCAGGGGCAATGACCTTGAGGCCGTGCGCGCGGACCGCTTCGACGTGCTCGGGCCAGCCGTCGATCAGCACCACCTCGATCCCGGCCGCGGCGAGCATGCCGCCGGCGAAACTGCCGACCGCGCCGCCGCCCAGGAATACGACCCTCTCGCGAGCAGCGCCGCTCACTCCGGAGTGATTCCCGCGCGCTTGACGACATCGGCCAGTTTCACGAAATCTTCCGCGATTCTCTTGGCGAATGCTTCGTTGAACAACGTGCCGGGCACGATGCCCTGCGACGCGAACCGTTCGCGGAACTCTTTCGACTCGAGGATCGGGCGCACCGCGTCCGCGGCCTTCCTTGCGATCGCGTCGGGCATCGCGGCCTGTCCGACCAGGCCCCACCAGGCGCCCATGTCGAAGCCTGGGTAACCGCTCTCGGCAACCGTAGGCAGGTTCGGCAGCAGGGGGGATCGTTCCGCACTCGAAACCGCCAGCGCGCGCAGGGCGCCGGCCTGGATGTGCGGGTAAGTCGGCGCGATCGACATGAAGCCGCCCTCGACGCGCCCGGCGACCAGGTCGACCAGCGCGTCTGCGTCGCCGCGGTAGGGCACATGACTCAGATTTATTCCCGCCATCGCCATGAACAGGCTCGAGGTGAGGTGCGGACCGGCCCCGGCCCCGGAGGATGCGTAGTTCAGCGCGCCCGGCCTGGCTTTCGCCAGCGCCACGAATTCGGCCACGCTCTTGGCCGGGACGCCCGGATGAACTGTAAGAAAGTAGGCCGAGGATGCGCACAGCGCGATGGCCTTGAAGTCTTTCACCGGGTCGTAGTTGACGCTCTTGCGCACGCTCGGCGCAAGCACCTGCGCGCTCGAGGTCATGTACAGGGTGTAACCGTCGGGGGCGGCCTTGATTGCAAGCTCGGCGGCGATCGTGCCCGCGGCGCCGGAACGGTTCTCGACGACGAACGGTTGCTTGAGAGTTTCGCTCAAGCGCGCCGAAACCGCCCGGGCAACGAGGTCGTTCGCCCCACCGGCCGGGTAGCCCACCAGCACGCGCACCGAGCGCGCCGGCCAATCGGTGGCCTGGGCGAGCGCAGGGCCGGGCAGTGCCATCAGCAAGGCGGTGGCCAGCAACCATGTGCGACAGGTGGTCGTGATGTTGTTTGCGTCGGTTGTGGCCATGGATTGACTCCCTGAGTTGATTTGGTGCTTTGGCCCGAACAAGGGCTGGATCGAAGTTCCAGTCGCTTCGCTGTACTGCGCTACACTAATGATTATGGATCCTTCGCGCGCAGAGGCGAGGCTAACCGGCTGCTCGCGCGGCGCTACGCGGGCGCATTGCGCGTCGAAAGGCGGGTTCGCAGTTTCGGCGCCAAGTTGAGTGCGGCCGGTGTCTCCGGCCTTGCGGAGATCAGGGCGGCGAAACCGGAGGTCCTGCCTGCTTCCGTGTGTCGCCCGGCGACTGGCAAATGCTACTATAGCGCGCCTCCATCCGGATCCAAAAGCGTGATAGAGAATATCGAAAATCTGATCCTCGAGCATCTGCGCGGACTACGTGCGAGTTTCGAAACGGTCGAGCGCAAAGTAGATGGTCTGACCCAGCGCGTGGGATCACTCGACGAGCATATCGCGGGAATGCGGCGTGACTTGGCGCTTCTCCACGGAGACATCGCAGCGACCAATCAGCGCCTCGATCACCACGAACAGCGATTGGATCGGATCGAGAAGCGGCTCGAACTGGTTGATTAGTCTCCGACCCGTTCGAGCAACCCGTTCGAGCGCCCATGTGCGACATCGAGACCGCTTTCGGATCGACGCCGCATGGTTCGGTCAGCGGTGGTCTCTTCTTTCGATTCGGTTGATCTGCTTCGCCAGGTAACAGCATGAACGCTCCGCAACTACCGGCCATTTCCGTCGATGCCCGCCGCTACTGGCAATCCGTCGAACGTTCCGCCGAGATCGGACTCGGACGCCCGGGAGGCCTCGCCCGCGTCGCCTTGTGCGATGCCGACAAGTCGATGCGCGACGAATTCGTCGCCTGGTGCAAGGCGGCCGGGTGCTCGGTTACGGTCGATGGCGTGGGCAACATCTTCGCGCGCCGCGCCGGGTCCGACGATTCCCTGCCGCCGGTGGTGATCGGCAGCCACCTCGACACGCAGGTGAACGGCGGGCGCTATGACGGCATCGTCGGCGTTCTCGCGGGGCTGGAAGTGGTGCGCACGCTGAACGACCTCGGCCTCAAGACGCTGCGGCCGATAGAGGTCGTGTCCTGGACCAACGAGGAGGGCGCGCGGTTCTCCCCGCCAATGATCGCTTCGGGCGCGTTTGCCGGCGTGTACAAGCCGGAATGGGTGCTCGACCGCAAGGACGACGAAGGCAAGCGCCTGGGCGACGAACTGGCGCGCATCGGCTATGCCGGCCCGGCGCCGGTCGGAGGCCGCCCGCTCGATGCGTATTTCGAACTGCACATCGAGCAGGGCCCGATCCTCGACGCGAAAGGCATCGATGTCGGCGTGGTGACTCACGGATACACGGCGCACGGTTTTATCGTGGAGGTAAAAGGCGAGACCGCGCATTCCGGCCCGTGGCCGATGGACAAGCGCAGGAACGCGCTCGTCGGCGCCTCGATGCTCGCGGTGGCGGTGAACGACGTCGGCTGGAAGCACCATGCCACCGAAGGCAAAGGCACGGCGGCGCGCATCGTTGCGTGGCCGAACAAGCCCGGGATCCTCTCGGACTGGGCGCAGTTCACCGGCGACGTGCGCCACGAAGACCCGAAAGTCGCCGCGCAGATGCTTCGTGAGTTCGACGCCGCGATGGCCGAGGCCGCGAAACGCTCGAACACCGAGATGAAAGTCCTCGAAAGCTGGACCTGGAACGCCGAGCTGTTCGACAAGGAGTGCATCGGCCTGGTGCGAAACACTGCACGGAGCCTTGGGATTGCCTCGCTCGACCTGCCCTCGCAGGCCGGGCACGACGCCTACTTCGTCGCCCGAGTCGCGCCCACTGCGATGATCTTCACGCCCTGCACTGAAGGCATCACGCACAACAACAACGAGCACGCGACGTTGGAGCGCACTGTGCCGGGGGTGAATGTGCTGGCGAATGCGGTGGTGAGGCGGGCGCAGCGCTAGGGTGCAAACCCGGTTCGGGCTTATGACCGCAAGGATTGAGGCACGCGATCCGATGCTATTGTCACGCCATGGATCCTGTCGTGCTTTTCTTCCTGCTTGGCGTGTTCGCAAAGCTCGCCCGCTCCGACCTGCGCCTGCCCGAAGCGCTGTACGAAACGCTTTCGATCTTCCTGTTGCTCGCGATCGGCCTCAAGGGCGGGATTGAACTCGCCAAGGTGCCGCTCGGAAGCGTAGCCGTCCAGGCATTCGCCGTTCTCGCGATGGGATTTCTCCTGCCGCTGCCTGCGTTCGCGATACTCCGCGGCCTGGGGCGCCTCTCCCGGCCCGATGCGGCCTCGATCGCGGCGCACTACGGGTCGGTCAGCGTGGTCACGTTTGCCGTGGCGACCACGTTCCTGTCCAAGCGCGAGGTTGCCTACGAAACGCACATGCCTTTGTTTGTCGCCCTGCTGGAAACGCCCGCCATCGTCACCGGCATCCTGCTTGCGCGCATGGGCACGCTGGCCTCGGTGCGCTGGCGCGCTGTGGCGCACGAAGTGCTGCTCGGCAAGACGCTTGTGCTCCTGCTGGGCGGGCTTGCGATCGGCGCGGCCGTCGGGCCCGACGGCATCGAACCGATCAAGCCCATGTTCATCGACCTCTTCAAAGGCGTGCTGGCCCTGTTCCTGCTGGAAATGGGCCTGGTGGCGGGTGGGCGGGTTGCCGACCTGCGCCGTGCCGGGGTGTTCCTCATCGGCTTTGGCGTGGTCGTGCCGTTGATTTTTGCCTGCATCGGCGCAATCGTCGCCCGGCTGGTGGGCCTGTCCGACGGTGGCACCGCGCTCCTCGCGACGATGGCGGCCAGCGCGTCCTACATTGCCGCGCCGACGGCCATGCGCATCGCCGTGCCCGAGGCCAACCCGGCCCTTTCGATCGGCGTCGCACTCGGCGTCACGTTTCCGTTCAACATCACCCTGGGCATCCCGCTCTACCTGCGGCTTGCCGAAGCGCTGAGGTTCTAGGATGCAAACCCATGCGAGAAAACTGCTCGTGGTGATCTGCGAAGCGGCGCTCGAGAAAATGCTCATCGAGGACGCTCGCAGGCTGGGCGCCGCAGGTTACACGATCGCCGACGTGCGCGGCAGCGGACGCGGTGGGACGCGCGAGGGCGCATGGGAGGCCGACCGCTCGATCGAGATGAAGGTGATTTGTGAAGCCGCGGTAGCCGAGCGGTTCGCCGCGCATGTGATGGCAACCTACTGCGAGCACTACTCGGTGACGATGTACCTGGACGACGTCAGCGTGCTGCGGCCGGAAAAGTTCTAGCTCGGACGCCTGGCGCGCCGCCGCCGCCGCGTGAATACATCCTCGCCGACTACCTGATCAATTCGTCCGCGCGGGTCAGCATCTCCATGGTGTTCATCACCGGCATTTCAGGGGCAAAGTGGAAACCGTGGAATTCCAAAGCTTTGAGGATATCGAAGGACGTTTCGCATCCGAATAAACAGCATTCAGAAAAAAGGGCAAGAAATGAGAACCGTCATCAAGTTGCAAAGTCCGCAGGACTTCTTCAAACGAGGAAAGGTTGTCGCTCAACTTGCCGATCAAGGCAAGACGATACCGCGGGAGCACATTATTGCCTTTGAGGACCCTGGAGATATGGCGCGCCTGATTACGACAGCGAAGTTGGCGCTGTTTCGGGAAGTTCGCCAAGGTGCCGGCTCGATCACAGAACTTGCAGAGCGGTTGCATCGCGACCGAAGTGCGGTGAAGCGGGACATCGATGAGCTGGAGAAAGCGGGACTCATCGAAGTCCAGGACATGCCGTTACCGGGCCATGGGCGCAAGAAGGAAGTTCGTGCCGTAGCGGAGCAGGTGCTGCTGGCGATCTAAGTTCATAAGAGACCAGTCAGCAGCCTAACCTTGCCGCCGGGCGGCGTCCTCGCGTTCCTGGACCCTTGCGATCACCGCGCGCGGCGAAGGAATTGTGTAGAAGCAATACCCGCACGATGCCCGCCTATGCCGCCTTCAGAATGAAATCTACATGCACGGCCTCATACGGAAACTCGATGCCTTCCTCGGTGCGGTTGAGTAAGCCGGCGTTAATGAGCGCGGTCACGTCGGAATGCACCGCACGCACATCGCGGTTTACTCGCCGCGCCGCCTCGCGGATCGACACCACCCCCGCACCGGTCAGGGCGCGCACTAACGCCATGCGGTTGGGCGCCAGCACCTTCCAGAGAAGTTCCACGGTCGGGAAAGAAATGTGCGCACCCTGCCGCGTGCCTTTGAAGGCCGTCAGGAACCGCTGTTTGGTTTCGTCCATGGTGGACACCGAAATCGTCACGGTTTTCATCTCAGGTTCTCCAGTTCGTCACGGCTGCCATGACGAAGCGGTCCTCGGCGATGTCGCGGCGTTCCTCCAGCAGCAGGACTGTCTTCATGTTGCTTACGATAGCAACACCCGTAAGTGTTGACAATGCGAGCAACACTCTCGGCTTGATTTTCCGTCAGGAACGCGAGCCCCGCTCCCAGCCTGTGCATCGCCTCGCGGCATCCTATGCCGATGGCAGCAATTTGGCTGGAGACTGAATATTGGCGCGGGGTCCGGGTGAAAAATGGCAGTAATTCAGGCTGCGTCCGAGCGGGGCTGCCTTCGCCTTTCCGGCCCGGTCAAGTTCGATGGCTGCGTTCCCATGCCTCTCGTTGTTCACGACCTTCCCAGAGAGTCTCACGCGGAAAGTCTCCAGTTCCCGTCCAACGGAGTGCCGGATTCAGCTTCCCATCGTCGAGAAAATACTCAAGCGCTTCTATCGCAAGTTGCTTCGCGACAAACAATTCGCAAGGCCACCGCTCAAGTGTCTGGCCACTGAGATTGATTTCAACACTGGGAGAAGAGAAATCGTGGCCCTTAACCAGAAATTGGCCAAGCGACTCCTCGTCCTCGAAGCAGTGAACATTGAAGCCTGCTCCGCTGTGCCAGCTTATGTGCACGCGCGGGAAGTCGGCCTGCCCGGGGCGGATTGATGCTTCGTCCCACGGCGCGGCCGAACGCACGCGGCCGAGTACCTCTGATGCTGTCGGCAAGGGGATATCTGCCTCATCTGAGACAAATGAAAGCTGAAAGGATGGTCGGCGATCTTCGCGCATCGTCTTGTGACGTTTATCGTCCGCGTTCAGCGGCGCGCGGCGTCATGCGCATACGCTGTGTGCATAGTTACGCACCGGCATGCCACAGGTGGATGTCGAAGACCCGATGCCTAAACCAAGTATCCGACGCAAGCTTGCGGATATAGGATTCGGTCGCTAAGTCTGGATCGGAACAGTATTTTCTGAGTGGGGGTAGCTGATCACAAGCATTCTTGATGACTTGTTGATGTGTTTCGAAGCGCTCGAGCCAACGTGAACAGTACTCTTCATAGTTGCCTGGCTCGACATTCAGTGCCGTCCTCGCCCGTTTGTCATAAATGATGATCGGACTCCGAAACTTTAGCCAAAGTAGCTTAGACGTAACTGACAGAACCTCCCGGCCGCCATACTTTTGTGAGACTTTGTCCCTAACGCGCTGGACCGCTGTGACGAACTTTGTAGGAATGAAGTTTGAAGGCTCGAGCGCGTCCATGATTTTGAGGATCGGTTGATATCTTTGCTTACCTTCGTCGGTGTCGTACTTCTCCGGCAAGTTCCGGGCTACCTTGAAAAACGAAGCGGCTTCCGCTATTGCTTCAAGCCTTGTGTCGCGATCGAGATGTCGAAACGACTCGAACAAAGAACGCTCTCGTCGCGGCCACTGATTAAGATAATGTAGTGAGCAGTACTCGAGCTCGATGCGCGCCATTTGTCCTCCTAACGGTCTACGCATCCTTAGCAGTCATGCCGTCCATGAGCAGTTCAAGGATTGGTCCTCGATGCTTCTTCATTTCTTCGAGTGATGGCAAATTCGTTTTATTCGCCATGTAGTATTGCCTGTTGCCCCAGTTCCTCTGACACGGCGGTCTGCGGATACAGACGCTACGTTCAAGTCATGGATCTGTCTATAGTCTGCAAGTCCGAATGCAGGCGTGTTGCGCGGAGCGACTCAGGTGGCATTCAGGTGCATCCCGAAATCAAGATCCACCAACGAGCCGGTCATCATCGACCCGCTCGCAATCAGCCAGTGAATCGCCTCGGCCACTTCCTCGGGCTTGCCGATCTGCTTGAGGGGTGAGACGGCAATCTGGCGCGCTTTGCGTTCCGCGAACGATTCCGGCGCGAGGCGCTCCACAAAGCCGTGTTCGGTCAGGGCGGGGCACACCGCGTTCACCCGGATCTCTGGCGCGAGCACGCGGGCGAGCGAGAGCGTGAGCGTGTTCGACGCGCCTTTGGAGGCGGCGTACGCGATTGACGAGCCGCCGCCGGTGACGCCAGCGCGCGAGGTGATGTTCACCACTGCACCTTTGCCGGTGGCCTTCAGGTGCGGCGCCGCGGCGCGGATCATCTGGAACATTCCGATGGTGTTGACCGCGTAGATGCGTTGGAAGTCGTCGGCCGAGAGGCCGTGGAGGTCGGGCTGCGGGACCATCTTGCTGATCCCGGCCGCATTGACCAGCGCATCAAGCTTGCCGAACGCAGCGACGGCGCGCTCCACCACCGAGACGCAATCCGCATCGCGCGTGACGTCGCCCTCCAGCACAACAGCCTTTTGCCCCGGCGCAGTGGCCGCCGCGGCGATCGCGTCTGCCGCATCGCGCTGGGATGCGTCCAGGCAGTTGATCGCCACCTGCCAGCCTTCCTTGATGAAGCGCCGGGCGGTCGCGGCACCTATGCCGGTGGCGGCGCCAGTGATGAGGACTGCGCGGCGGGGCTGGTCGGTCGTCATAGGGAGGCTCCTGCGGGCGATGGCCCAAGTTTGCAATTGCCCGACGATAGCTGAGAAACTCGGCTGTGCAACTTCTTTTCTGTAAATTGGCTGAAGGCAGTTTCATCGAGTTGAGAAGTTGGGGCGGATCAGCGTAGTTTCATGTTGAGATAGATTTTTCCTTCGAGCCAGTCTTCGTCGGTCTCGGCGAGCAGAGCCGATACCAGTCGC
>CANKMT010000111.1 GCA_947482825.1 Betaproteobacteria bacterium | reverse complement strand
GGCGAGCTGACCCCGGCGCAGATCGCAGGCTTTGTCATGGGGCTGCGCGTCAAGAAGGAAACCATCGGCGAGATTTCCGCCGCCGCGCAGGTGATGCGCGAATTCGCCACCGGGGTCGACGCGGGCGATGACGAGCACCTTGTCGACACCTGCGGCACGGGCGGCGATTCGGCGCATACCTTCAATGTCTCCACCGCGTCGGCCATCGTGGCCGCCGCCGCCGGGGTGAAGATCGCGAAGCACATGGGACGCTCAGTGTCCTCGTCCTCCGGCAGCGCAGACGTCCTCGAAGCCCTCGGCGCGCACATCGCCCTGACCCCGCAGCAGGTGGGCGACGCGATCCGGGAAATCGGACTTGGGTTCATGTTCGCGCCGAGCCACCACGCGGCAATGAAATATGCTGCGCCGGTGCGAAAGGAACTCGGCGTGCGCACGATCTTCAACCTGCTCGGGCCGTTGACGAATCCCGCAGGGGCGAAGAACCAGATCATGGGCGTGTTTCACCCCGACCTGGTCGGGATCCAGGTTCGCGTCCTGCAAAGGCTCGGCAGCCGGCACGTGCTGACCGTGCATGGTGTGGATGGGCTCGACGAGATCTCGATCTCGGGTGAGACGATGATCGGCGAACTTCGCAACGGCGAGATCCTCGAGTACACGATCCACCCCGCCAAATTCGGCCTCGCGATCTACGACCGGCGGGCGATCCAGGTGAGCACCGTGCAGGAATCCAAGGAGATGATCCTCGCAGTGCTCGAGGACCAGACCGGACCCGCGCTGAACATCGTCCTGCTCAATGCGGGCGCGACGATTTACGTCGGCGGGGTCGCCGCTTCGATCGAGGAGGGGATCGAGCGTGCGCGCAAAGCGATTTCGTCCGGCGAGGCGCGCGCCAAATTGGGCCAGTACATCGCATTCGCGGCCCGTCACAAGGCTGCGGCCTGAATCCGGCATGTCGGACATCCTGCAAAGGATCATCGCCACCAAGCGCGAAGAGATTGCGCGGGCGATTGCGGCCGAGCCGCTCGCACAGTTGAAGAAGAGGGCTGCGGATGCGGACCCGCCGCGTGATTTTGTCGCTGCCATGCAGGCACGCGTGGCAGCCGGGCACGCTGCAGTGATCGCCGAAATCAAGAAGGCGAGTCCGTCCAAGGGCCTCCTCAGGGAACAGTTCGATCCGGCAGCCATCGCAAGGAGCTACGCGGCAGCGGGCGCGGCGTGCCTTTCGGTCCTGACCGATGCGCAGTATTTCCAGGGCGCGTCCGAACACCTGGTGCAAGCGCGCGGCGCGTGCGCTCTGCCTGTGCTGCGCAAGGATTTCATCATCGACGAATACCAGGTGTACGAGGCGCGCGCGATGGGCGCCGATTGCATCTTGCTGATCGTCGCGGCACTGGAGCCTTCGGTCATGCGGGCACTTGAATCGACAGCGCATGCCCTCGGCATGGCTGTGCTGGTCGAAGTGCACGATGCGTCCGAATTGGAGGCCACGCGCGCCATGAAGACCCCGTTGCTGGGCATCAATAACCGCAACCTTCGGACCTTCGAAACGCGCCTCGATACGACCTTTGGGTTGCTTGCCGCGGTGCCCGCGGGGCGAGTGGTTGTTACCGAGAGCGGGATCGCCTCGCCTGTGGACGTAAAGGCAATGCGCGATCGGGGGGTCAATGCCTTCCTGGTCGGAGAGGCCTTTATGCGTGCAAAAGACCCCGGAGCAGCCTTCAGAAGCCTCTTTGAGAGTTAATTTTAAGTATTTGATTAATAAAGGTAACAATTTTTATTGTTGTGTAAATGCAACAGCTTCCATGAAGAAGGGGCCAAAACCGGCCCTAAAGTTGTCTCGTGGACCTCCAATTTGGCAAAATCGCATCGACTTCTCGGTACGGGGGGTCTGGTTGGAGACCGCATGGGACCCGACCGGGAATCGCAACCTACAACAGGAGATTTACCGAATGAAAAAGAAACTTCTAGCGGTAGCCGTAGCAGGCGCGCTGGCGGCCCCGGGTCTCGCGCTGGCGCAATCCAGCGTGACGATCAGCGGCATCTTCAAGACGAGCCTTGAGAACATCAGCATCGGTTCGCCGTCGGCTGCTCGTGCGGTGGGCGCGAAGAACAAGGAAAACCGTCTGGCGGACGACTCCTCGCGCATCATCTTCAACGTGGTCGAAGATCTGGGTGGCGGGCTGGCTGCTGTAGGACAGATCGACATTCGCTTCAACTCGGAAACGGGTGCCGGCATGACGCACTCGGGCAACACGCACGTCGGCCTGCGCAGCAAGTCGATGGGACGCATCATCTTTGGCCGTCAGGACGTGCATTACGGCGGACGCGAGAGCAACATGACGGACCTCGCGGGTTCCCTGGGTTCGGACAGCATTTCGATCCTGTCGTTTGCCGGTGGCGGTCAGCAATCGATCGCGTTTGCCAGCCGTACCCCGAACATCATCCACTACCTGAGCCCGAACTGGAGTGGTTTCACGATGATCGCGGCGTATTCGATGAGCGGCCCGAGCGGCGCCCAGTCGGACATCACCAGCACGACGCGCGCCGGCAACTCGCTCAACCTGAACCCGAACTATGACGCGGGCAACTGGCAGGTGGGCTACAGCTACTGGAACTCGAAGAACGACACGGGCGGCGCGACGCTCGCGACGGGTGACCAAAGGGCCAGCCGCCTGTATGGTTCGTTCAAGATCGCGGGCTTCAAGCTGGGTCTGGCTTGGGACAAGTCGACCATCACCAATACGGTCACGGGCGTCAAGTCCAGCGACCGTACGGCCTGGTCGATCCCGGTGTCGTACACGGCGGGGAACAACCAGTTCCACTTCCACTACGACAAGGCGCGTAACGACAACGCGACCGCTGGGCAGGACGGCGCCAAGATGATCGCGCTGTCGTACCAGTACACGCTGTCGAAGCGTACCTCGGTGGGCGTGACGTACGCGAAAATCACCAACGATACCGATGCTACGTACAACTTCTTTACGCGGAATACGGGCTCGCTGGGCAACTCGGCTGCTGGTGCAACGCCGAACGGCGGCGAAGATCCGCGCTTGCTGGCGGCCACGATCCGTCACGCGTTCTAAGAGTCAACCGCTACAAGCCGGAGCAATCCGGCCGCATGGTTCTGCCAACGGGCGTCGCAAGACGCCCGTTTTTTTTGTGCGCCCGGCAGGGCGCACTCACTTGGGGGTGAAAGTCCTTTACTCGCCCGACAAGGGGAAGAGTTAGCCGAACGGCAAGGGTGTCGCGGGCGACTGCGAATCTGAAGGAAGCTGAAGGCAAAGCGCTGGCCTGACGAACAGGAAGCGGATAGGAGGCGTTGTAGCGGGGCAAGGCGGCAAATATCGTCGAAGCCCAAAACTTGTACGGGACGCTGCGACGTATATCCGACAGGCATAAGCGTGAAGGTGGGTGCGTCATACCCGGGGAGATCTGCATGGGTGCCTTGTGCTACTGGCATCGAGAGGTGCTGGGATGCCCATGCAGAAGTCAGCAAAGGCCATAGTGTGCGGTGAAGGCGGCCAGGCAGTACGTTGCCCAAGGCCGCCGGGTGGTGGTGGACATGGATTTGGAGAAATTCTTCGACCGCGTCAACCATGACCTTCTGATGCACAAGCTATCGCAGCGGGTCGAAGACGGACGGGCACTTCAACTCATCCGCCGGTATCTGGGAGCGGGGATGATGGCCGAGGGGATCACGAGTCCCCGGACCGAGGGCACGCCGCAAGGCGGGCCGTTGAGCCCACTGCTATCGAACATCCTGCTGACCGAACTGGATCGGGAACTGGAACGCCGGGGCCAGGGCTTCTGTCGCTACGCGGACGACTGCAACATCTATGTCCGAAGCAAGGCGGCGGGGGAGAGGAAGTTTCGGGGCTACAGCCTCACCCGGCACAAGGCCCCGAGACTGCGGATTGCGCCACCCAGTCTGAAACGGCTGGAGACGCGCATCCGCGAAGTGCTCAAGGGCGCGAGAGGACGCAGCCTGAGTTGGACCATCACCGAACTCAACCCGGTACTGCGCGGCTGGGCGGCGTACTTCAAGCTGACCGAGGCCAAGCGGGCACTGGAGGAGCTGGACGGATGGATCAGGCGTAAGCTGCGCTGTATTCTGTGGCGGCAGTGGAAACGTCCTAATACTCGCGCCACCAACCTGATGAAGGCGGGACTGACGGCGGAGCAGTCATGGCGCTCGGCGACCAACCAGCGTGGTCCGTGGTGGAACGCGGGGGCCAGTCACATGAACGCGGCATTCCGGAAGTCTTTCTTCGATCGTTTGGGGCTGGTGTCGCTGCTCGATACGACGCGACGACTCCAGCGTGCTTCATGAACCGCCGGATGCGGAACCGCACGTCCGGTGGTGTGGGAGGGCGACGGGGGTAACCCCGTCCCCTACTCGATGGTTCATGGCGTTATCATTCGATATGTGCCCGACGAACAATCTACTGTTTTCCGCGAGCACTTCGAGCGCAGATCTCGAGCACGGCTTGGCGCGCGCGCTGGAATCGCGCTCCGAGATTCTGGAGGCTTACCTGTTCGGTTCCTGCGCGACCGGGCGTGCACAGGCTCATAGCGATATTGACGTCGCAGTGTATGTGAATGCACAAGTGACCGCGGATGCGGCGTACGGCTACGCTGCCGAACTGACCGCGCACTTGATGGCGGAACTCCACAGCAACAAGATCGATGTGGTGGTTCTCAACCGGGCGCCACCCGTGCTCTATCATCGGGTTCTGCGCGACGGCCGACGCATCCTGGCGCGGGATTTGTGCGCGACGACGACGCGTGAAGGCTACGCGTTGTCGCGCTATTGCGACTTTCTCCCCCAGATCGCCAAGATCGAAGCGGCGCGCATATCGAGCGACGCTAAAGGGCAATGACACGCGGTCACCCCGATCCCGAAGTGATTCGGCGGCATCTCGCGGCGCTGCGCGAGGCACGGCATAACCTGCGCCGGCATGCCGGGCGCAGCGCCCAGGAGTTACGTGTCGAGGCCGACCTTCGATGGATTGTGGAGCGGGGTTTGCAGCTCTGCGTTCAGAACGCCTTGGACATCGCCACGCATCTCGCCGCGGCGTCCGGGCTCGACTCGCCGGACTACGCGACGGCAATCGATCGGCTTGCCGAGATAGGGGCGCTCTCGCCTGAATTCGCGTCGCGACTGCGCCCAATAGCAGGATTCCGGAACGTGTTGGTGCATGGCTATCTGCAGGTGGACTTGGATGTGCTCGAGCGCGTACTGCGCGAGAAATTGCAGGATTTGGATGAATTCGCGCTCCAGGTAGAAGCGTATCTTGCACGCTGATTATCGCGGCGCAGATCGCCTGATCAGCGAGTTTGACCGCTTCCTCCAGACCGTCACAGGTGTGAAGCGTGGGAGCCGCCGGCCTTGTCCTTGTGCAGAAATCGCAGAGGCAGATCTGAACTCGGCGGAGCGCGACCACGCGGCTGCCTTGATGCGTGTAAATCATGTCGGAGAGGTTTGCGCGCAGGCACTCTACCAGGGTCAGGCGTTTACGGCGCAAGACCCCGCTACGAGAGTGTCTTTGAAGCAGGCCGCAGGCGAGGAGGAGGATCATCTGGCGTGGTGTGCCGGGCGAATCGAGGAATTGGGGGGCCGGCTGAGTGTGCTCAATCCGCTTTGGTACGGTGGCGCTCTCGCAATGGGAATGGCCGCCGGGGCGATGGGCGACCGCTGGAATCTCGCCTTTCTCGCCGAGACCGAGCGCCAGGTAGAGGAGCATCTGGCGGGCCACCTCCGGCAGCTTTCGCCGGCCGACGCACGCACTCGCGCCGTGGTCGAGCAGATGCGTGTCGAGGAGGGCGGCCATCGCTCCACCGCCGTTGCGCTGGGAGCGGCCGAGTTGCCGTGGCCGCTAAAGAGCGTCATGCGCCTGGCTGCAAACATCATGACGACGGTCGCCTACAGGATCTGACCCCCGGCTGCCTTCCGAATGTTGAGTGACGGTTGTGAGCAGGTCAATGGTCCGCGAATACGGCGATTGAGATTGCGATGCACGCGGGAAAGGCCGAGAGCGTGCGACTGATCGGCGGGCCGCGATCCGCAACGATGAAGGAAAGCGACATGCCGAGCGCAAGCGGGGGAGACGATGATCTACGGGGTGTGCTCGGGATTCATGCAGCG
Organism: Betaproteobacteria bacterium; assembly: GCA_947482825.1. Lineage (GTDB taxonomy): Bacteria > Pseudomonadota > Gammaproteobacteria > Burkholderiales > SG8-39 > SZAS-79. The sequence goes on along the minus strand of CANKMT010000111.1, from coordinate 4,295 downwards.
ATCTCACAGGGTACAATTTCGCGCCCATAGCGGGCACTTCAGGGAGTCGAGTTCGATGTCGAGCGCCTTCCCCGGCGAGACGGGTGAAAAGTGACTACGCTGGTGATGTTTTCCGGCGGCTTGGACAGCACGGCAGTCCTCTTCAGGCTCCTCACGGAGAGCGAGGAGGACCTCAGGGTGCACCACATCCGGATGCAGAACCGTGAAGCTCGCGCGGATGCCGAGCAAGCGGCGGTCGATTCGATCGTCGAATGGTGCGGCAGGCGCTTGCGCACGTTTCGCTTCTCGCAGTCCGGGCTCGATTTTTCCGGACTTGAAACCATCCCGATCGATTTCATCTCTGTGGCCTACGTCGCTTGCCAGGTCGCCATCGACACGCCCGGGTGCACCCGGATCGCCGTGGGTACCCTCGCGCGCGATCTGGATGAGATCAAACGCTCGGTCTGCGAAGCACAGCGCAGAGTATTCGCGGCGATGTACGAATGCTACCGCGCGCGCAAACTTGGCGAGCCGGCGCTCGAATGGATCTACCCTGTCTATTCACTAACCAAGCCGCAAATCGCTTCCCTTCTTGGCTCGGAACTGCGCAAGCTCACATGGTCTTGTCGCAGGCCGGTCCATTCGCCCAGCGGCTATCGACCCTGCGGGGAATGCAAGCCCTGCAGGGCCAGGATCGACATCTCTGCGGCATTGCAGAACTAGGCGGGAATCGTGTCCGTTCGCAAGCGCGGGATCGGCTTGCGCTGTCCCGACAGGGCGGGCAAAATCCCCCTTTGCGGCCGCGCACTGCAGCCAGCCGAACCAAAAATGGTCTTGGGAAGCACGCAGGAAGCTTCCAAGGGAGAAAGCATGATTTCGGGACGCAAAGACGGTCGCATCCTCATCTACAGCCATGACACGTTCGGACTCGGGCATTTGCGCCGGTGCCGCACGATCGCGCATTCGCTCGTCGACAGGTTCAAGCACCTTTCGGTGCTGATCTTGTCGGGTTCGCCGATCATCGGCAGCTTCGATTTCCGCTCGCGCGTAGATTTCGTGCGCGTGCCGGGCGTGATCAAGTTGCGCAACGGCGAGTACACCGCGCTCAACCTCCACATCGATGTCGAGCAAATGCTCCAGATGCGTGCCTCGATCATCCGGCATACCGCCGAAATATTCGACCCGGACATCTTCATCGTCGACAAGGAGCCGCTCGGACTTCGCGGCGAGGTTCTCGAAACGCTTGAAATGTTGAAGCAGCGCGGTACGCGCCTGGTGCTCGGGTTGAGGGATGTGATGGACGAGCCCAAGCTCCTGGTGCCCGAGTGGCGCCGCAAGAATGTCCTGCCCGCATTGCGCGACTTGTACGACGAGATCTGGATCTACGGATTGCCCCAGATCTGCGACCCCCTGGAAGGCATAGCGCTGCCTACGCGCGTTCGCCAGAAGATCACTTACACCGGTTATCTGCCGCGAGAAGTCTCGACGCGAGGCGCGCCGCCGCGGCTGCCGGAGATTACCAAGCGGCCGTATATCCTTGTCACGACCGGCGGAGGGGGGGACGGAGAAAGCCTGATCGACTGGGTCCTGCGCGCTTACGAACACGACCCGCTGCTGCCTTATCCGGCATTGCTGGTGCTCGGGCCCTTCATGCAGCCCGAACGCCAGGCCGAGTTCATGGACCGGGCTTCGCGCCTGAAGAGGGTGGATACGATCACCTTCCACAACCATCTCGAAACGCTTGTGGCGGGCGCCGCCGGGGTGGTTGCGATGGGGGGATACAACACTTTCTGCGAAGTCCTTTCGCTCGACAAGCGCGCGCTCATCATTCCGCGCACCACGCCACGGCTGGAACAGTTCATCCGCGCCTCGAGCGCCGCCAGACTCGGACTCGTGAGCATGCTGAACGACGACGGAAGCTACGATCCCGCCGTGATGGCCACCGCGTTGCGTGCGCTGACGCACCAGAACAAGCCCTCGGAGGTCGTCGTGCCGGGATTGCTCGAAGGATTGACGAACGTGGCCAGGAGGGTCGCGCCATGGCTCGAGCCCGCCGAGAGCGAGGCGCTGCCGGCCGTATCGCGCATCGGCTGAGGTGAGGCCGCCCGCGAGGGAACGGGTCGCCTTCGTCCTGAAAGGCTATCCCCGGTTGTCGGAGACATTCATCGCCCAGGAAATCCTCGCATTGGAAAAGCTGGGCCTGGACATCCTGATCTTTTCGCTGCGCCGACCCACGGATCGCAGGACCCACCCGGTCCACTCGGAAATTCGCGCGCCGGTGGTTTACCTGCCGGAATACCTCCATCGCGGCCCATTGCGCGTCCTGCGGGCGTGGTGGAGCGTCCGGCGATGGCCCACGTATCGCGCGACGCGGCGGTTGTGGCTGCGCGACCTGTGGCGAGACTTCACTGCAAACCGGATCAGGCGATTCGGCCAGGCACTTGTGCTTGCGAACGAACTGCCTGGGGACGTCCATCGGTTGCACGCGCATTTCCTGCACACTCCGTCGTCAGTGACTCGATATGCCGCTGCGCTCCGGGGTCTTGGATGGACAGGATCGGCACATGCAAAGGACATCTGGACGACACCGGACTGGGACTTGCAGGAAAAGCTCGCGTCGTGCGAATGGCTTGTTACATGCACGGCGACGAACTGCGCGCACCTTGGCGCGCTCGCACCGAAGGGCCGGGTGGAACTTGTGTATCACGGGCTTGATCTCCGGAGATTTGCGCCGATGCCCGCGGAGCGCCAACCGCGCAAAGGGGCGTCCGTTGACGACATCGTGACGATCCTTTCGGTGGGGCGCCTGGTCGAAAAGAAGGGGACGGACGTGCTTCTGGAGTCCCTCGCGCGGCTGCCGGGCGAGTTGCACTGGAAACTCGTTCATGTCGGCGGCGGGCCGCTTGCCGGCGAGCTCCGTCAGCGGGCCGTTCGGCTGGGTATTTCCAATCGGATCGAATGGCGAGGCACGCAGACACAGACCGAGCTCCTCTCGGAGTACCGCGCCGCGGACATTTTCGCCCTGGCCAGCAAGGTGGCGGAGGACGGTGACCGGGACGGGCTCCCGAACGTGTTGATGGAAGCGCAGACCCAAAGCCTGCCGTGCGTGGCCACAGACGTTTCGGCGATCCATGAACTCATCGTCACCGGTGTCACCGGGCTGCTCGTGGCGCCCGAGAGCCCCGAGGAACTTGCGCGTGCTCTGGGGTCCCTCATCGTCGATCCAGCAAGGCGGCGCGAGTTGGGGAACGCTGCACGCCTTCGCGTTTGCGCGGAATTCGGGCTGGAAGGGAACATAGCGAGGCTCGCCGCCAAATTCGGCTTGCCGCCGCAGGAAGGTGATTTCTCAGGCGCGAAAGCCGCATCATGCGCATAGCGTTCTATGCGCCCCTGAAGTCGCCCACCCACGCAGTGCCCTCGGGTGATCGGCGTGTGGGCAGGCTGTTCATCGCGGCGCTTGAGGCCGCAGGCCATGAAGTCAGCATTGTGTCGACGTTGCGCGCCTATGAGCCCAATGGGGACCACGAGCGCCAAGCGCGCATTCGCACGGAAGGCATGGTCGCCGCCAGTGCCCTCGTTGACCAATGGCGGAGTGGATCAGACGCGAAAAGTCCCGACCTTTGGTTTACCTATCACGTCTATTACAAGGCGCCGGATTGGATTGGTCCGGCGGTGTGCGAGGCGTTGAGCATTCCTTACGTGATCGCGGAAGCGTCGTATGCGCCGAAGCGCGCGGCCGGACCCTGGGCCAGCGGGCACACCGCCGCAGGGAAAGCCATTCGGGCGGCATCGTTGGTCCTTTGCGCGACCAGGAGTGATTTGGGGTGCGTCAGACCTGTTGCCGCTTCCGAGGCGCACGTGGTTTGGCTGCCGCCTTTCCTGGATGCTTCACCTTACCAAGCCGCCGCAAGAGATCGGATCGCGCACCGCGCCAAGCTGGCTGCACAACATGGTCTCGACCCTTCGATCCCGTGGGTCGCGGTCGTGGCGATGATGCGGCCGGGTGACAAAGCGGCGTCCTATCGAATGCTTGCGAAGGCGCTCGGGACCATGACCGACCTCCGATGGCAGGCGATCGTCGCAGGCGATGGCATCGAGCGCCCGGCAATCGAACAGGCTTTCGAAAGTGGCGCACCCGGACGCGCACGGTTTCTCGGTGAACGCGGGCCTGAGGAAATTGCTGCAATTTACGCCGCATGCGACCTTTGCATGTGGCCGGCGGTCAACGAAGCGTACGGCATGGCGATGCTCGAGGCGCAGGCGGCCGGAATCCCGGTGGTGTCGCGAAACGTTCGCGGCGTGCCGGATGTCGTCTG
>CANKMT010000110.1 GCA_947482825.1 Betaproteobacteria bacterium | reverse complement strand
TGCGCTTCCATCTCCCGGTCGGAAAGCCCGCCGCAATGCTGGATGAAGCGATCAGCAAGCGTCGACTTGCCGTGGTCGATGTGCGCGATGATCGAGAAGTTGCGGATGTGGTCTTGGGGCATGGATAAACGAAAAGGGTGCCAGCGGCACCCTTGTTCGAACAATCCTCATTTTACCGCAAGGCGCCCCTTCAGGGCGGCAAGGTCGAGGAAGTAGTGGCAGATCTCGCGGCCTTCGGCATCCGTGAGCACCGGCACCAGTTCGCCGAATCGCGCCTCGAGCCCCGGGTCGGCATCCACATCGACGACCGAGAAAGAAAAATCCAGCGTTTCCTCGAGGTTCCGAAGGGCTGCCGCCATGTCCTCGCAAAGGTGGCAGTAGGAGCGCCCGTAGAGGGTCAGGCGCCGGGGCAACGCCGCTCCTCAGCCCTTGTCCGCAAGTCCGCTCACGGTCACGAATGCCGCCGATTCACCACGCCGCACATGCAGGGTGATCGTGGCGGACTTTTCTAGGCCGCCGAGCACCTTTTTGAGCTGCTCGACGGTCTTGAGTTCGGTCTGCTGGCCGCGGTGGACCAAGGTGAGCAGGACGTCGCCGCGCCGGAAGTCGCCACGCACCTCGGGTTTGACTTCGCTGACGAAGAGGCCGCCCTGGAGCTTGAGGTCGCGCTTTTGCTCAGCGGTCAACTCCGTGACGACAAGACCAAGGCGATTGGCCGCCAATTCGGCCGATTTGGCGCTCTTCGGGTTCTCGCGCGAAGCGAGCCGGTCTTCAGGCAACTCCCCGACGGTCACCGTCACCTCCCGGGCGCTGCCCTTGCGCAGCACCTGCACCGTGGCCTGCGAGCCCGGACGGGTCGACCCGACGATGCGCGGCAGGTCGCTGGAGGACTCGATCTGCTTGCCGTCGAACTTGACAATGATGTCGGCCGCTTCGATGCCCGCCTTGTCCGCCGGACTGCCTTTCTCCACCTGGTTGACCAGCGCGCCGCTGGGCTTGGGCAAACCGAAGGACTCAGCCAGTTCGCGGGTCACCTCCTGGATGACCACCCCTATTCTTCCCCGTGAAACACGGCCCTTGGCGCGAAGCTGGCTCTGGATGTCCAGGGCCACATCGATCGGGATGGCAAACGACAGTCCCATGAATCCGCCGGTCCGGCTGTAGATCTGCGAGTTGATCCCGACGACCTCGCCGCGCATGTTGAACAGCGGCCCGCCCGAATTGCCCGGGTTGATGGCCACGTCGGTCTGGATGAAGGGAACGAAATTCTCCTGCGGCAGCGAGCGCCCCTTCGCGCTGACGATTCCCGCGGTGACCGTATTGTCGAAACCGAAAGGCGAGCCGATTGCCAGCACCCATTCGCCGACCTTGAGTTTCATCGGGTCGCCCATGCGGACCACCGGCAGCTGGTTTGCCTCGATCTTGATCAGCGCGACGTCGGTTCGCTTGTCCGCCCCGATGACTTTTGCCTTGAATTCGCGTTTGTCGGTCAGCCGCACGTTGATCTCGTCGGCGCCGTCGACGACGTGCGCGTTCGTGAGGATGTAGCCGTCGGGACTCATGATGAATCCCGAGCCGAGCGAACGGCTCTCCGGCTGGCGCGGCGCCTGTCCCGGCGGCTGGCGGGGAATGAAGCGCCGGAAGAAGTCGTAGAACGGGTCGTTCTCATCGAGCTCGGGCATCTGCGGCGCGTTCGGTGCGTTCGCGCGGCGAGAGGTCTGCGTCGTGCTGATATTGACAACGGCCGGTCCGTGCCGCTCGACGAGTTCGGTGAAATCGGGCAGTTCACGGCCCTGGGCCTGGATCGAGCCGGCGGACAACAGCGCCACCGCCGCCGCCAGGAGTCTGAGTACACGCATCATCTTCATTGCCCTCGCTTCGGTTCCATAGTTCATTGCGGCCGGTGGTACGCGACGGCGTCGCCCAACTGTTGCACCGTCTTCGCGGGCGCCTCGCCCACAACCGTCACCACGTGTTTTGCAAGCTCGCGTGAATAGATGTTCACGGCGCCCATGCTCGAAAGGCCGAGTCGCGCCGCCTCCTGACGCGGTTCGATCGCCTCGATGAAGATCGATATGGCAGCCAGGCCGTCCGAATACACCATCTGGCTCACGCGTTGGGCCGGGCGCAGCAGCCGGTTGACCTCGATGACCCTCTGGAAGCCCGGAATCGCGGCGTTGACCGTCCAACCGCTCTTCGCGAGGTCTGCGCGGACGACTCCCGCATTCTCGACCCGCCATTGCCTGCTCTCGCCGGCGAACGAGGACTTGACCATGTCCTTTTCGATGTTCCCGCCGATCGTCAACTGGGTAAACGTGAATTCCTCGACCGCTTCGCCCTTCTCGTTCAGGACTCGCGCCTTGAGGAGCATCCCGGTTCCGAGATCGGCCCAGAGTTTATAGCCGTAACGAAGTTCGTCTTTCGGCTTCAGTGCAATGGCCTGGCATTCGTATCCCGCAATGCGTGCCGTTTCCTCCTTGGAGATCGCATAGTGTCCCGAAAGGGCGGCGTTCTGCGCGGGCAGCAGCGCGGGGAATGTGGGGTGCTTCGAACGGCGATCGACCTTGACGATCTTGTCCTCAGGCAGATAACACCTGACCTCGTCTCCGCTGCGCACGATTTCGCGCCGGATGCCGTCGAGGGCCTCGAGCTTCTCGGTATCGCTTGCGCCGTCGATGATTCTTGTGATCCGGGAAGACTCGCTGCGCTCGCCCTGCCGGTAGACGAACGTCCCCGAGTAGCTGAGTTTTTGCGAAGCCAGGTAAATCTTCTTCAGCCAAGCACTCGCATCCTGTGGATGCGCTTGCGCTTGCGGTGCCTGCGCAAACGCGAAACCGGGAAGCAGCAGCAGGACCAGTGCAAAGGCCTTCATTTACGCCTCATCGAGGACGGGACGATTCGGAAACCGTCCGCACGTAGGGTGCGACCCCCTGGAGGGTGCTGCGTGGGGAATAGTTCTGGTGCGCAAGAAGGTAGTCGTTTACCGCCCCGGGCATCGGCACCGCGGCCTTTGCGGCGGGTTTCTGGCCCTCCGGCGCACTCTGTGCAACCTGCTGGTTCTCCGGTCCGAACGTCTGGTAAGCGAGCGCGCCCACCAGCGCAACGGCTGCAAGGCTTGCCGCAGCCGAAAGGGGGATCCGTGCGCGCAGCTTCTCAGTCCGCGATGGAATGCTCGCAGGCGAGAAAACCGTCGCTTCGGCAGCAAGGCGTTCGGAAAATCGCGTAGAGAAGCCCCTTGAAAGCGGCCGGGTGTCCCTGATTGCGTCGCCGATCAGGTGGTAGCGTCGCCAAGCTTCGAGCGCCTCTCCGCCCTTGCGCAGAGCATGCAACTGGTCCTCGGTCTCGGCAGGCGAGAGCTCACCGTCCATCAGAGCGGAAATCCTGTCTTTCATGGTGTCACCATCTCCTGTCGTCGCCGGTGTCCAACAACGGCTTGAGCCGCTCGGCAATTGCTTCACGCGCACGGAATATCCGCGAGCGTACGGTGCCGATCGGGCAGTGCATTATCTGTGCAATGTCTTCGTAACTCATGCCTTCGATTTCACGCAGCTGGATCGCGGTGCGCAACTCCTCAGGCAGCGATTCCATGGTCGCATTGACGGTGTCGCCGATCTCGCGGCTCAGGAGCAGGCTCTCGGGCGTATTGATGTCGCGCAGCTGCTCGCCTTCTTCGAGGCCCTCGGCCTCCTCCGAGTCGACGCTCGTGGAGGTCGGCGCCCTGCGCCCGGCGGCCATCAGGTAGTTCTTCGCGGTGTTGATGCCTATCCGGTAAAGCCAGGTATAGAAGGCGCTGTCGCCGCGGAAATTCGGCAACGCCCGGTACGCCTTGATGAATGCTTCCTGGGTCACATCCTCTACCTCGGCCGGATCGCGAACGAACCTCGACAAAAGCCTCCCGAGCTTGCGCTGGTACTTCTCGACGAGCAGACCGAACGCCTGCTTGTCGCCCTTCTGCGCACGTTCGACCAGCGCCTGGTCGATCTCCCGGTCAGCCATTGCCGAGCGCCTCGCTTGGCGGGCTACGCTCCGCAATCAAATAACGCTCATCGGGACAGACAGGCATCCCGGCAAAAAGTTCGTGGGATTTCATCGGGCGCCTTGGGGCCGGGGAGTCGCGGAGCGCTCGCCGGGGAGCGCGTCCCACAGCGCCCAAAGACGCAGGCGCCGGAAATCCGCAGCGGAGAGCATATCCCGTGCGACAAGGATCGAACCCTGCCCCATGCGGGCCTTTTCGAGCCGTAGGGCGACCAGCCAGCGGTTGACGTAGCGCCTTGCAGAAACCTGACTCTTTAACTCCGTCCCATCTCGCAATCGGACGATGAGCAGGCCGCCTCGCTCCAGATTCAGCAACACCGGGGCCAAGGCGCCGCGAAGAAGCGTTCGGTCCTTGATCGCCAGGATCGCGAGAATGATCGTCAACGTTGCCGCACAGGCGCCGGCCGGCTGCGGCAGGTAGAGCCAGAATATCGCGGCCGCGACCGCGTGGACGCAGGCCGTTGCCAGCGTCAGGATTGGGGAAGCGCGCAGCGTCAGGCGCACCGGGCGTTCGCTTAAAGGCGGGTGAATATCAAGGTGCCGTTCGTGCCCCCAAAACCAAACGAGTTCGACAGGGCGGTACGAATTTCCATCTTGCGCGCAGTGTGCGGGACGTAGTCGAGGTCACACCGCGGATCCGGATTGTCGAGATTGATCGTCGGCGGAGAGACCTGGTCCCGAACCGCGAGGATGCTGGCGATCGCCTCCACGGCCCCGGCGGCGCCCAGCAGGTGCCCGGTCATCGACTTGGTGGAGTTGACCGCGACTTTCTTTGCGCGCTCGCCAAGCAGCTTCTTCACCGCCATGGTCTCGGCAATGTCACCGAGCGGCGTGGACGTTCCGTGCGCATTGATGTAATGGATCGCTTCGAGGTTCAGTCCTGCGTCGCGCAATGCATTGCGCATGCAACGGAAGGCGCCGTCACCGTCCTCCGCGGGGGCGGTCATATGGAACGCATCGGAACTCACGCCATAGCCGGCCAGCTCGCAATAGATCCGCGCGCCGCGCGCCTTGGCGTGCTCGTACTCTTCGAGGACTACGGCGCCTGCGCCCTCGCCCAGCACGAACCCGTCGCGATCCTTGTCCCACGGACGGCTGGCCGCCTCGGGCGTGTCGTTGCGCGTAGACAAGGCCCGCGCGGACGCGAAGCCGCCCATTGCGAGCTCGGTGACGGTTGCTTCGGCGCCTCCCGCGATCATGATCTCGGCCTCGCCGTAGCGAATCGCCTTGGCCGCCTCGCCTATGCAGTGTGTCGAGGTCGTGCAGGCCGTCACGATCGCGAGATTGGGGCCTTTGGTCCCGAGCGTGATCGACAAGTTGCCCGCGATCATGTTGATGATGGTGCTTGGGATGAAGAACGGGGAAATGCGCCGCGGCCCGTTCTTGAGCAATTCGTTTTGCGTATGCTCGATCATGGGGAGGCCGCCAATGCCCGAGCCGAAATTGATGCCGGAGCGCTCGGGGTCTTCCTTCGACATGTCAATGCCCGAATCCTTCCAGGCCTGCAACCCGGCCGCCATCCCGTAGTGGATGAACGTGTCCATCCGCCTGGCTTCTTTGGCTGAGATGTACTGCGTGACGTCGAAGCCCTTCACTTCGCCGGCGATCTGCGAAGTGATCCGGGACGGGTCGAAGCGGGTCACCCGCGTGATCCCCGACCTGCCGGCGAGCAGGTTTTCCCAGGCCTGTGCGACGGTATTGCCGACGGGGCTGACGATACCCAGGCCGGTGACTACGACTCTGCGGCGTGTCAATCTGACTCCGCTTGGGGATGGGCTGACAATCTGGGGGCTGGCAATCAGGCCTTCTGGCGCGCCTGCACGAAATCGATGGCCTTCTGGACGGTGGTGATTTTTTCGGCTTCCTCGTCCGGGATCTCGGTCTCGAACTCTTCCTCGAGCGCCATGACGAGTTCGACGGTGTCGAGCGAGTCCGCACCGAGGTCGTCGACGAACGAGGATTCGTTCTTGATCTCCGCCTCGTTGACTCCGAGCTGCTCGGCGATGATCTTTCTTACGCGTTGTTCGATGTTATCCATGTCCTGCTCCTTCCCGGTTGGGCCAAGCTCAAGCTGCGCATTTTACCAAAATGAGCGCATCAGTCCGCATGCTGCGGAAAACAAAGCGATCTACGCCATGTACATCCCGCCGTTGACATGCAGCACCGTACCTGTGATATAGCCGGCCGGCGGCGAGGCCAGGAACGCGACTGCGGCCGCGACGTCCTCCGGCGTGCCCAGGCGCGCGAGCGGGATCTGGCCGAGCAGCGCGGTTTTCTGCGCGTCCGACAAGGCGCGCGTCATGTCCGTGTCGATGAATCCAGGCGCCACGCAGTTCACGGTAATGTTGCGGCTTCCGATCTCGCGCGCAAGCGACTTGCTCATGCCCACCACGCCTGCCTTGGCGGCTGCGTAGTTCATTTGCCCCGCGTTGCCCGCCGCGCCGACGACCGAAGTGATGCTGATGATCCGTCCCCAGCGTGCCTTCATCATGCCGCGCAGCACACCGCGCGAAAGGCGGAATACCGAACGCAGGTTGGTCTGGATCACCTCGTCCCATTCTTCGTCCTTCATGCGCAGGCCGAGGTTGTCTCTCACCACGGCGGCATTGTTGACGAGGACGGCAATATCGCCGAACTCCTTGGCGACCGACGCGATCAGCGCGTCGCACTGCGTCGCGTCGCGCACGTCGAGCACACGGCCCGCGCCCCCGGCCGACGCAAGCGCTTCCCCAATCGCCTGTGCACCGGATTCGGTCGTTGCCGTGCCGATCACCGTGGCCGACTCGCTGGCCAGGGACATGGCGATTGCGCGCCCGATGCCGCGCGAAGCGCCCGTGACGAGGGCGACTTTCCCTTTGAGATTGATCATGCGGCCTTCACACTGGCAAGCGCCGACTCGAGGGAGGCGCGATCGGCCAGCGCGAACCCCTGAAGATCCGGACGGATGCGCCTGGTCAGGCCGGCAAGGACTTTGCCGGGCCCGCACTCGAGGACGTGGGTGACGCCCATCGCGGCCATGGCCTCGATCGTCTCGACCCAGCGCACTGGCGAGGCGGCCTGCCGGACTAGGGCGTCCTTGATGGATTCAGCCGCGGTCTGCACGCTTACATCGACATTGTTGATCACCTGGACCCCCGGTTCGCGCAATCGCATGCCCGATAGACAGGCCCTCAGGGCTTCCGCGGCCGGCTGCATCAGGCTGGAATGAAATGGCGCGCTGACCGGCAGGAGCAATGCGCGCTTGGCCCCCTTGGCCTTGCATGCATCCATCGCACGGGCCACCGCCTCCTTGTTTCCGGCGATCACCACCTGCCCCGGACCATTGAAATTCACCGCCTGCACGACTTGCCCCTGCGCCGCTTCTGCGCAGGCCGCACGCACCGAGTCATCGTCCAGGTTCAGAATCGCCGCCATTGCGCCTTCGCCTGCAGGAACCGCTTGTTGCATCGCTTGCGCCCGGTGCCGCACCAAGGGCAGGCAATCCGAGAATGGGAACACCCCTGCCGCAACGAGCGCCGTGTACTCGCCCAGGCTGTGCCCCGCAACGACTTCCGGTCTCGGGCCGCCCAACTCGATCCATGCCCGATAGGCCGCGTAGCCTCCGGTCACCATGGCCGGTTGCGTATTCACGGTGAGGCCGAGCGCTTCGGCCGGCCCTTCGTCGAGCATGTCGAGGAAATCCTGTCCGAGCGCGGCGGCCGCCTCGCTGCGGACCGAATCCACTCCCGGCAGTCCGTCATAGGCGCGCAGCATGCCGACCGATTGAGAGCCCTGCCCAGGAAAAACCATCGCAAGTTTCATGGATCCGGACTGTCCCTTAGAGGGTCGCGTACACCGCGCCCCAGGTGAAGCCGCCGCCGACGCCTTCCATCAGCAGGCGATGGCCCGGCTTGATCCGGCCATCGCGCACGTACTCGTCCAGCGCGAGCGGGATGGAAGCCGCCGAGGTGTTCCCGTGATGCGCCACCGTGACGACGACCTTTTCAGCCGGAATGCCGAGCTTGCGGGCCGTGGCATCGAGAATACGCACGTTCGCCTGGTGTGGGATGAGCCAATCCACGTCGCCCACCCCGGCCCCTGCGGCCGCAAGCGTTTCCCGGGCCACTTCGTCGAGCACCTTGACCGCGAACTTGAACACCTGGTTGCCGGCCATCTGCAGGAACGGCGAGCCGATGATCTTGCCGCGGCTCACATTGCCGGGCACGGAAAGGATCCCCGCATGCCTGCCATCGGCACGCAGCACGCTCGAATGGATGCCCGGAGAGTCGGCCGCGCGAAGCACCACGGCCCCGGCCCCGTCGCCGAACAGCACGCAGGTGCCGCGATCGGTCCAGTCGAGGATGCGCGAGAAGACTTCCGCGCCCACCACGAGCGCGCACTTGTGCTGGCCCGACTTGATGAATTTATCCGCAGTCGCGAGCGCGTAGACGAACCCGCTGCAGACCGCCTGGAGGTCGAAAGCGGCACAGTCCTGGATGCCGAGCTTGGCCTGCAGGAGGCACGCCGTGCTCGGGAAGATGAAATCGGGCGTGGACGTGGCGACGATGATGAGGTCGACTTCCCCGGCCTGCACGCCCGCGGCCTGGATCGCGGCGCGGCTCGCCTCGAGCGCAAGGTCGCTCGAGGTCTGCGACTCCTCCGCGATATGGCGTTGCGCGATCCCGGTGCGTTCGCGGATCCACTCGTCGCTCGTGTCCAGCGTCTGCGCGAATTCGGCGTTCTTGACTATGCGGGACGGAAGGTAGCTGCCGGTTCCTGCAATGCGGGAATAGATCATTCAGGCTGCTTTGGGCGGATGCAACAGGGCCATGCGTTGTGAGATGCGCTTCGGCACTCCGTTCCGGACTTCCTCCACGGCGCGCTCGAGGGCCTTCTCAAATGCAAATGCATCAGCTGAGCCGTGACTCTTGATAACGATGCCTTTCAGGCCCAGAAGGCTTGCGCCATTATAGCGCCGGTGATCCATGCGCTTGCGAAACGCATTGATGACCGGCCGCGCGAAAACGGCCGCGAGCTTCGTGTAGGCGTTGCGCTTAAATTCCTCCCTGAGGAATGCGGCGATCATCTGGGCGACCCCTTCCGAACTCTTTAGCGCGACATTGCCGACGAACCCATCGCACACGACCACGTCGGTCGTGCCCTTGTAGATGTCGTCGCCCTCGACGTTGCCGTAGAAATTCAGGCCGCTCCCCCGCAGGAGCTCGGCGGCGCGCTTGACGACTTCGTTGCCTTTGATGTCCTCGACGCCGATATTGAGCAGGCCGACCGAGGGCGTTTCGTTGTGCTCGACCGCGGCGGCCAGGCAGGCGCCCATGATCCCGAACTGGAACAGGTTTTCAGGCGTGCAATCGACGTTTGCGCCCAGGTCGAGGACATAGGCGCGTCCGCGCATGGTCGGCAGCACGCTGCAGATCGCGGGCCGGTCGATCCCGGGCAACGTCTTGAGGACGAAGCGCGACATGGCCATCAGCGCCCCGGTATTGCCGGCGCTGATGCAGGCGTGCGCCTCGCCGTCCTTTACCAGGTTGATCGCGATGCGCATCGAGGAGTCTTTCTTGCCGCGCAGCGCCGTCGCGGCGGATTCTTCCATGGTCACGACTTGGGACGCTTGGTGCACGCGCAGCCGCGGGCCTGGTGACGCGCCGGCGGCTTTGAGTTCGGCCATGATGGCGTCCTGCAGGCCGACCAGGACAAGGTCGACCAGGGGAGAGCCCTTTTGGAATGCGAGCGCGGCCGGAACGGTCACATGGGGGCCGTGGTCGCCCCCCATGCAGTCGATGGCAACCGTGATGTCCATGCCGGGTTTCTTGCGGCCGCTGAGGGCGGCCGGAACTCAGATCCGACTACTCGCCCTTGCCTTTGGCGACCTTCTTGCCCCGGTAGAAGCCGGTGGGGCTGATGTGGTGGCGCAGGTGCGTTTCGCCCGTGGTCGGCTCGAGCGCCAGGGAAGGGCTGGTAAGGAAGTCGTGGGCACGATGCATTCCGCGCTTGGACGGTGACTTCTTGTTCTGCTGGACTGCCATGGCAAAGCTCCTTTCGTTAATTCCGGGTGCGGCTGCCGCGATTGAGCAGTCCGCGCAAATGTGCAAACGGCGAAGCCTGGGCCCCGCCTTCTTCGACGCCCGTGCCCGAGCAATGCTCGTGCCGCGGTGCAACCGGGATTGCAAGAAGAATCTCGTCTTCGAGCATCGTCCCGACTTCCATTTCCTTTCCTGCGACCACGCGATCGTGCATTTCCGGGTTGAGCGGCAAGGCCTCGATTTCGGCCTCGCTCCTGGCCAGAACGAGCAGATCGTCAACGCTTAACCTGTAATGCATCGCCTTCAGGCAGCGCTGGCAAATCAACTGCAATTCGCCACCGATCCTGATCCCGATCGCTGCTCTTCCGACTTCGTCCCTGGTACCGGCCAGTTCGT
>CANKMT010000109.1 GCA_947482825.1 Betaproteobacteria bacterium | reverse complement strand
GCGGCATAGCTCCTGGCAATCGCCGCGGGATCGAAGTCCGCCCGGAGCACGCCCTTGGAGGGGCTGGCTTTCTTGACCTCGGCAATGACCGCGGGCTCGCCCGCCCGGATCTTCGTGCGCAGCGCAGCCTCGAAATCGCGCGGCTCGTCCGCCACCGAAGCTTGTGCTTTTACCTGGGCAAGCGGCACCGCACTCAAAGCTTCGGCGACTTCCCGCTGCTTGGTGGCAAGGATCTTCTGCAGGATGTCGGCCATGGGCTTCGCTCAGGCCTTGTGCTTGATCGAATAGGCCACGTACTGGTCAAGCTTCGCGCGCGCTTGGCCGGAAGCAATCGCCTTGCGGGCGCCCTCGATGCCGGCCTCCAGCGACTTGGCCACCCCGGAGACGTAGATCGTTGCGCCTGCGTTCAGCAGGACGATGTTCAGCGCGGGACCCGCTTGGTTCTCGAGCACCGCGAGGATCATCTCCCTTGACTCCTGCGCCGTGCTGACCTGGATCGCGCGCCGGTCGTAGATCTCCATCCCGAACTGGGAGGGATGCACGGTGTACTCGCGGATCTCGCCCTTGACGAGTTCGCCGATCATCGACTCGCCGGAGATGGAAATCTCGTCGATCCCGTCGCGCCCGTGCACGGTCATCACATGCCGGCTGCCGAGCCGCTGCAGCACGCGCACCTGGATGCCCACCAGGTCGGGGTGGAACACGCCCGCGACCTGGTTCTTCGCGTTGGCCGGGTTGGTCAGCGGCCCGAGCAGGTTGAAGATCGTGCGCACGCCGAGTTCCTTCCTCACCGGCGCCGCGTATTTCATCGCCGCGTGGTGGGTGGGGGCGAACATGAACCCGAGGCCGAGTTCCTCGATCGCCTTGCCCACCAGCGCGGGCGTGAGCGCTATGTTTGCACCCATTGCCTCGAGCACGTCCGCGCTTCCCGACGACGACGAGACGGAGCGCCCAACGTGCTTGGCAACTTTCGCGCCGGCGGCCGCCGCGACGATTGCCGCCGCCGTGGACACGTTGAAGGTGTGCGCCGAGTCGCCACCCGTACCGCAGGTGTCGACCAGGTGCGTGTCGTCGCCGACCTCGACGCGGGCGGCGAATTCGCGCATGACCTGCGCCGCGGCGGAAATTTCGCCGATGGTTTCCTTCTTCACCCGCAGCCCGATCACGAACCCGGCGATCTGCGCCTGCGTGAGCTCGCCGTTCATGATCTGGCGCATTATGTGCAGCATCTCGTCGTGGAAGATCTCGCGGTGCTCGACCGTCCTCTGGATTGCGTCTGCTATCGAAATTTTCATGCGCCTCGCTCCTGCAGGAAATTTTTAAGAAGTTGGTGGCCGTGCTCGGTGAGGATGGCCTCCGGGTGGAACTGCACGCCTTCCACGGCAAGCGTCCGGTGGCGCACCCCCATGATCTCCCCGTCCTCGGAGCGCGCGGTGACTTCGAGGCAGTCCGGAAGGCTCGCGCGCTCGATGACCAGCGAGTGGTAGCGGGTCGCGACGAAACCGGCCGGGAGGTCGCGGAACACGCCGCGCCCTTCATGCTCGATGCGTGAAGTCTTGCCGTGCATCACCTGCATCGCCCGGACGATCCGGCCGCCAAAGGCCTGGCCGATCGCCTGGTGCCCGAGGCATACGCCGAGGATCGGGACCTGCCCGGCCAGCCGCTCGATGAGCGCCAGAGTAATGCCGGCCTCGTTCGGCGTGCACGGGCCGGGAGAGAGCACGATGCGGGCGGGCTTGAGCTGCGCCACTTCGTCGACCGTAATCTCGTCGTTGCGGAACACGCGCACGTCCTCGCCCAGCTCGCCCAGGTACTGCACGAGGTTGTAGGTGAAGGAGTCGTAGTTGTCGATCATCAGCAGCATATCCGTACCTATGTATTTTATTTTGCTAGATATATGCAGGCTGACTACTGTTTGATACCCGCAGATATACCCGCTTTTTTACGCGGTAGCCCGGCTGTTTTCGGGCCTCGGCCGCCGATACGCTCGGCGCAGCGATAGGGATTTCAGGCGGCAGGCTTACGCCAGCGCCAACGGAGGGATACGGCAGAGGTGAAGCGGGAATTCATGCGCGAATTATTGCACCGCTAGAGGAAACAGCCAACCCCGCCCCAATAGCTGGCAACCCCTATTCGGGCTTCGCTCCTGTGTCTGTTGACGCCGTCCGGAAATTGACCCGTTTAAGGGGGTGTGCCGATCGTGAGCATTCGTTGGGCGCACACTGGTCAAACCGGCGCCGGCGGGGGCGGAATGGGTAGAAGTATGGAGAAATTTACAGGGAATTAGTAGGAGCCGGCGAAGTGGCGCGAGCGAATCCCGGCGGGCGCAAGCTCCTCCTTTTTCAAGGCGGGCTGTTCACGGCACGATACGCAACGACGCGACCGCGTTGGGTCAGCATCACAACGGCGAAACAGGCCAACCCGGCGATGGCGGTGATGTAGCCCGAAAAGATCAGCAGGCCGGCGCCGGCTACCAGAAGCACCCGTTCCCACCAGACAGCGGGCACCCGCATGAATCCGATCACACCCGCGCCGAGCATGTAGACGCCCAGACCCGTGGTCAGGGTACGCACGATCACCTGGAACGGCGTGGCGTTGATCATCAGCAGTGCCGGATCGTAGACGAAGCTGTAGGGGATGATGAAGCCGGACAGCGCCAGCAGCATCGCGGTCCACTGGGTGCGCCACACATCGCTCCCGGCGATGGCGGAAGTCGCATAAGTGGAAATCGCGGTGGGTGGCGTCAGGTCTGCGAGGATGCCGAAGTAGAAGACGAACATGTGGGCGGCCAGCGCCGGAATCCCGAGCTGGATCAGGGCAGGCGCCGCCATGATCGACGTAATGATGTAACTGGCGGAAGTCGGCAGTGCCGTGCCCAGCACGATGGCCGCGATCATGGTCAGCAAGCACGTGACCAGCAGCACGCCCTGCGAGAGGCCGACGATGCCGGTGGCCAGCTTGAGGCCGATCCCGCTGATCGACACCACGCCTACGACGATGCCGACGGTGGCGCAGGCGAGGGCGACGGGGAGCGCGCCGGTTGCGCCATCCACGAGTATGGTGAGCATCCGCTTGGGACCGATGCGCGTCTGGGCGCGCACCCAGCTTGCGACGACTGCGGCGACCAGCGCCCAGAATCCGGCCCGCTCGGCCGTCCCGCCGGAGGCGAGGATCCAGACCAGCACGACGGGACCGGCCAGCAGGTGCAGGTCTCGGCGCAGGACCGGAAGCAGCTTGGGCAACTGCGCGCGGTCGAGCACAGGCAGGTTCAGCCGCGAAGCCTCGAGATGGACCATTACGCCGACGGCGAAGAAGTAGAGCACGCCCGGAATCGCGGCCGCGGTCGCGACCGTCCAGTACGAAACGCCGAGGGTCTCGGCCATGATGAAGGCGGCAGCGCCCATGACCGGCGGAATCAGCTGGCCACCCATTGCCGATGTGGCCTCCACGCCCGCTGCGAACTCGGGCCGGAAACCCGATCGCTTCATCAACGGAATGGTGAACGCGCCGGTCGTCACCGCGTTTGCCGTGGCGCTGCCGTTGAGGGTGCCAAACAGGCCGCTCGAGATGACGGCAACCTTGCCGGCCCCGCCCCGCGTGCTCCCCGCGATGGCGAGCGCGGCGTCCGTGAACAGGCCGAGCAGCCCGCCATGCAGCATCACTGCCCCGAACAGGACGAACAGGAAAATGAAGCTTGCCGACACCTGCGCCGGGATGCCGAACACCCCTTCGAGCGTAAGCATCTGCAGGTCGATTAATTTCTGGAATGTCACTCCGCCATGCGCCAGGAACCCCGGCATCCACGGCCCCGCGAAAGCGTAGGCGACAAACACGATCGTGAGCACGACCAGCGCGGTGCCCACGTGGCGGCGCGCGGACTCGAGCAGCAGCGCAACGAACAGCACGGCGACGGCCATGTCGGGCACGCGTGGCGCGTCCACCATCGACATGCGCGTGACGAGGTGCTGGTTCGTCGCGATGAAGTACCCGGCACAGCCAAGCGCAAGGAATGCGCCGCCATAGTCCCACGAGCGCGTGGTGGCCTCGCCGCCGCCGGTACGGTGCGGGGTCAGGAAACCGAGGGCCGTGGCGAAGGCGACGTGCAGGGGGATCTGGATCATGAGATCGAGCGATCCCGCAAACGCCGCCCACAACTGGAACAACGACCAAATGACTGCCAGCGCCACGCGCGGTGAACGCAGTTCAGGTTCCACGGCTGCCCTCGGAGGAAATGTTCAGGAAACTGCGGCCTGCTCGAGGCCGCAACTTAGTGCAATCCGGCAATCGCCGGAGAATCGCGCGACCGCCCTATTTGAGCCAACCCTTCTCGCGGTACGCGCGCTCGGCACCCGGGTGGAGCGGAGCACCGACGTTTTCGGGTTTCCATGAGGTCGCCGGATCGAACTCGGCCAGCCCGGCATGGCCGCGCACCAGGGCTTCCTTGTTGTCGATGACGGTCTTGGTGATCATGTAGGCCACTGGTTCGGGGAGCGCGGCGTTGGTGATCAGGACGGTCGGGAAGCCGACGGTGCTCACGGGCTGCGACTGGCCTTTGAAAACATCCGCCGGCATTACGGAGGGCTGGTAGCCCAGGGCCTTCAGGCCATTGACGCGATCGGGCTCCACGTTGAGGAACTTGACGTCGGAGAAAGTCGCGATCTCGGTGATCGAAGGATGTTTCGGCGTAATGACCGCGATCAGCAAATCGGCCCGGCCGTCCTTGAACGCGTCCACGATGACCTTGTAGCCCTGATGGGTGATGGTTCCGCCCCAGGCCTTGATGTCGTTGTAGGTGATGCCGTATTCTTTGAGCATTTGCTTGGCGCCCAGCTCGCCGAGAGAGCCTACCGGCAGCGTGTAGAGCCGCACCGGCAGCTTGCGGTCCTTGATGTCCTTCAGCGAATTCGCGTTCAGCTTGCTGGTGCCCATCACGATCAGGTAATAGCTGTCCAGCCCGCCGACGAGACCGCGCAGGTTGTCGAGCTTCGTTTCATACCCTTCAGCACCCAGCATGGCCCAGCGATTGGTGACCGTGAACGACAGCCCCAGCGGCGTCTCGTTTTTCGCCACCAGCCTGGCGTTCCCCACGCCGCCGGAGAAGGGCTTGACGTCGATGTTGGAGCCGGCCGGCAACGTCTTGCGCAAGAGCTCGGCCATAGTCGCCCCGTAGACATACCACGCGGTCCCCTGTCCGAGCGTGGAAAAGGCGAGGCTCTG
Source organism: Betaproteobacteria bacterium (assembly GCA_947482825.1). Lineage (GTDB taxonomy): Bacteria > Pseudomonadota > Gammaproteobacteria > Burkholderiales > SG8-39 > SZAS-79. Next base: position 5,236 of record CANKMT010000109.1, on the reverse strand, counting down.
GGGCCCGGACTGGGCGAGGGCTCCGGTGTTTCCGACCGCAAAGAGGACTACTGCGCAGAGCATGCTGAAGCGGCGTGCAATTCGCATGGCGGATCTCCGATGGTAGCTCGATGGTTCGAATGTATCATGGAGAGATACGGGGACATCGGCCGCAGCGGGTTCATCCCGACCCGGCGGCCCGACGCTGCCCCCGAGGAAAAGTGTGTTGAGTCCCATGCCGTTTGACGCAGTTTCGCTGTTACTTGCCAGCGCCCGCCGCTTTGGCGGCCGGGCGGCGATCTGCGAGGACGCCGCCGTCACGACGTATGGGCAGCTGCTCGACCGGACCGGCCGGCTGGCGGGCGGGCTCGGGGCGCTCGGGATCGAGCCCGGCGACCGTGTCGTCCTGCTGCTGCCGAACGGGGCGCGGTTCGTCGAGGCCTGGTGGGCAGTCCTTTGGTGCGGTGCGGTGGTCGTTCCCCTCAATCCACGCACCGCCCTCGAAGAGCTCCGCTTCTACATCGGCAACTGCGGGCCCGCATGCGTGATCACCGACAACGAGCACCTGTCTTTGGTCGAAGAACTCGTCGCCGTGCAGACGACTCAGCGGGTCAGGGCCGTCGTTTGCGTCGATGCGGCGCGCGAAGGCATCGCGGACTACGAAGCCTTGATCGCTCGCAGCCATCCACCCGCCAGCCGTGGTGCGCAGGCGCTCGCCGATCCTTGCGCGATCTACTACACGGCCGGCAGCACCGGCCGGCCGAAGGGCGTCGTACGCTCCCACTTGAGCGTCGCGTGGGGACTCGCCATGCTGGCGCAGCGGCTGTCGCGGGCGGAAGTGCTGCTCGCGCGGGCGCCGATGGCGCATACCGGAGGCTCGCTCACGGGTCCTTTCGCGGTGCTGGTTGCGGGCGGAACGCTCGTCATCCCGTCGCGCACCGACCCCGAGAGGCTGCTCGGAATGGTGCAGCAGCACCGGGTGACACGGCTCTACCTCCACCCGGTCCTGTCTGCGAAACGCTTGTTCGCCGCGATGGATCGCACGCCGTTCGACTTGAGTTCGCTGCGCTGCCTGCACTGGACCGCGGGATCCCTGCCCGAAGCGATCCGCAGCGAGATCTTTCGCCGCTTTCCGGGCCTGCCGCTCGAGGTGACCTACGGCATGACGGAAGTCAGCAACATCGCCACTTACGAGTGCGATGCCCTGACAGCGCAGCCGTCGAATTGCGTTGGCTTCGCCTGGCCCGGCAGCGAGATCGGCATCCTGGGCGCCGACGGCAACCTCTTGCCGCCAGGCGACGGCGAGGGTGAGGTCGTGGTGCGATCGCCTACCGGGATGAGCGGTTACTGGGATGCCCCGGACCTCAGCGCGGCCGCCATGCGGGGCGGTTGGATGCATACGGGAGATCTCGGCCGCTTGGGCGAAGACGGCACCTTGTTTCTTACCGGCAGGATCAAGGACGTCATCAAGTCGGCCGGAATGACCGTACACCCGGCCGAGGTCGAGCACGCGCTTGCGGCGCACGCCGACGTGCTCGAGGCGGTGGTGTTCGGGATGCCTCACCCGCACTGGGAGGAGGCTGTGACCGCGGTCGTCGCTTTGCGTGTGGCGTCCGTCGTCAGCGAAGCCGAGCTGATCGACTACTGCCGCAGGTTCCTGAGCGGCTACAAGCTGCCAAAGCAGGTTTTCATCGTGGATGCGTTGCCGCGCAACGGATCGAACAAGATCGACAAGCGCGCCCTGGTGGCGCGATATGCCGGGCAGGCTGCAGCCTGCGCCTAATGCGTTCCGCTCAAACCCGAGGTGTCGCCTGATGAACTATGAAACGCTCGTTGTTGCCGCGCAGAACGGCGTGGTCGAAATCACGCTAAACCGGCCAGAACAGCTCAATGCCATCAACGCAAAGGCGCGCGAAGAGCTGATGCACCTGTTTCTCGCCGCGCGGGACGACGCCTCCCAGCGCGTTCTCCTGATTACCGGCGCCGGCAGGGCGTTCTCGGCCGGCGCCGACCTCAAGGACGGCAGCGTGACCGAACCGCCCATCGAGTCGGTGGAGTCGCGCTGGTGGGGTGACTTTCGCGCGACGCTCGCTACGCTTGGCAAACCCAGCATCGCCGCGGTCAACGGCATGGCGCTCGGCGGCGGATTCGAACTGGCGCTGGCTTGCGACTTCCGTCTCGCGGCCGAGGAGGCGAGCTTCGCGGTGCCGGAAATCAACCTCGGTTCGATCCCCGCGGGCGGCGCAACGCAACGCCTCGCGCGCCTGGCCGGTCTTGGCCGCGCGCTGGAACTCGTGCTGTTCGGCGAGCGGATCGACGCGGCGGAAGCGTTTCGCATCGGCGTGGTCAACCGCGTCGTGCCGGCCGGGGAGTTGCTGCCCACCGCCAGGGCGTGGGCCAACAAGCTCGCGGCAAAGGCGCCGCTCGCCCTCAAGTACGGCAAGGAAGCAGTAACGAAGAGCACGGACCTGTCGATCGAAGACGGCATACGGCTCGAGTCGTTCCTGGGCGGCTTGCTGCGCACCACCGAAGACCGGCGCGAAGGAATCGCTGCCATCCTCGAAAAGCGCAAGCCCGTATTCCACGGCAAGTAACGGATCCGCAACCACGCCCGAACATTTGATCGAGGAGAAATCCATGTCCCTGCCAGAACGCGTTGCCAACAGGAAGATCTACCTTCGCGCCGACGAGGTGCCGGAGGACGTGCGCCAGTTCATCGTCAAGATGCTGACCGTGCAGATCCAGTCCGAGTACGCCGACGCGCCGGATCGCTCCGGCTCCGTCTGCCCCACCGTCGAAGACAAGGCCTGGGTCGATTTCCAGATCGCCCAGGAAAAGGAGCACGGGCTGGGCGTGTCCCGGATCCTCCAGGACATGGGCGTCGATCCCCTACCCTACATCAAGGAAGCCGAAAGCTCGGTCACCGTCGGCGGACGCAAGCTGGACTACTTCCGCCTGCGCATGGAAGACTGGGTCGAGCGCAGCATGACCCGGGTCCTTGCCGAGCGCACCGGCGGCATCCAGTCGATCGGCGGCCTGGGCGCGAGCTACGTGCCGCTGGCCGTCTGGCACGCCAAGAACTATGTCGATGAAGCGCTTGGCCATACCGCGCAGGGCAACCTGTATGCGAAAAGGCTGGTGGAGGAAGGCCGGCGGGAGGAATGCCAAAAGGCTATCGAGAAGTTCTATCCGTCGTGCCTGGACATCTTCGGCGGGGTCGACACGCCGAACGAGAAGCGCTACCTGGAACTCGGCGTCAAGACATTGAGCAACAACCAGTCGCGCCTGCTTTGGATCAAGTCTCTCGAGCGCGACCTCAAGGCGATGTCGCTCGAAATGCCCTCCGCGCTCTGGAAGGGCAACCGGCGCGTATACCCGGAAGAGAGCCTGGCCAGCACAGGCCTGTACCTCGAGGCGAGCGACGTGCCCGCTGCGGTCCGTCCGCTGCTTGCGAAGGTAATCAGCGGCTGGGTGCAGGCCAAGTACGCGCGGCAAAACGAGATGGCGGTGTTCGCCGCGCCCACGCCGGAAGAAAAGCTCGCGGTCGCGATCCAGTACCGCGACGACCGCAAATGGGGCCTGCACACGGCCAGGATGCTCAGCGCGCTGGGCGTGAACCCCGACCCCATCGCCGACGAGGCTGAGCGCTCGCTGACCGGCGGAGAGCACAAAGTGGATTTCCTCAAGCAGCCGCTGCCGGAAAGCTGGGTGGAAATTTGCCTGCAACAATGGATCGCCGCGCGCGCATCGCAGACCGCGTCGCTCGCGACGTTCGGTTCCTGCCTGGTCCCGCTCGCGGTCTGGTCCGGCATCCACTACGACGGCCAGGAGAAAATCGCCGACCAGTGGCTTCAGCGTGCCCAGGCGCTCGACCGCGCAAGCATTCGCGAGGCAGGCCCGAAGATCCTTGCCGCTTGGTACGGCCATGCGCTGCGTGCCTTCGGCGCCGGCGGCAGTGCGAACGAAGCGGCGTATTGCAACGCCGGCATCAAGATGGCCGCAAACGACCAGGTCCGCAGGATCTTCGTCGACCTGCTAGGGCGCGACGCGGCCACGCTGGGGCTATCGGTGCCCGACCACGAGCATTCAAGGAGGCAGATGAGCGCGGCCGCCTAGCCGGCGCTTAGCGCCCTGACAGCAGTGCGGCCAGGGCGCGCCCGTGACCAGCACCAAGTCCAGGTCTGCCTGGAACCGGGTCGCCACCGCCCACTCGACCTCGGTCGGATTGTGGACGTCGACGTCATCGTCGACCACCACCTGTTGACGCCGACACGCCCGGAAAGCGCCGGACTCTAAATTATTGTTTTGTTGCTGTATTTATGAAGTATTTAGACTTCTGCGGACGCTACCGGAGGCAGATGTCGATTGTCGATTGTCGATCATCAGCGGCATGGCATCCCCCTAGGTCGCGACCGGCTGCTCGGTCTCGGCGAGCGCGGTTTCGGCCGCGCGCAGGACCGCGCGCATCTTGTGGAGGGTTTCCTGGTACTCGGACTCGGGGTCCGAATCGGCCACGATGCCCGCGGCGGCCTGAACGTGCAGCGTGCCGTCCTTTATGACCGCGGTGCGAATCGCGATCGCCAGGTCCATGTCGCCGTTGAACCCGAGGTAACCCACTGCCCCGCTGTACAGGCCGCGCTTGATCGGCTCGAACTCGTCGATGATTTCCATCGCCCGCACCTTGGGCGCGCCGCTGATCGTGCCGGCCGGGAAGGTCGCCTTCAGCACATCGAACGCGTCGAGCCCTTCGGCGAGGGCGCCTTCGCAGTTGGACACGATGTGCATCACATGCGAGTAGCGCTCGACCGTCATCGATTCGGTGACTTTCACGCTGCCGATCTTCGCCACGCGGCCGACGTCGTTCCTGCCGAGGTCGATCAGCATGACGTGCTCGGCCCGCTCCTTCGGATCGGCGAGCAGTTCCTTCGCGGCGGCCTGGTCCTCGGCATAGGTCTTGCCGCGCGGACGCGTGCCCGCGATCGGCCGCAGCGTCACAGTGTCGCCCTCGAGCCGCACGAGGATCTCCGGCGAGGCGCCCACCACATGGTGGTCGCCGAGGTCGAAATAGAACATGTACGGCGAGGGATTCAACCCGCGCAGCGACCGGTACAACGCGAACGGCGGCGCCGTAAAGCGGCGCAACATGCGCTGCGAGATCTGAATCTGCATCGCGTCGCCGGCGTAGATGTACTCCTTGGTCTTCTTCACCGCGTCGATGAAGGCCTCCTTCGTGACGGAGGACCGCACCGCATCGTCG
>CANKMT010000108.1 GCA_947482825.1 Betaproteobacteria bacterium | reverse complement strand
CTCAGACTCCCAGCGCACCTGCACACGGCCCGCCATCGTCTGCACCCCCGCGCACGAAAGCAGCGTTTCATCGCGCTTGGCCAGCTTCCATTTCGACTCACCCATCGGGTGATCCCCTTCAATTCATCGAAAACCGCAGCCTGCCTGAATCTCCGACAAATTGCATATCGTCAATTGAGGTTTCTAGGATGAATTCGCCCACCAATCCCCAAGCCAAGCGCCATATCGGGCAGATCCTGATCGACCAGCGAATCCTGACCGAGGACCAGTTGCGCATCGCCTTGCTCGAGCAGATGAAATCGCATCTGCCGGTCGGGCGACTGCTCGTGCAACTCGGGTTCGTGTCTGAAGCGACGCTGCGCGATGCCCTGTCAGAAAAGCTCGGGCTGCAACCCGTCGACCTCGCCCACATCATCGTCGATCCGGCGGCCCTCAAGATGGTGCCCCGCGACATGGCCCGGCGCTACCGCGTGTTCCCGGTCGCACTCGACCGGCAGGTAAAGAAATTCATAGTCGCCCTTGCCGATACGAACAACATCGTCGCCATCGACCAGCTGCGCGCGCACCTCAAGGGCGAGTACGAAGTCGAACTGCGGTTGGCGGGAGACTCCGAGGTCGATCGTGCGATCGAACAGTATTACGGTCACGAATTCTCGATCGACGGAATCCTGCGCGAGATCGAGACGGGCGAGGTCGATTACGCAACGATTACCGATTGGGATGAATACAACCAACCCGTCGGCCGCCTGATTTCCGCACTGCTTGCCGATGCGGTCGAGCGCGGTGCTTCAGACATCCATTTCGAGCCGGAGCAGAATTTCCTGCGCATCAGGTACCGCATCGACGGCGTCCTGCGCCAGATCCGCTCCCTGCACAAGACTTACTGGCCGGCGATGGCGATTCGCCTGAAGGTCATGTCCAAGATGAACATCGCCGAAACCCGCGCGCCGCAGGACGGCCGCATCTCGGCGACCATGTCCGGCCGTGTCGTGGACTTCCGCGTATCAAGCCTGCCCACCACGCACGGCGAGAACGTGGTTCTGCGCATCCTCGATCGGCAAAAAGGCATCGTGCCGCTCGACAAGCTCGGACTCGATGAGGTCCAGCTGGATCTGCTCAAGCGGATGATCGCGCGGCCTGAGGGAATCATCCTGGTTACCGGACCCACCGGCAGCGGGAAGACCACCACGCTCTACTCGATCCTGAACCACATCAATTCCGACGGCATCAACATAATGACGCTGGAGGATCCGGTCGAGTACCCGATGACGCTGATCCGGCAGACTTCGGTGGCCGAGGCCAAGCTCGATTTCGCCAACGGCATCCGCGCCCTGATGCGACAGGACCCGGACGCCATCCTGGTCGGCGAGATCAGAGACGAGGACACGGCTGAAATGGCCTTCAGGGCGTCGATGACCGGCCACCAGGTCTACACGACCCTGCACACGAACTCGGCGATCGGCGCGATACCGCGGCTGCTCGACATCGGAATTGTTCCCGACATCATGGCCGGGAACATCATCGGGATCATCGCGCAGCGCCTGGTCCGCAAGCTTTGCCGCACCTGTCGCCACGGGTATGAGCCGGACGATCGGGAGCGCCGCCTGCTCGCGCTCGGACCGTCCGACCCGGCGACCCTGTACAGGGCGGTCGGCTGCGAGCAGTGCGACTACCAGGGGTACCGGGGCCGGCAGGGCATCATGGAAATCCTGAAACTCGACGGTGGAATAGACGAGCTGATCGCGCAGCGCGCTACCACCCGGGAAATCCTGGCAGCGGCACTGGCCAAGGGCTTTCGGACCCTCGCGGAGGACGGCTTGCGGCTCGTGCGGGCAGGCGTGACCGGCATCGACGAGCTCGCCCGGGTTGTCGACCTCACCGACCGCATGGACTGACTGCCAATGCCTGCAACGGAAAAATAGCCGCGCATGCCTCTGTACACCTACAAGGCGATCGACTCGATCGGCAAGTCCGTTCTTGGCCGGGTGGATGCGGCCAACCTGTTCGACCTCGAACAACGCCTTTCGCACATGGGCCTCGACCTGATCAGCGGCGCCCCGACCAAGCAGACCAGCCGGCTGATCGGGGGAGGCAAGATCACCCGCCAGGACCTGATCAATTTCTGCTTCCACCTCGAGCAGCTTACCGGTGCCGGCGTGCCGATCGTCGAAGGGTTGGTCGATTTGCGCGACAGCGTCGAGAACCCTCGCTTCAAGGAGGTGGTCAGCGGCCTGGTCGAATCGATCCAGGGCGGCCGGAACATGTCGCAGGCAATGGCGGATTTTCCCGAAGTGTTCGGCAAGGTTTTCGTATCCCTCGTCAGGTCCGGCGAACAAACCGGCAAGCTGCCCGAGGTCCTCAGCAGCCTTACCGAAACCCTCAAGTGGGAAGACGAACTCGCCTCGCAGACCAAGAAGATGCTCATGGTCCCGGCATTCGTCGGCGGCACGGTGCTGCTGGTCACGTTCTTCCTGATGATCTTTCTCGTGCCCCAGATGGTCGGATTCATCAAGAGCATGGGCAAGGATCTACCGCTTCAGACCGTGATCCTGATCGAAGTGTCCAACTTCTGCGTCAACTACTGGTGGGTGGTGCTCGCCACTCCACCCGCCATCTTCTTCGGCGTTCGCTACTTGGCGCGCAACAACCCCAAGGTCGAGTTCGCGATTGATCTCTACAAGCTCAAGATCCCGATGATCGGACCGGTCTTGCGCAAAATCATCCTGTCACGATTCACCTCCAGCTTCGCCATGATGTACGCCTCCGGGATCACTGTGCTCGACGCAATCCGGAGCTCCGAAGAGATCCTGGGCAATCGCCCGCTCGAAGAGGCCCTGCGCAGCGCCGGGCGCCAGATTGCGGACGGAAAAGGCATGACGCTGGCCTTCCAGGACGTGGGGCTTTTCCCGCCGCTCGTGATCCGGATGCTCAAGATCGGGGAGGGCACCGGCGCGCTGGACAGGGCGCTTCTCAACGTGAGCTATTTCTACAACCGCGAGGTGAAGGAAGCGATCAGCAAGATCCAGGCAATGATCGAGCCGGTCATGACCGTCGCCCTGGGCGCGATTCTCGGATGGGTGATGGTTTCAGTCATGGGACCGATCTATGACACCGTCAGCAAGATGAAATTCTGAGGCCTCTTCGACCATGTCCGAACGCCGCCTGCTCTATTTCACGGCCAATGGCCACCAGCTCTACGTATGGAACGGCGGGCGGCTCGATCTCGAAGGCGTGTTCACCGACAGCGAAGACGGCGTTGCCGAATTTCGCAAGATCGCAAAGCGCCATCCGAAGTCGCTTTACTACATAGTCGCCGACCTTGCGGGCGAGGATTTCCATGACGAATTGATCCCTGCGTTGCGCGGCGGCGACCGGCAAGCCGTGATTGAACGCCGGTTGGCGCAGCGCTACAAGGACACGCGTCTGGCGGCCGCCGTATCGCTCGGAACGATTGCCGTGGCAGGCGAGAGAAAGAACGAGAGGCTGCTGCTCACGTCCTTTACCAACGCCCAGCAGTTCTCGCCTTGGCTCGACGCAGTTACCGAAGCCGGTGCGAAGCTGGCGGGCGTCTATTCCGTCCCCTTGGTCGCTTCCGCAGTCGCTACACGCCTTGCGGCGAACATGGGCGTGAAGAGCAACCGGGTTTTCGTCGTTTCGATGAACAGCGCGGGGTTGCGCCAGAGCTTCATTGAAGACGGCAAGCTCAGGTTCGCCCGCCTCGAGCGCACAGGTGACATGGATGCCGGGGCGCTCGCAGCTTTCGTCCGGTCCGAAACGCTTCGCCTGGTGCAGTACCTTTCGAGCTTGCGCATGTTTCCGCGCGACGGCCCGCCGATTACGGCCCTGGTGATCACGCCTGCCGGCCAGCGCGAAGTCTTCGAGCAATCGCTACCCTCCGACGCACGGCTCACGTTCCGGATCATCGATCTTCCCGAAGCGGCCCGCGTATCGGGAATCAAGGGCGCGGACAAGATCGGCGCCGAGCAGCTCTACCTTCACTTCGCGGCGAAACGGCCGCCCGAGGAGCAGTTCGCCCAAAGCGAGGACAGGAAAGGTTACCTGATCTGGCAATTGCAGCGGGCGGTCGCTGCGACCGGGGCTCTCGGTCTCGCGGCGTGCGTTCTTTTTGCGGGCTACAGGTGGTTCGAGATTTACTCCCTCAATTCCCGAGCGGATCTCCTGCAGAGCGAAGCCCGCAGCGCGGAGCAGGAATACAACCGGGTCACGGCTACGTTCCCTGTGACACTGACGTCAACCGACAACCTGAAGGCGACGGTAAACGAGTTTCGAACAATCGCCGCTCGCTCGGCCGAACCCGGCCCGGCCTTCGTGCACATCTCGAAGGCGCTGGAGCAATTTCCACAGTTTGAACTCGACCAGCTTGCATGGCGGGTGGACCGTGCCGGGCAGCCGGAAAAGAAGATCGAGGTCGATCCATCGGTAGCGATCCCCGCGGGCAAGCCCCCGGCTCAGGCCCCCGGCGCAAGTGGCGCAGGCGCCTCTAGCGAGTTCGTCCAATTGATGGAGATCTCGGGGCATGTGAACGCGACCCAGCGTTCGGATTACCGCTCGATTACGGCGCAGGTGCAGAAATTTGCAGAAGTGCTTCAGGCCAATCGCACTTACGAGCTGGTCCGTACGCAGCTGCCGTTCGACACGACTTCTGCGGGCACGCTCTCTGGCGATATGGGGACCACCGAAACAGGCGAGAACCCGCGCTTCTCCGTCATCCTTTCGCGAAGACTGGGCAAATGAACTTTGCCGCTGCCAACTTCAAGAAACTGCTCCTTCCGATCGCCCTGGCATTGCTCATGGGAGGCGCGGGAGCCGCGCTCATATGGTTTACAAACCAGACGCTGGTCGCCAGCAATGCCCGGCTCAAGACGATCACAGACGAAAGAGGCCAGGCCAAGGGCCGGCTGGCCCGCATCAGCGAGGAGGAGCGCGAAGTCGCGGAAAGAATCGAGGTCTATCGCCGCTTGCGGGAACTGAACATCATTGGCAAGGAACGCAGGCTCGACTGGGCCGACTCGATCCAGCGCATTCGCCTGAGCCGCGAGATGCTGGACGTTCGATACCGAATCGAGCCGCAGAAAGTCCTGAGTTCGATTGCGGCCAAGCCCGGCAAGGTGGATTTCAACGTGAGCACGATGACGCTCGAGCTCGCATTGCTCCACGAGGGTGACCTGCTGGGATTCCTGGACGACCTGCGGGAGGCGGGGAACGCGTACGTTTCCGTCCGGCGCTGTTCCGTGACGCGGGCGAGATCGGGGGCTGCGCCGATTGGCGCGTCGATACTCCTGCCGCGACTCAGGGCGGAATGCCGGATCGACCTGATCACGGTGATCGATACGGGGGCGAAATCTTGAGGCTCCTGCGGGCTGCGTGTCTCGCAGTTGCCGCTGCGCTCTTGCCGGCGACCGCGACTGCGGCGGATCTCGGCCGGCTTTTCTTGACGCCCGAACAGCGCAGTTCACTCGACGCGAGAAGAAAAGCCCGCATTCCGGACAAAGCTGCGACCGCGGAAATCGAGTCGCCGGTCACGCGCCTAGACGGTTACGTTTCGCGCGGCGGGGGCAAGTCGACAACGTGGGTCAATGGGGAGCCCGTCCCTGAAGGCAGCCAGCCCCAAGGCCTGCGCCTGACCCCCCGCCGGTCCGATGCCAGTCGCGTAACAGTCGATGTCGTCGAAGGCGAAAACAGGGTGGACCTGAAAATCGGGCAGTCTTTCGATCGCAAGTCCGGCGAAGTCCGCGACTCGCTCGATGACGGTGAAATCAAGATCAATCGCCGGCCGGCACCACGCCCGGCGAAGTGAATGAAAGCGTCGCGGAAGATGGCCTCCAAGGGTTTTCTCTCGGCCTCGTGCCTGCCGCGACCCCGCCGGCAACGGGGCGCCGCACTCATGATCATGATGCTTGTCTTGGTTCTCGGGACGTCTTGGGCCCTGGTCAACGCTATCAGCGGCGCGGCGCGCAATACCGTAAACGAACAGACGCAAACCGGTGACTCGCTGGTTCTTGCAAAGTACGCCTTGCTCGGTTACCTGGCGCAGCAGGCGTTGACGAGCGACGTTCCGGGGATGTTTCCATGCCCGGAGAGCACCAGCAGCATCGGAACGGCCAATGAAGGAACCGCGAACAGCTCCTGCAGCACGCTTCCTGCAATCGGACGCCTGCCCTGGAAAACGCTTGGCATCGACAAACCGCTGGACGGCGCGGGCGAGGCCTTGTGGTACGCCGTGGGCACCGGCGTGCGAGCCGCCCCGATCAATTTTTCGACTACTGGCGCCTTGACGGTGAATGCCGCTCCGAAGGCAGCCGTGGCGGTGATCATTGCCCCAGGCGCCGCACTGAACAATGCTTCGAGCACATCGAGCGCACCGGCGCCCTGCGTAAAGCGCGACCAGGCTGCCGGCCGCAGCGGGACGCCCCTGAATGCGAGCGACTTTGTCGAATGCGGAAATGCGACCATGGCGGATTTCGTATCCTCGCGAAACGACAGCTGGGGAAACGACAGGGTCGTCACCATCACCGCCACGGAAATGCTCAAGGCCATCGAAGGAGCGGTGGCTGACCGCATCCAGCGCAATGTGACACCGGCCCTGAATGGGACGGCAGCTTCGACCGGGTGGTATCAGAAGAATTCCTATGATGAGTGGGGCGCCTATTTTTTTCCATATGCCTCCAGCTGGTCCCATCCGACGAGCAACGACTCCTGCGGGACTTATGGAGTCACGGAAGGACTTCTGCCGCTCGCCAGCGGCGATGTCGCAAGTGGACCCGGATGCAGTGCACGCTGGACTAGCGCCACCGTTGCAAAAGTATCTGGAAATGCCTCGAACACACTTGATTCCTATACTTGCACTCCTGGCACCGCCCAGATGACATGCGTGGTCAATTACACCAGGAGGCCAGGCATCCAGGTTATTGCCACCGCCCCAAACATTGCGATGGGATTCCGCACTCGCCCAGCGGTAGGCGACATCACGTTCACTCCTCTTTCGAGCAACTCCGTCAGTACGGGCCCGAGCGGTGCGATCGTGACTGCAAACGGGAATGGCACGATCACTTTTCGGATGTCCCTGGTGAACAGGGCTTCGGGCGGGACCATCACCATATTTATTCCGAACCCGGCGGATTCGTTTCTCATCAATACGAGCACGGGATCCAATCCAGATCTCGCGTGGTTCATCAACAACCAGTGGCAGCGATACACCTACTATGCGATCTCTCCGGCGGTCACTGCGAACCCTTCCGGCACATGTACTTCGGGAAACGTCACGGACTGCCTGACCCTAACGAACGCCGAGGCGGGGACGGGAAACGTGAACGACAAGCGTGTCGCGCTGGTCCTTTCGGGTCGTCCGCTCACCGGGAAGACCCAACCGTCCTCGAGCATGAGCGACTATTTCGAGGCCCAGAACACCTCCACGGGCGACAGGAATTTTCAACGCGATACGATTTCCACCACCTTTAATGATCGGCCTTCAGTTTGCCCTTTCCAGCGGCAGACGACCGGATCGGCCAACGTGCTGTGCAACTAGGCTCTATTCGCCAACGAGGCTTCTCGCTGTTGGAGATAGCCGTGGTGATGGTCATCGTCGGCCTGCTGATCGGCGGACTGCTTGCCCCCTTGGCCCAGCAGATCGATCAGCGCAACTACTCCGACACACAGAAACGCATCGAGTACGCGCGCGAGGAACTCCTGGGGTTTGCGATCGCCAACGGCCGCCTTCCCTGCCCGGCGTCCTCGGCGAGTGCCGGGGACGAAGCTTTCAGCAGTGGGTTCACGTGCTCGAACTCGTACGACGGATTCCTACCCGCGAAGGCTCTCGGAGTTCAGCAGGTCGATTCCTCCGGCTACGCGATTGACGCCTACAACAGCCGCATCCGGTATGTGCTTGCCCCAACGATTACGGGAACCGGATGCACGAATACCGCGGCGACGAACTTCTCTTCGTCCGCGAACCTCAAGGCCAGCGGGCTCCAATGCCTGCCCACCGACCTGCTTATTTGCTCGAGCTCTCAGGCTGCGGGGTTCAACAGTTCATCTTGCGGTACCAACAATAATCTGGTCAACGCCAAAACCGTGGTCGCCATCGTTTTTTCGACAGGCAAGAATTCGGTGGCGGGCAACGCTACCCGTTACGATGAAATTGCCAACACCGATGCGAACGCGACCTTCGTCTACCATACGCCGACGCCCTCGAGCGCCAGCGGCGGCGAGTTCGACGACCAGATGGTGTGGATCTCCGCCGGCCTTTTGTATGGCCGCATGGTAAGCGCAGGAGTACTCCCCTGACCGTGCGGAAGGGCGCGCTGATCCGGCTGTATGGCCGCTTGCGAACCGCGGGCATCTCACCCTCTGATTCTGAGGAACTGAGGCTCAGGAAGGTCGTCCTCCTCTTCGCCTGCGGGTTGATGATCGCAGCGGCAGCCCTCTGGCTTGCGCTGTACCAAGCACTCGGCCTCCCGGTATCGGCCTCGCTGCCGGTTGCGTTCCAGCTTGCGTCGCTTGCGACGCTGGTCTACTACCTCGTCACCTTGAATTTCGACGTCTTTCGCGCGACCCAGCTGGGCTTGTTCCTGTTCGTGCCATTCGTCGTCCAGTGGTCGATCGGAAACTTCGTCTCGGCCAGCGGGATGATCCTTTGGGGTCTGCTCGCCCCCGTGGGAGCAATAGTGCTCTACTCCGCGCGCGAATCGATCCCCTGGTTCGTCGCCTACATCGTGCTCACGCTCGCCACAGGCTACGTCGACTACGAACTCGCCTGGCTTCCCCCCAAAGGGCCCAAGGTCCCCTTGTCGACGAGCGTGATCTTCTTTGCGCTCAATTTTGCGGCGATGTCGACGCTTGTCTATTCGCTGCTCCGGTTCGCGTTCTCCGAAAGGGAAAAATCGCGGGTGCGCCTGGAGGAGGCCCACGCGGGGTTGCGCGACGAACAGGAAAGATCCGAGAAGCTGCTTCTGAACGTCCTGCCGGCCCCCGTGGCCGAACGCCTCAAACGCCAGGAATCTCCGAGCGCGGACGGAGTTTCCGAAGTGACCGTGATGTTCGCCGATATCGTGAGCTTCACGCGCATCGCGGGCACGCTCGAGCCGGCGCAGGTTTTTTCACTGCTGAATCGCTTGTTTTCCGAGTTCGATGCGCTGGCCGAGAAGCACGGCCTGGAGAAGATCAAGACCATCGGGGACGCCTATATGGTCGCTGGTGGGTTGGCGGTCGGCCAGACCGGGCGCTGTGCGGCGGTCGCCGAACTTGCCCTGGAGATACGCGACCTCACCGAACGCGCTTTTGAAGTGAACGGCCAATGCCTGAAGCTGCGAATCGGCATCGCTACCGGGCCGGTGGTCGCCGGGGCGGTCGGGACGAAGAAGTTCATCTACGACCTTTGGGGCGACACGGTGAATATTGCCAGCCGCCTCACCTCCGAGAGCGAACCGGGCCGGATCCAGGTCGACGAGCTCAGCTTCAACATACTCGCCGGAAATTACAGTTTCGAAGCCCCCCGCACCCTGAACCTGAAAGGCAAGGGCTACACGACGGTTTACGAGTTGATCTGCCGGACAGACGATACCGATAGTTCGGACGCGCCGACCCCGGCCTGACGCGGCTGCCGCCGAACGGAGGTGTCAGGAGACGGCGCCTTGCCCGGCTGCAAGGGTCTTCGGGGTGCCGACAAGAGAAAAGCAAACTTCCCCGTCGTTGTTCGACACAAGACTGAGCGTGAACCCGCTTGCTTCGGCATGGCGCGCCGCCTGGTACAGCCCGATGCCCAAGCCAGCGTGCGAGCCCACGGGCGCATGGAAGAGTTGCTTTTCGACAGCGACCGCTACTGCTCGCCCGGTGTCGCAAACGCGAAAATCAATGGACTCAGCACAAGCGACCGTAACCCGGATCTTTATGCCGGGATCCGAAAACTTCTTCGCAAGGGCGTTCTGGACGAGGTTGTCCGCCACGCTCTCGGCCAAAGCGCGCGGCAACGCAGCTCCCGCGTTCGTTGAAAGCGCCTCGAACTCGACGCCGTTCTCCATGTACTGGCGCTTCAGGCTCGACCACCAGGCCTCGACCGAAATCAGCAGGTCGCTCTCGGTCTGCGGCCGCTGAAGCTTCTCCAGGGTCGAACTCAGCCTTTGCGCAATCACGGGCAGCTGTCGCTGGATCAGGGAAAGCAACTCGGGTGAATGATCGAGCCCGGTTCTTTGACCCGCGGCGGACACTAGGACATTCAGCGACTGCAAGAGGTTCTTCACGTCGTGCGTCACGCGGGCCCCGGTCTCATGGACGGCCTGCAGGTAGCTTTGTTGCTGCATCGTCTGCTCGCGCTGCTTTGCCCTGTAGAACTCGCCCAACAATTGGCCCAGCAGATGCAAATGCCACTGCAGCGCCGGGCTGGTCCTGTATCGAGAGTAGATCACCAATGCAAGCTCTTCGTTCTCGAACGTGACGGGGAAGGGCGTCTTCAGGCCGTGCTCGCCCCGATCGCTCGCGGCGCGCCATTCGGCGCCCGAGACCCACGGCAGGCGCGCGAGGCTGGCGATGCTCTCGGCAAGAAAGCGATCTGGCCGTGGCTCGAGCCGGGACAACTCGGCGAGGAAATAGAGCCATTTCTCCACCGGCAGGCCGATCGAAAAGAGGTAGCGCGAGAAAAAGACATTCAGGCCGGCAAAACGCGTGTGGGGGTTCCAGACGAGGCCGATGATGAAAACCGT
>CANKMT010000107.1 GCA_947482825.1 Betaproteobacteria bacterium | reverse complement strand
CGCAGAATGCCGACGTGGTTCCGCTTACCGCGCCAGTACCGGGAAGTGTGCGTTAATGCGCCAACGCGGTGGAAAAGGCGCGGAAAATCAATTACAGTCGTCTTTCGCCACTATCGACATCAATCGGGGCACCTCTATGAGCACTAACAAAGGGCAGCTGCTACAAGACCCGTTCCTGAACACGCTGCGCAAGGAGCATGTCCCGGTATCGATCTACCTGGTCAACGGCATCAAGCTCCAGGGCCAGATCGAATCGTTCGACCAGTACGTCGTGCTGTTGCGCAACTCTGTCACGCAGATGGTCTACAAGCACGCGATCTCCACCGTGGTGCCTTCTCGCGCCGTCACTATTGCGCCCGAGGGCGCCGCGGAATCCTGACCGCAAGCCCCTCCTCAACGGCTCGCCCCGCCGCCGTTGCGGTGCCCGCGGGACCGTCCTGATGCAAGATCGAACAACCGCGGGCCAAGCGGCCCCTGCCAAAACCCGTTCGGCCGTCCTCGTCTGCCTGGATTTCGGCAAGGACGACGGCTTTGTCGAGTCGACGGAGGAAATCGCCCGACTGGCCGAGAGCGCCGGCGTATTGCGTCACGTCATCGTGCAGGGCAAGCGCCAGCGGCCGGATGCGGCCTTGTTCGCGGGGTCGGGAAAGGTCGAGGAAATCCGCGCTGCAGTCGAATCGATTGGCGCCGGAACCGTCATCTTCAACCACCACCTTTCGCCGGTGCAGGAGCGCAATCTCGAGAAGAAGCTCGAATGCGGCGTGATGGACCGCACCCGGCTGATCCTTGAAATCTTCGCCCAGCGGGCCAAGACCCATGAAGGCAAGCTGCAGGTCGAGCTTGCCCAGATGGAATACCTCTCGACACGTCTTGTGCGCGGTTGGACCCACCTCGAGCGCCAGCGTGGCGGCATCGGCCTGCGCGGGGGCCCGGGAGAAACCCAGTTGGAGCTCGACAGGCGGCTGATCGGGCAACGGATCAAGTCCCTTAAGGCGGAGCTGGAAAAGACCCGCCAGCGGCGCGATGTGCAGCGGCGCGCGCGCTCGCGCAAGGATGTCTTCTCGGTCTCGCTGGTGGGCTATACCAACGCAGGAAAGTCGACGCTCTTCAACCTGCTAACGCACGCCAAGGGCTACGCTGCCGACCAGCTTTTCGCTACGCTCGATACCACGACCCGGCGCATCTTCCTGGCCGAAATGGGCAGCCGGGGAGGCCAGGTCGTGATCTCGGACACCGTCGGGTTCATCCGAGACCTGCCCACCAGCCTGATCGCGGCTTTCCGGGCGACCCTGGAGGAAACCGTCCAGGCCGACCTGCTGCTCCACGTAGTCGACAGCGCCTCGCCCGTGCGCGACATGCAGGTCGAAGAGGTCAACAAGGTCCTCGCCGGGATCGGCGCGGACAAGGTGCCCCAGCTCCTCGCCTACAACAAGATCGATCTCGCCAATGAGGGGAAAGGCATCGAACCCGGGGTGGATCGCAATGAATATGGTAAGATTTTCCGCATTCGCGTAAGTGCGCGGACCGGCGCCGGACTGGCCGGATTGCGCGGCGCGATCGCGGAATTGGCTCCGGAGCGCATGCGCGCACCTGCAGTCGTTTCCCCCATCCATCCTGAACTGGCGTGACCATATCCGTATGTCGCTAAACGACCCAAACTGGGGACGCGGGGGCTCTCGCGGTCCACAAGGCGGTGGCAAGCAGGGGCCGCCCGACCTCGACGAACTCTGGCGTAACTTCAACCGCAAGCTTACGGACCTCTTCGGCCGCCGCGGCGGCGGGAACGGCGAGCCGCCAACTTCCGGCGGCGGACCGAACTCCGCACAGATCGGCGGGGGTGCCGGCATCCTTGCCGCTCTCGTGCTCGTGGTGTGGCTGGCAAGCGGTTTCTATATCGTGGTGGAGGGCACGCGCGGCGTCGTGCTGACCTTCGGCAAGTTCGCCGACGAAACCAATTCCGGCCTGCGCTGGCGCATGCCCTGGCCGATCCAGAGCCACGAGATCGTCAACCTCTCTCAGGTGCGCACGCTCGAGATCGGCTACCGGAACACCGTGAAAACCAAGGTGCTCAAGGAGTCGCTCATGCTGACCGACGATGAAAACATCGTCGACCTTCAGTTCGCCGTCCAGTACACGGTGAAAGACGTGCGCGACTACGTGTTCAACAACAAGCGGCCGGACGAAGCGGTCATGCAGGCGGCGGAAACCGCAGCCCGCGAGATCATCGGCAAGAGCCGCATGGACCAGATCCTTTACGAGTCGCGCGAGGAGATCGCCATCAAGACGCGCCAGCTCATGCAGCAGGTGCTCGACCGCTACAAGACCGGCGTTTCGATCTCCAACGTGACGATCCAGAACGCGCAGCCTCCCGAGCAGGTGCAGGCGGCCTTCGACGATGCGGTCAAGGCCGGGCAGGACAGGGAACGCCAGAAGAACGAGGGCCAGAGCTACGCCAACGACGTGATCCCGAAGGCGCGCGGCACTGCGGCGCGCCTGATGCAGGAAGCCGAAGGCTACAAGCAACGCGTCATCGCGAATGCGGAAGGCGAGGCTTCCCGTTTCAAGCAGGTGCTTGCCGAGTACACCAAGGCACCGGCGGTCACCCGCGAACGCATCTATCTCGACACGCTGCAGCAGATTTTCGCCTCGACATCGAAAGTCATCACCGATACCAAGGGAAGCGGCAACCTGCTGTACCTGCCCCTGGACAAGCTGATGCAGAAAGGGGCGAACGACACGGCCGCGGCCGAAGGCGCCACCATCGCGAAGCCGGCGGCCCCCGAAGTGCCGGTGGCCGCGCCCGAGGGCGGTCCGCGATCGCGCGACAGCTCGTTGCGCAACCGCGAAAGAGGGGAGCGCTAGATGACACGCCTGATCGGACCCATCGCAGCCGCGCTGATCGCGCTGTTCCTGCTTGCAAGCGCTTCGCTCTACACGGTCGACCAGCGCCAGAACGCCATGGTCTTCCAGCTCGGCGAGGTGAAAGACGTCGTGACCACGCCCGGCCTGCACTTGAAATGGCCGCTGATCCAGAACATCCGCTATTTCGACACCCGCATCCTCACGCTGGACGACCCGGAGCCGCTGCGCTTCATCACCTCCGAGAAAAAGCCGGTGCTGGTCGATTCGTTCGTCAAGTGGCGGATCGTCGATGTGAAGCAGTTTTACATCAGCGTGCAGGGCGACGAGGTGCGGGCCGCCAAGCGCCTGCAGCAGACGATTTCCGACGGCCTGCAGGCCGAGTTCGGCAAGCGCACGGTACACGATGTCGTATCCGGCGAACGCGATGCGATCATGGAACTGATGCGCGAAAAGGCCGACCTGGATGCGCGCAAGATCGGCGTTCAGATCATCGATGTGCGCCTCAAACGCGTCGATCTTCCCCCGGAAGTGAGCGAGTCGGTCTATCGCAGGATGGAAGCCGAGCGAAAGCGCGTGGCCAACGAACTGCGGTCTACGGGCTCGGCGGAAGCCGAGCGCATCCGCGCGGATGCCGACAAGCAGCGCGAGGTCATCCTCGCCGAGGCCTACCGCGACGCGCAGCGCATCAAGGGTGACGGCGATGGCAAGGCCTCCGCGCTCTATGCGCAGGCTTTCCAGCAGAATGCGGAGTTCTATTCGTTCTACCGCAGCATGGAGGCCTACCGCTCGAGCTTCCGCGGCAAAAGCGACCTCTTCGTCGTCGACCCGAGTTCCGAGTTCTTCAAGTACCTGAAAGACCCGACCGGCAAGACCGGTAAGAAATAAATGGGGCATGGGGACGATGGGCACCACCTTACTGATGGCGTTCGCCCTGATGCTGGTGATCGAAGGGCTGCTGCCCTTTCTCGCCCCCACCCTTTGGCGTAACGCGTTCCGCCGGATCACCGAGATGTCGGACGGGCAGATCCGCTTCTTCGGCCTGTCCTCGATGGTCGTCGGTGTGCTGATCCTGTTCTTCTTCAAGTGACCATGCGCACCTGGCTCCTGCCCGAGCACATCGACGACATCCTCCCGGCCGAGGCGGCGAGGATCGAGCGATTGCGCAGGCTGGTGCTCGACCTGTTCGAAACCTGGGGCTACGAACTCGTGATGCCCCCCATGCTCGAGTACGTCGAGTCGCTGCTCACCGGCACCGGGCACGACCTGGACCTGCGCACCTTCAAGCTCGTCGACCAGCTTTCCGGCCGCATGATGGGCGTGCGCGCCGATATCACGCCGCAGGTTGCACGCATCGACGCTCACCTGCTCAACCGCGCCGGCGTGACACGGCTGGCCTATTCGGGCAGCGTCCTTCACACCCGGCCCGCAACACCCGCGGCGACGCGGGAACCTCTCCAGATCGGGGCGGAAATCTACGGCCACGAGGGTGTCGAGAGCGACCTCGAGGTGCAGAGGCTCCTGTGCCGCGCGCTGGAAATCTGCGGCGTGCGCGGGCCGCGGATCGATATCGGGCACGTCGCGGTGTTCCGCGCGTTGGTCGGGCGCGCCCATATCGGCGGCGAGCTGGAGTCCGAGCTTTTCGAGGCGCTGCAAAAGAAGGACATCCCCACGCTGCGCGGGCTGATTTCTGCAAAGAAAGGCATGGACCGCGCGACGCGCGAGGCGCTGTTGCTGCTGCCCGAGTTGTACGGGGGCAAGGAGGTGCTCGCGCTCGCCGAGCGCAGGCTGCCGCGAATTCCGGCCCTTACACACGCGATCGCGACGCTGAAACGGCTTGCGCGGGGCTGCACGATCCCGATGAGCTTCGACCTTTCGGAATTGCGCGGGTACCACTATCACTCCGGCGTCGTGTTCGACGCCTACTGCGATGGGGTGGCCGGCCCCGCGGCGCGCGGAGGCCGGTACGACGAAGTCGGCCGGGCGTTCGGCCGTTCGCGCCCGGCGACCGGTTTCTCGATCGACCTGCGTGAACTGGCTGGCGCCGCGGCGCCGGCGAAGCGGCGCGGATCCATCCTTGCGCCGGCGCCGGGAGGCGACGCAAAGCTCGCGAAAAAGATCGCCTCGCTGCGCGGTCGCGGCGAAATCGTGGTCGAAGACCTTCCGGGTCACGAGAAGTTCCGCGCCGAACTCGGCTGCACCCATCGCCTCGTGCGCAAGGACGGCGCGTGGGCGGTCAAACCCATCAAGGACTGATTCCTATGGCTGAAAACGCCAAGAATGCCGCCAAAAACGTTGTGGTCGTAGGCACCCAGTGGGGCGACGAGGGCAAAGGCAAGATCGTCGACTGGCTGACCGACCATTCGCAGGGGGTGGTGCGCTTCCAGGGCGGCCACAATGCCGGGCATACGCTCGTCGTCAACGGCAAGAAGACGGTGCTGCGTCTGATCCCTTCGGGCATCCTGCGCGGCACCGTGACCTGCTACATCGGCAATGGTGTGGTCATCTCGCCCTCGGCGCTGATCCAGGAGATGGACGAACTGATTGCCGCGGGCGTGGAAGTTGCGCCGCGCCTGCGCATCTCGGAAGCCTGCCCGCTGATCCTTGCGTACCACGTCGCCCTCGACCAAGCGCGCGAGAAGGGCGCCTCCAAGCTGGGCACCACCGGCCGCGGCATCGGGCCGGCCTACGAGGACAAGGTCGGCCGCCGTGCGATCCGGCTGCAGGACCTTTTCAAGCCGGTGCGGTTCGCGCAGAAGCTCGAAGGCCTGCTCGATTATCACAACTTCGTCCTCGAGCATTACTACCACGCGCCCAAGGTCGATTTCCAGAAGACGCTGGAGGAGACGCTCGCCTCCGCGGCCAGACTCGCGCCGCTGGTGGCCGACGTGCCGCGCGCGCTCTACGAGGCGAATCGCGAAGGCAGGAACCTGCTGTTCGAGGGCGCGCAGGGCACGCTGCTCGACATCGACCACGGTACCTATCCTTTCGTCACCTCATCGAATTGCGTCGCCGGTGCAGCCGCCGCTGGGGCGGGCGTGGGTCCGAGCCAGCTGCATTACGTGCTCGGCATCACCAAGGCCTACACGACGCGGGTCGGCGGCGGGCCGTTCCCGACCGAACTGACCGACGAGGTCGGCAGGCACCTGGCGACGCGAGGCCATGAGTTCGGCGCAGTCACCGGCCGTCCGCGCCGCTGCGGCTGGTTCGATGCAGCGGCGCTCAAGCGCTCGATCCAGATCAACGGCGTGTCGGGCCTGTGCATCACCAAGCTCGACGTCCTCGACGGCGTCGAGTCGGTCAAGATCTGCATCGGGTACGACGTGGACGGGAAATTCTCCGACATCCTGCCGGTCGGCGCCGAGGAACTCGCGCTGTGCGTGCCGCGGTATGAGGAAATGCCCGGGTGGCAGGAGAGCACGGTGGGCGTGAAAACGCTGGACGGGCTGCCCAAGACTGCGCGCGACTACCTTACGCGCATTGCGAACCTGACCGGGGTGCCGATCGACCTGATCTCCACCGGCCCGGATCGAGAAGAGACGATCGTCCTCAGGCATCCGTTCAAGTAACCGGCGTCCGGTGGCGCCCGGCACCGTTCGACCTTGTTAAAGGTTAACTTACCTTTTATTAGAATGACTATTTCGTTGGGCTTTATGGCAATCATGTTTCCGTAATTAAAAAATAATCGGAGAGACTGGATGAACAACGCGCGGATACTTCTTACGGCACTGGCATTGTTCGCCGGCAACGCGCTGGCGCAATGGCCGGTCAAGCCGATCGCGCTGGCCGTCGGCAGCGCGCCGGGCAGCGCCCCCGACGTCTATGCGCGAGCAATCTCGGAGCCGATGTCGAAACTGCTCGGCCAGCCGGTCCTCGTCGAGAACCGCACCGGCGCGAACGGCAACATCGCCGCTGAATGGGTCGTGCGCTCGCCGGCCGACGGCTATGCGCTCTGGGTACCGGCGCAGTCGCAGATGGAGATCAACCCGAGCGCCTACGCGGACCTGCGCTGGAAGACCGCCGATTTCGCCGCCGTCATCAAGGGGGTCGAGGCGCCGAACGTGCTCGTCACGCACCCCAGTGTTCCTGCGAAGACGCTCGCCGAGCTGGTCGCATGGGTCAAGGCGAACCCGGGCAAGGTGTCGTTCGCCTCGTTCAGCCCGGGCACGATTTCGCATTTCCTCGGCCACCAGATGAACGAACGATTCGGCCTCGACATGACGCACGTCACCTTCAAGGGCTCGGGGCCGCAGGTGCAAAGCCTGCTCGGCGGCCATGTGCCGTTGGGGTTCTCGCAGATCCAGACTGGCCTGCCGCATGTGCTCGGCGGCAAGCTGGTGGGTATCGCGGTCACCGGCGCGAAGCGCTGGCGGCAGCTCCCCGCAGTCCCGACTTTCGCGGAACTGGGCTATCCGGACTTCACCGCAAGCACGTGGTTCGGGCTCGTGGCGCGCTCCGGCACGCCGGCGGATATTCTTGCGAAGATCGTCGAAGCGGCCAGGGCTGCGCATGCAGATCCCACGGTGCGCGAGCGGTTGGAGCAGATGGGCTTCGACGTCTCCGGGCAGAGCGGCCCCGAGTTTGCCGCGAGCTTGCGCGCCGGAGAAGAGCGGTGGGCGAAGGTGGTCAAGGCCACGGGTTTTCGGGCGACAAACTGAAAGCAGGCCTACCGGACATGTCATACGTGCATGGGTACGACCTGCGCGAGAGCCTGCGCCTGCAAGACCAGGCGTCCACGCTCGTGGAACTGCTGCACTGTGACACGTCGTATGCCGAAGGCGAGTCGGTCCTCGAGGCGGGTTGCGGCGTGGGCGCGCAAACGACCACGCTCGCGCGCAAGAGCCCGAATGCCCGATTCACTTCGGTCGATATCTCCGAGGCCTCGCTCGGCAAGGCAAGGCAGGCCGTACTGGTCGCGGGACTGCACAACGTCGCATTGCAGGCGGCCGACATTTTCAACCTGCCGTTTGCGCCGAGCTCATTCGACCATGTGTTTGTGTGCTTCGTTCTCGAGCATCTCGCGCGGCCGGTGGACGCTTTGCAGGCCCTGAAACGAATGATCAAGCCCGGCGGCACCTTGACAGCCATCGAAGGCGACCATGGCTCGACCTATTTTCATCCGGACAGCCCTTATGCGCGCGCGGCCGTGAATTGCCTCATCGAACTGCAGGCAAAGGCCGAAGGCAATTCGTTGATCGGCCGCGAGCTTTATCCGCTGTTGGGCGCGGCCGGCTTCGAGGAGGTGCGCGTTTCGCCACGCGTCGTTTACGTCGATTCGAGCAGGCCACGCCTCGTGGAGGGGTTCACGAAAAAGACATTCACCGCCATGGTCGAGGGAGTGCGCCAGCCGGCCATCGATACCGGGCTCATGAGCGCGGCAGACTTCGACCGCGGCATCGCCGACCTATATCGTACGGCCGAAAGCGGCGGCGTGTTTTGCTATACGTTCTTCAAGGCCACCGCCATTGCGGCATAGGACCCCGATGGGAAACCGACCGACCAGTCGATATGAAGGCGCATGCCACTGCGGAGCGGTGCGCTTTGCCGTCGAGACCGATTTCCCCGAGCTCACGACCTGCGATTGCTCGATTTGCAAGCGCAAGAATGCGCTGATGGTCAAAGTGCACGAGAGCCGGTTCGAACTGTTGGCCGGCGCGGATGCGCTTGCCGAATACCAGTTCCACACCCGCACTGCGCGCCACTTCTTCTGCCGGACGTGCGGCATCTACCCGTTCCATCGCAAGCGCGTTACGCCGGACTTTTTCGGCGTCAATGTCCACTGCCTCGAAGGCTTCGACCCCGAAGGCATACCGGTGCGCGCGACGGTCGGTGCTCAAATGCCTTGATCAAGCAAGGCGGGGCGAAAACCGCCTCTGCGGCCTGCCTTGGATCTTCGCCGGGTTAGTAACTCTTTGAGAACTAAAGTACAATCACAAGTGCTGTGATTGGTGCCGAGGAAGGGACTCGAACCCCCACAGTGTCGCCACCGCATGGACCTGAACCATGTGCGTCTACCAATTCCGCCACCTCGGCAGGGGAGCGAATTCTAGAGGGTGAACCTCCCCGTGTCAAAGAACCGGCCCGTGATTCCCCGCGGCAAAAAGTCTGCAGTGCGAGACGCAAGGCCGCCGGCTTCGGAACCCGGCCGCGCGGATCCGAAACCCGCGGCTTCGGTTGGATATGCAAGCGAGATTCTTGCCGAACTCACGCGTGCCGCGACACCGCTGACGCCCGACGAGCTGGCTGAGAGGCTCGAGCTCAAGAAGCGTGAACGTACGGCATTCGACGCGGCGCTGACTGTGCTCGAAGCAACCGGCCGCATCGTGCAGAACCGGGCCGGCGCATTGCTCGTGGCCAAGAAGCTCTCGCTGGTCGCGGGCCGTATTGAAGGGCACCGGGACGGCCACGGGTTCCTCGTGCCCGACGAGACGGGTGAGTCGGTCTACATCCCATCGTCTGAAATGCGCCAGGTCCTGCATGGCGACCGTGCGGCGATCAAGGTCACGGGCCGCGACCAGCGCGGCCGGCCCGTAGGCGAAATCGTCGACGTGCTCGAGCGCGGAAATCGCCGCGTGGTCGGCCGGCTGCATACCGAGCACGGCGTGCTTTTCCTCGTCCCTGAGGACAGGCGCATTGCGCAGGACATCCTGATTCCGCCCGCCGAAGCAGGCAAGGCCAAAGCCGGCCAGATCGTGACCGTCGAGCTGGTCGCACAACCGTCCAAGCACGCCCAACCGATCGGCCGCGTTGCCGAAGTCCTTGGCCAAAGCGAAGACCCGGGCATGGAGATCGAGATTGCCCTGCGCAAGTTCGACCTGCCCTACGATTTCTCGAAGAAGGCGCTGGCGCAGACCAAGGGAATTCCCGATGCCGTGCGCGAAGAGGACCTGGCCGGGCGCAAGGACCTGCGCAAGCTGCCGCTGGTTACCGTCGACGGCGAAACGGCCAGGGACTTCGACGACGCAGTGCATGCCGTGCGCGAGGGCAAGGGCTACCGGCTCTGGGTGGCGATTGCGGACGTAAGCCACTACGTGCGTCACGGCGACGCGCTCGATACGGACGCGCGCGAACGGGGCACCTCCGTGTATTTCCCGCGCCGGGTCATCCCGATGCTGCCGGAGAAACTCTCTAACGGTCTTTGCTCGCTGAATCCGGACGTCGACCGGCTCGCCATGGTCTGCGAGATGGCGATCACGCCCAAGGGCGCCGTGGCGCGACACGAGTTCTACCCCGCGGTGATCCGCTCGCAGGCGCGCCTCACCTATACAGAAGTCTGGCAAATGCTTTCGGCTGACCAGGCTACGCCGGGGCGCGAGGACCTGTTGCCGCACCTCAAGACCCTGCACGGGGTGTTCAAGGTGCTGCTGGCTGCGCGGGAACTGCGCGGCGCGATCGATTTCGATTCGATCGAGACGCGCATGGAGTTCGATGCGCGCGGCAAGATCTCGCGCATCGTGCCCGAGCAGAGGAACGAGGCGCATCGCCTGATCGAGGAATGCATGCTGGCGGCCAACGTGTGCGCCGGGAATTTCCTTGTCGAGCGCGGCCAGCCGGTGCTGTTCCGGGTGCATGACGTACCCGCGCCGGAAAAGATCACGATGCTGCGCGCGTTCCTTGCCGAGCTGGGGCTCAACCTTTCCGGCGGCGACAAGCCGCGGCCCAAGGATTACGCCGAACTGCTCGCCAAGATCCGCACGCGGCCCGACTTCTCCCTGTTGCAGACCATTCTGCTGCGGTCGCTGAAACAAGCCGTCTACAGCCCGGACAACGCCGGCCATTTCGGCCTTGCGTTCGAGGCCTATGTGCATTTCACTTCGCCGATCAGGCGCTATCCCGACCTGCTGGTGCACCGCGCGATCAAGGCCGCGATCGCCAACAAGCGCTATGACGGCATCGACTGGGAAGACCTCGGCCGCCACTGCTCCGAGACCGAGCGTCGCGCGGACGATGCCAGCCGCGACGTCGAGAACTGGCTCAAGTGCTTCTACATGCAAGACCACGTTGGCGAGACGTTCGGGGGGCGTGTCACCGGCGTCACCGGGTTCGGGATCTTCGTCACGCTGGACGAGTATTTCGTCGACGGCCTGGTGCACATCTCGGAACTGGGCCGCGACTACTTCACGTTCGATGCGACGCGCCACGTCCTTCTCGGCGAGCGCACCGGAAAGCGTTATCGCCTCGCCGACCGGCTGCGGGTCAAGCTTGTGCGCGTAGACCTCGAGACGCGCAAGATGGACCTGGTCCCCGTGGAGAAATGAGCCCGTCGCGAATCGTGTTCGGGTTCCAT
>CANKMT010000106.1 GCA_947482825.1 Betaproteobacteria bacterium | reverse complement strand
TGTTGTTGTGGTTCAACGCTGACCAGAAAGACGATCCACTGGTCAAGGCAGGTCTCGCGCATCTGTGGTTCGTGACGATCCACCCTTTCGACGATGGCAACGGTCGTATCGCCCGGGCGGTCGGGGATATGGCACTGGCTCGCGCCGATCAATCGCCGCAACGGTTCTACAGCCTGTCGGCGCAAATCCAGCGTGAACGCAAGGACTACTACGACATGCTGGAGCGCACGCAGAAGGGCTCACTCGACGTAACGGACTGGCTGGAATGGTTCCTGGGTTGCCTGTTGCGCGCGATGCAGGGCGCAGAGGTGACGCTATCCGCCGTAATCGTGAAGGCGAATTTCTGGCAACGCTGGGCAGGCACGCCGATGAACGAGCGGCAGATCAAGTTGCTCAACCGCCTGCTGGATGGTTTCGAGGGCAAGCTCACCAGCAGCAAGTGGGCCGCCGTTGCCAAGTGTTCACCCGACACCGCACTGCGCGACATCAACGAGTTGGTGGTGCTCGGCGTTTTGACGAAGACGCCGGAGGGCGGCCGCAGCACCGCCTACGAGCTTTCTCGATCCTGAAAGGCACGAGGTGTTGACGTCGGCACCGACTTGACCAGATGTGCCGGTTTCGGTTTGACCAGGGTGCGCCCGATGAATGCGCTGCTCAGTCGCTGATCGGCACTACCCGTCCAAACTGGTCAATTGTCGGTCGGCGTCAACACCCGGTCACCTCACTCCGGTTTGATACCGAGATCCCTGATAATCTGGCCCAGCACCTTAAAATCGCCGCTCAGACGTTCGGCAAATGCCGACTGGGTGCCCCCCACCGGCTCGGCACCATCCTCCAGCAGCCGCTGCTTTGTTTTCGGCTCTTCGAGCACGGCTTGCATTCGATCGTTGATCAGGCGCATGACGTCGGCGCCGGTTCCCTTGGGCGCGAACATGCCAAAGTAGGCGCTGTATTTCCAGCCGGGCACGCCTGCCTCGGCGGAAGTGGGCACATCAGGGAGGCTGGAGAGGCGCCGGTCGGCACCCGTGGCAAGCGCTTTGAGCGCACCTGATTTCAGGTTGCCACCGGCCGAGCCCACGCTCATCGACACCAGTTGCAACCTGCCGCCAATCAGATCCGGAAGCGACGCGGTAATACCCTTGTAGGGCACGTGCACCATCTGCAGGCCGGCGACCCGGGCGAACAGTTCAATCGACAGGTGCGGCGGCCCGCCGATGCCCGTCGAACCATAGTTGATCTTGCCCGGATTGGCTTTGGCGTACGCGACGAATTCCCGCAAGTCCCTGACCGGAAGCGAGCCGGAAACCACCAGGACGTGCGCGACCTCGGCAATATTGAACACCGGAATGAGATCGGTCAGCGGATCGTAGGGCAGTGCGCGGATCGTGAAGGGGCGCAGAATAAAGGTTCCCCCCGCGACCAGTAGTGTGTAACCGTCAGGCGGTGATTTGGCCACGAAGTCTTCCGCAATGACACCAGAACCCCCTGCCCTGTTTTCTACAACCACCGATTGTCCGACTCTCTGCCCCAGGCCGACAGCGAAGGTGCGCGCGAGGATATCGGTGATGCCACCCGGCGTGACGTTGACAATCAGCTTGATCGGTTTGGCGGGATACGACTGCGCAGCGGCCAGATTTGCGCCCAAGCCAAGCACCACGGACCCAACAACAACAAACTGCCTGATAAGCCAATGGCGCATTTAGAGCCCCCTTCAACGGATGTTACCTTTCCCCGGTTGCGCAGACGCAAGCGCGCTCAAAATTCCCCCAACTGATAGTCAAATCAAGTGCGACACGAAGTCGCTTGTAGAAGTTGTTCCCACTATAAAGGAAAGGAGGGAACCGCCCGTGTCTCCGGGTGAATCAGGGGTCTGAGTAAAGAGCGGCTCTGACAATGTAACGAAGCACCGCAAGGTGCTGCTGACGACCCGCGCAATCTGCTTTTTCTCCTGTTCGGTATTTCCCCGCAGTCATGTTGGAAAAAAAGGCACGGCGCCGACTGGATTGACGATCACCAACAGTGTGAGGCAGATCTTGGCGTATTCGGTCCAATCGAGCATGGGGCTCTAGCTTACACTCGACGTCACGTTGCCAAGGCGAAGCATCGGCGTCAAAGGATTCGAAGGCGAAGCATCGGCGTCAAAGGATGCGAAGGCCACATCCAAACGCGTTACGCTAGAATCTGGAAAGAAGTACCGTATAGGATTCAGCCATGTCTATCGCTGTTGTACTCACGCCTGCCCATAAGCGCCGCCTGGCAAGACTTGCGCGGGCGGCTGGTTGCGAACCTCAGGATTTGCTCGATGACGTATTTAAGTTCGGGTTCGATTTTGTTGAGCAGGACATTCGGGAAACCGGCAAAGGTATTGCCGAACTGGAAAGCGGCAAGGGCATCGCGCACAGGCTGGTGATGGTTGAGGCCAGAGCGGTCATCGAGCGCCATGCCCGCAAGCAAAAAACGGCTGCATGAATGGGCCCCGAGTGCGCGCCGGGCATATCTGCGCACGCTTGATCATATTGCAGGTGAGGATGTTCACACCGCCAGGTTGGTCGCCGAACGCGTTGCGCATTCCCTTGAGCTGATCGAAACCAATCCCGGTATGGGATCACCGGTTCAGGGTGGTCGGGTACGCAGTTATCCGGTGCCGCGCACCGGCCACGCGTTCAATTATCGAGAGACCACAGAGGGCATCAAGATCGTGCGTTGGTATCGCCAGCGACAGAATGTGAAGCGATAGGGCAGCAGCAATGAATTAACCAACTCATATTGAGTTTAGGGTTGCCCTTTGGCATTTTGTCGCCGTTTCATCGATATCCAACGTGCGCTTATTCAGCACGACGCCATATTATTCGCGTGCCGCCTCAATCGACACGTAGCCAATCATCACATCGTTCTTCAGGCGCTCCGTATCACGGGTCCGCAGATGTCCGATTCGACCCCCTCCGATGCATAAATAGGAAACTCGTGGTCCTTGCCGTCCTTCATGCGTCGATTGCAGCGCAGAAACATGCGCGAATTCTAGAAACGCAAACCCACCTCGGCAAGGACCATGGTCTCCACTACAAGCATTTCCGTAAAACGGCTCCAATGACTTCAAGCACTTTCGTCACGAACCACCCAGAAATCTCTCAAAATCTGCGGTCAGTTGAGAAAGATGGGCTACGTAATCCGCGTCGCTTAAGGTCTTGCAGGTCAATACATGCGGTCTAATTGTCATTGACCGTGGATTTGCATCTCATCACTCGCAAGACTCCACATCCCTAGGGAGATCGCGCATTTTGCAAAGCTGCAGATCTTCAAGGAGGGCGCACATCTGCCTCCCAAGCTCGCCCATCAGCACATCGTCGAAGGTCGCTGAATTACCCACGCAAGCCATGGCGAGCATCTCGCCATGGTCCGGACAAGGGAAGGCCACCGATACGGCGTTGATTTCGGGAAACAACAGTCCGCGGGTCATGACGAAGCCGTCCTCGCGGTAGCGCGCAAGCGCCACATCGAATGCCGCACCCAATGGGGCCGCGGCTTCGACTTGTAGGGGGAGCAGAGAGGCGCGCGCGTGCAAACGTTCCGGTTCGTCAAGTCCGCACAGGTAGGCCCAACCCAGCGCGGAGCCACCAATGGGCACTCGAGCGCCGATTCGTTGCGGCGTCATGAACATCGTCCGGTACACACGGTCCAGAATGGTCATGTCGCGGTCGTCGCGAGCGCCCACGTTGATCGCTCCTTCGAAGCGCGACAGCAGATCGCGTATCCGCGGCCTCAGCGCCGCAAGCACCGTCTTGCTCGTCAGGTAAGACCGGGCGAGCCTCAGGGCGGCCGGTCCTACGCTAAGCTTGTCGGTACCCGGTGCGCGTGCAAGCAGGCCGCCATCAAGCAATGTGTTGCAAAGCCGCCAGACGGTCGGTTGAGGCAGTCCCATCCGAGCCGCGATGTCGGCGCTGCCAAGTTCGCGGGCGCGCCCCCTGAACTTACGCAGAATCACTAGGCCGCGCGCCAACGCGATCACGAAGTCGCGGTCCTGTTTTTCGGCCAATTCGTTGTTCATGGCGGCCGGTTCCAATGAGCGCGAATGTCGCGCATCCAATTCACCTCCTTCGTATCCTGTTCTTGCCCGTCGTTGACACTGCCAACTCGGCAACTTATACTATCCGCATATTGAATCGTCAATTTAATCTGCGGATTAAAGGGCGGTGTCGTAGGAGCAATTCGTCGGAGCACAGCGCTTCGGCGGTCCTTGGAGGGGGCTTCCCGATGTTTCTGGGCGATATTCCGCGGCGGAACGCTTTCCGCCATCCCGAGCAGATGGCGCTGGAGGACGATGACCGCACGCTCACGTGGCTCGATCTGAACCGCCGTATCAACCGGTTGTGTGCAGGCCTCACGCGCCTTGGCCTCAGGAAGGGTGATCGCCTCGGCGTGCTGTCGATTCCTTCGATTGAAGTGGTCGAGACCTATTTCGCTGCGGCGAAGCTCGGCCTGGTGATTGTTCCCGTGCACACCGGGTTGGTCGACAGCGAGGTGAAGTTCCTGCTCGACGACGTCGAGGTGGCGGCAGTGATCGCGGATACGGATCGCGCTGCGGCGTTCGGCCACGTGCTCACCGGATTGTCGAACCGAATCGCAGTCGGCGGCCACGATAGGTTCTTTCCCTACGAAGACCTGCTCGAAGGCATGGGAGAGGACGAACCGGAGGTGCGGATGGACGAATCGGACCTTTTTGCCATCCGATTCACCAGCGGGACCACCGGCCGCCCCAAGGGCTGCCCAAGCACACACCGTGACTGGATCCAACGTTCGCTGAATTTCCTGGCGCACATCAATCACTCCCACAAGGACCGCGCGCTGTTGCTTTCGCCGCTGTCGCTCGGCGTTGGCTCGTCCGTTCTCATGACCTACAGCCTTGTCGGCGCGTCCATGGTCATTTCGCCCCGATTCGACGCATCGCGGGTATTGAAGAAAATCGAGTCGGCAAAGATTACCACCTTCATGGTGCCGGTACCGACGCTGTTCGGCCGGTTGCTCGACGATCCAGCCTTTGACAGGACCGACCTGTCCTCGCTGCGCGTGGTGGGCTACGGGGGCGCGGTATTTCCCGTCGAGCTGCTAGTGCGTACGCTCGAGCGCTTCCCGTGCCGATTCTTCGGCGTCTACGGCCACCTCGAAGCGGGCGGGTTCTCGACCTATCTGATGCCCGACGACCACCGGATCGAGGGCCTGTCCCACTCTGAGCGCGAAAAACGCATCGAGCACATGCGTTCGTGCGGCCGCGAAGCGCTGCAGGCCGACGTGCGCATCACCGACGAGGACGGTCTCGAGCTGCCACACGGTGAAGTGGGCGAGATGGTGGTGCGCACGGAGGGGATGGTGGCGGATTACTGGAAACGCCCCGGCGAGATCGAGAAGGTGCTGCGCGACGGATGGTTTCGCACCGGCGATGCAGCGTCGATTGACTCCGACGGTTACGTCTATATCTCGGATCGCATCAAGGACGTGGTCCGCACGGGCGGCATGAACGTATCTTCCGTGGAGGTGGAAAGTGTGCTGCTCGCACACGCTGCGGTCGCGGACGCCGCCGTCATCGGCATTCCTGACCCCCGATGGGGGGAGTCGCTCACAGCCGTGGTAGTCGCCTCCTGCAATCCGGACGCCGCGATCGAGGAGTCCATTCTCGCGCATTGTCGCGAGCAGCTCGCCAATTACAAGGTACCCAAGAAAGTGAAATTCATCGAAACCCTGCCGAAAAACAGCATGGGCAAGGTCCTCAAGCGCGAACTCCGTTTGTTCTACACTGGAACCGAAAAGGTGACTTCGACGTGAGTGCGGCACTCCAAGAGGGCGGGCAGGCCGCGAGCGCGGGAACGCCGCTGGTGGAATCGCTTGCGCGAGGCATGCTCATCCTTGACCAGTTCAACAGGCGCCGGGAGCTGGGCGGCGCCGAGCTCGCCCGGCTGACAGGACTGGCGCAACCCACGGTCTGGCGATTGTGTTACACGCTGAAGTGTCTCGGCGTGCTGCAGGACGCTGCAAACGGCCGGATGCGGTTGGGTGCCGGTGCGCTGGCGCTCGGATTCGAGGCGTTGTCGGACCTTCCGCTGAGCGAAGCTGGGCGACCGCTCATGCAGGAGATTGCCGAGGAGCTGGATACCGCAGTAACGCTCGCGTTGCGCGAGGGTACCGTGGTGATTTACGTGCAGCGCTGCCAGAGCGAGCGGCTGCAGTTCTCGGGGCTGCGCGTGGGTACGAGCGCGCCGATCTTGTCATCGCCGGCAGGATGGGGCCTCGTCGCGGGCCTCCCCTCGGAAGGGCGGGAGGCTCTCTTCGTGCAGTTGGACTCGGATGGCGCACTTTCATCGGACGTCAGGAGAGATCTCGAATGCGCGATAAGCGCGTATGAGGCGGTCGGCTATGTGGAGACGCACGGCCTCCTGCATCCGAATCTGCGGGCGGTGTCGGTGCCTCTCGCGAGGCCAGGCAAGGCCGTTTCCTGGTGCCTGAGCTGCGGCGGCCACGACGTTGCGTTCGATGGCGAGGCAGTGGCGCGGGCGGGTTCTCGTCTTCGGGAGCTTGCCGAGCTGCTGTCCCTGTTCGTCCCCGATTAATACTGACGGGTTGGGAAGTTACCCACGTAGGAGTGATAAATGAGTCAACGCAGGAGCAAGTTGAAGTCTGCCGCCGAGGCGCTGGCAGACATCCCGGACGGAGCGAAGGTGCTCGCTGCCGGTGTGCATTTGAGCAATACGCCCATGGCGCTCGTGCGCCAGCTGGTGCGCCAAGGAACGAAATCACTCGAAATCATCCCCACGCCGGCCACGGGCCTGTGGGTAGACATGCTCATCGCCGCTGGCGCAGTCTCGAAGCTATACGTCTCTTATGTGGGACTGGAGTTTCTGGGGCTCGCGCCAAACTTCCGGCGCGCAGCGCAGGAAAAAACCTTGCAGATCGTGGATGTCGACGAGCCAACCATTTTTCACGGGCTGCGGGCTGCGGCAAGCGGCCTGCCGTTTGTGGCCTTCCCACCGTTTCACCTAACCACCGACCTTCCCAGGACGAGCCCCGATATCTACAAAGAGATCATCGACCCGTTTACCGGCAAGCCGGCAGTGGCAATTCCGCCGCTCTGCCCCGACGTGTGTCTCGTGCATGTCGCCAGGGCGGATATCTATGGCAACGGGGTGAGCCTTGGCGGTCGCCACATGGAGGACGTTATCACCAAGGCGTCCCGGCGCGTTATTCTGAGCGCCGAAGAAATCGTCGATAACGCAGAGATTTGCAGGCACCCAACGCACACCACCATCCCCGGGGTGCTAGTGGACTCCGTGGTGCACGCGCCCTTCGGGGCCTACCCCGGCGCTTGCCCCGGCGTGTACGGCTACGACCGTCCGCATCTTCTCGAGTACAACGAGCTTGCCAAGCAGAACAAGACTCGTGAATACCTTGATCGATACGTTCACGCCCAAGCAGACGAGGCCATGATGTTGAAGGCAATCGGCGCGCAGCGCCTCGAAGCACTTCGCAATTACGGGTAAATCATGTCGGAGAACAATATGGACTTTTCCACCGCTGAGTTGATGGCCGTGACGATTTCTCAGGAGTTGCGCGACAACGACTTCACCGCCGTCGGCACTGCCTCTCACATTCCCTTGTGCGGCATCCGGCTGGCCCAACGAACGCACGCCCCGAACCTGTGGTTTGTCTACGGCGGCAGCGGTGCGCTCAATTCCAAGGCCCGCCAGCTAGTGGAGATGGCGGCCGACTTCAGGAACCTGGAGGGTGCCGAATATCGAACGCCGCTGCAGGACATCATCGACTTCGAGTTCACCGGGCGATTCACATGTTTGTTCCTCGGCGGCATGCAGATCGACCAGTACGGCAGCATGAACATGGTCGCGATCGGTGATCCAGCGGGCAAGCACATCCGCGGGCCAGGCACCGTGGGCCTCGCATTCACATCCACTATCCCGCGCACTTTGGTGTACATGCAGCACCACGACCCCCGCCTCTTTGTGAGGAAGGTCGATTTCGTGAGTGGCCGAGGCCATGATGGGGGCGAGAGGCTGGCCAGCTATCGGCAGCCCTGGTGCAAAGGTCCGACGTGGGTTATCACGCCGCTTGCAACCATGGATTTTGAGACACCCGACCGGCGCATGCGGTTGCGTTCGGTGCATCCCGGTCATACGGTGGAGGAGGTGCGGGACCAGACTGGTTTCGATCTGGCCGTAACCGGACCGGTGCCGACGACCGAGGCGCCCTCGCCAGAACGGTTGAAAATTATCCGCGAGATCGACGTTGACGGGGTGCTGCGGCGGTAGTCGCGGTCACAGGCTACGAAATCGAGGAGACGATCATGGTCCTGAAGAAACTCATTGCCTTATTCGCCTTAATAGTGGGCGCAGGGTCTGCAAGCACGTTCGCGCAAACGCCCAAAGTTCTAAAGACCGCCTACGTTCCAAGTCTTAGTTTCGCACCGGCTTTCCTTGCGGCCGAAAAGGGCTATCTGGAGCGGGAAGGCGTGCAACTCGAGTTCCAGACGGTCCAGGGTGCAGCCGACGTGGTTTCATTGCTGGCAACGGGGCAGCTTGATCTTGCGCTGGTCAACGTGGGTGCGACCTTCTTTAACGGCGCTGCACGTGGCTTCGATACGAAAATAGTAGGTGGCATCTCGGCCTACCCGGTCGATCCGGAGACCCGCGGCCCCGCCCCGATCCTTGCGCGCAAGGCCCTGGTGGACAGTGGCGCCGTAAAGGCTCTCGTCGATCTCAAGGGTCGAAGCTTCGCCTCCAACGCCCCTGGGGGGATTGTCGAATACTCTCTAGCGCGTGAAATGCAGAAAGTTGGCCTGCCGTTTCCCGCCGTAAAGATCGAGCGCATGGCCTTTCCCTCCATAGTGATTGCAATGGCTAACGGCGCCGTCGATTCCGCGGTGCTTCCCGAGCCCCTGGCCACGTCGGCCATCAGCAAGGGTATCGGCGTGCCGATCGTGCGCAACCCTGTCCCCGGCACGCTGGTCGGTAGCGTGCTCTTCGGCAAGGCGGTGCTCGCGGATCCGAACACCGGTGCCGCCACGCTACGAGCGCTGCGGCTTGCGGTGAACGAGTTGCAGTCAGATGCGCAGTTCTTTACTGCGTCTAACCTCGCCATCTGGTCGAAGTACACCAAGGTGCCGACCGCAACCATTGCGATGATCTCTACCTACGCCTTTCCGCGCGATCTCGTACTCGACACGAAGAGTCTGATGGACCAGCAGAAGTACCTGATCGAGATTGGTCTGATAAAAACCGAGGTCCCCCTGGACAAGCTGGTCGATCGACGGTTCGTGGTTACCCGTTAGTCCAAATGGAAAACACTGCGGCCATCATGCCCAGGATCGTGACGCCAGTCGGCCCTTGCTCTGCGGCACACGCGGATTGGGCGTCTGGCAAGTCGGCCGCGCTGCCTGCGAAAATCCGTATGACCAACGTGCAGAAGCGCTTCTCGGTCAGAGGCCGGCCGGTGGAGGCGCTGGGGGGCATTACGGTCGACATTGCGGACCACGAATTCTTCACTATCGTCGGTCCCAGCGGGTGCGGCAAGACGACGCTGCTCAGGATACTCGCGGGTCTGGAGGGCATGACCGACGGCAGTATCGAGATCTCGCGTGAGTTAGCAAGCGAAGCATCGGCCGTTCGTCCTATTAATGCCATGGTGTTCCAGGAACAAAGCATCTTTCCCTGGATGACGGTGCGCGACAACGTCGCGCTTGGCCTCAAGGCGCGCGGCTTGTCAAAGCGCAGCCGGTACGCCGCGGTCGAACCGCACATTTGCAAGGTGGGGCTCGAGGCTTTTGCTGACGCGCTGCCGCACCAGCTCTCTGGCGGCATGAAGCAGCGCGTCGCCATCGCCCGCGCACTCGCGAACGACCCCGAAATTCTGCTGATGGACGAACCGTTTTCCGCGCTGGACGAGCAAACCAAGCTGATCCTGGAAGAGGAACTACTGCGCATTTGGGAGGAGACGCGCAAGACCGTCGTATACGTTACCCACAGTATCGACGAGGCGATCATGATTTCTGACCGCATCATGGTGATGAGCGCGCGGCCGGGCCGTATCAAGGATGTCATCGACGTCGGCGCGCTTTTCCCGCGGCCGCGCAATATGGATGCGGTAAAGGCGAGCCCGCGCTACGGCGAGCTGTTCAACCGCATCTGGCACGAACTACGTGAGGAAGTCTTCGCCTCCCGTGCCGGAATTCAGGGATGAGCATGCAGGAGGCTAGAGGGCAGGTGGTGATCATGCAGCCTGAGCTAGGCGGGACACGCGGCCCGTCTCGCCGCCAGCTCGAGCGCGTACTGTCGGTGGGTTCGCCCGTTGCGCTTCTCGCAATGTGGGAAGGAGCAGCCTGGCTGGGCAAGATCGACACGCGCTTTTTCCCGGCACCAAGTGGGATCTTCCAGGAGTTCTTGACCCTGCTGCAGGGAACAGAACTATTGCGCGACGTCGGCGTCACACTCTCGCGGCTCGCCATCGGTTTTCTGATTGGGGCCATCCCCGGCATCTTGATCGGGCTGGCCGTAGGCCTGTTTGGACCCGTTCGGGCGATTGTCTCCCCGCTCGTTGATGCAATTTTTCCAATACCGAAGATTGCCATTCTGCCGCTGTTCCTTATGATCTTCGGGCTGGGAGAGACGTCCAAATACGCCATCGTCGCTGTTGCAGTCATTTTCCTCGTGCTCATAAACACCGCCTCTGGAGTTAGGAACATTGACCGCATTTTTCTCGATGTCGCGCGCAACTACAATGCGGGCCGGATGATGGTGTTCTGGGACATCGCGCTACCCGGTGCGCTGCCGTCGATCCTCACCGGTCTGAAGCTCGGCATGGGCATCGCTTTAGTGGTGATCATTTCGGCCGAATTCGTAGGGGCGCAGAGCGGCATCGGTTACATGATCTGGAGTTCCTGGCAGACTTTGCAGGTGGAAAAGATGTACGTGGGCCTGATGGTGATCTCCGTGGTGGGTTTCGTCGCAGCGATGGTGCTGACCCTGCTCGAGCGGGTGCTCATGCCTTGGAAGCGAGGCGACTAACTTGATTGCTGCAACGCAACCGATGGCGAACAGCCGAGATGTCAGCATCCGAACTGACCTCGAATATGCAGCAGGAGACGTTGGGCCGCTCATGGGCGACCTGTACCTGCCGGCAGTCGCTGGGGCGCCGGTGCCGCTCGTCATTGCGCTGCACGGCGGCGGCTGGCAGGCAGGCGACAAGACGGCGTTCCGGCACTGGGGATACCGGCTTGCCGAAGCGGGCTTCGGTGTTTTC
>CANKMT010000105.1 GCA_947482825.1 Betaproteobacteria bacterium | reverse complement strand
TATGAGACTGCTCCGCCTGCCGCCATGCGCTCCCGAGCTTAATCCGGTGGAGCACTTGTGGGACGAACTCCGGGAGAAGTTCTTCCACAACAAGGCGTTCAATTCCATGGACGCTCTCGAAGACCAGTTGGACGAAGCCGCTACGCGGAGAATGCCGGACGGCTGGTGCGGGCCGATTCCAGGAAACGAGTCCGATGGAAGTTCGGGAGTGCTTTGTGGTCATGTGACATATACGGTTTCGTAAGCGATGAACGCCTCAGCAACGGCGCCCACCCCGCCCGTAGTTCCTTCTGCAAAACTCCGTTCGCCAGCAGATAGCAGCGCATCCGAGACACGAACCGACTGGAGCGATGCCCGGCGTCAACTATCCTGACCTCACAGCGAGGACCAAGTCATGGTTCATTGCACTTGTACGGCGTCGTGCTCGACTGCGCGCCGGAACGCAGACCCGCTGCGCTCGCGGGTCGCCCACTCTTTTTCCGTGTACGCAAGAATAGACGGGACGGCGTTCGAAGCAGCGGCGAGCATGTAGCCGACCCAGCGCAGCTGACGCTTCTGCTTGGCTGCCTTGTCGTTCACGATCAGCAAGATATCGAGATCGCTTTCCGGTCCGGCGTCGCCACGCGCCTTCGAACCGTAGATCAGCAGCCGCTGAACCGCGCCGGGATACTGAGCATCGAGAGCCTTTTGGTATTCGCGCAACCAGGTACGCTCGTCCCGTGTCAGTTTGGCTCTCTTCATTTTCACCTCCATGGCGGCATTCCCATTCCTCATCGAGGAGAGCATAAGTGTACCAATATAAATACACAAATTGCCCGGAGAGCTAATAACCGCGCGGACCTTAGAACCCTAATTTCGAAGAATCCGCTCCGGCCCGATGCGCCCGACCAACGGCAACTTGAGCGCCGGGTCGAACGGGTTGAGGCCAAACGTAAGCCCCAGCAGGTTGAGTTCGATCCCCTCCACGCCGCTCGCCGTCAGCGCAAGCAGTCCCGCAATGCTCGCCTGCGCGCCGCCGCCACTCGGCGCGGAATCGAACACGGTGCGGTTGTAATCCTTGCCGATCGCGGTCGGCGGCAGGTCGATCTGCAGTTCCGGCACCGCACGCGTGATCCACGCCGTGAAGGTGTTCGAGTTCGGCCCCGGCCAGATCGTGTATTCGCCTTTCCACGGGTAAGCCCTGGCAGCGGCGTCGATGCGCGCGATCAGCGCCTGCGCCGCCTCGCCGCGCTTGTCGGCCAGCAGTTCGGGCTCCGCGCCGAACCAGCGGGCGTCGGGCGTGCGCTCGCGGATCGCGACCACCGAGTCGTTCCAGCGCGCCCGCCAGCCGATCACTTCGTACACGGTATATGCAGATGCGCCAGCGGGCTTCACCGCCACCCAGGTATGCACGCCGAAGAGGCCACGCCAGCCGACCGTGCGCGCGGCATAGACCTGCACAACGGCCTCGCGCATGACGGCCGGATCCGGCGCGCTGCCGACGGACTCGCGGCTTGCGGTGCGCCAGTCGCCGCGCAGGCTTGCGCAGCCGGCCGCGAGCGCGAACAAGCAAAGGATTGCGGCGAGAACCTTCCGACCCGTTTTTGTCGCTGAGCCCATGCACCCACTTTACCGCGCCCGCCATGCGTTTTGCGTATCGAGTTGTTACGGCGCGCTCCCGCCCGTAACATGCTCCGCACCATGGAACCCGTCGACCGCCTGCCGTTGTCCCCCGATATTTCACGCGAGTCCGTCCCGGTGCAATGGCCGGATGGGAAAAAGTGCGCCGTGATGCTGACCTTCGATTTCGACGCCGAAACCATGTGGCTGTCCCGCGACACGACCAACGCGCGCCGTCCGGCGCTGATCTCGCACGGCACCTACGCCGCCAAGATCGCGATCCCCGAGATCCTGAAGGTGCTCAATGAATTCAACCTGCCGGCGACCTTCTTCGTGCCGGGCTGGACCGCAGAGAACCACACCGCGCGCGTCGCCCAGATCCTCGAAGCCGGCCACGAGGTCGGCCACCATGGCTACCTGCATTTCTGGCCCGAACCCGACAAGCCGGCCGAGGAAGAGCGCGAGATCGAGCTCGGTCTCGAAGTGCTGCAGAAGCTCTTCAACCTGAAACCGACGGGCTACCGCTGCCCCGCCGGGGAAACCACCGACCGGTTGATCCCGCTATTGCAGAAATACGCGTTTTCCTACGACAGCTCCTTCATGGACGACCTCCATCCCTACGTGCACAAGCGCGGCGGCAAGAGCACCGGCGTGGTCGAGGTG
Source organism: Betaproteobacteria bacterium (assembly GCA_947482825.1). Classification (GTDB taxonomy): domain Bacteria; phylum Pseudomonadota; class Gammaproteobacteria; order Burkholderiales; family SG8-39; genus SZAS-79. The sequence continues at coordinate 9,256 of CANKMT010000105.1, read as the reverse complement.
CCGTGGCACTGGTCGCTGGACGACGTGCCGTTCACCGTCTACAGCCTGCGCGGCCAGCGCGCGATTCAGACCAACGAGCACATCCTCAATATCTGGAAGGAAGAGTTCCACGAGTACTACCAGCGCGGCGCGCTCTTCGACCTGATCATGCATCCGCAGGCAATCGGCCGGCCCTCGCGCCTCGTTCTGCTGCGCGAATTCATCAAGTTCGTCCGTGCTTATCCCGGCGTGTGGTTCGCCACCGGGAACCAGGTCGCGGACCATGTCCTGAAGGCAAACCAATGAACGCTCCCCAGAAATACGACCTGCTGCTCAAGGGCGGCCGGGTGGTCGATCCGTCGCAATCGATCGATGGCTTGCTCGATGTCGCGATTCGTGGCGATCGAATCGAAAAGCTCGCGGCCGGCATCGACCCGGCCTTGGCTACTGAAGTGCGCGATGTCGGCGGCCTCATCGTCACGCCCGGCCTCATCGACCTGCATGTGCATGTCTACCAGCACGTCACCGATTTCGGCCTCAACCCGGACGAAGCCGGCGTGCATGCCGGCGCCACCACCGTCGTCGACCAGGGCAGTTGCGGGGCGTGGACGTTCGACGGATTCAAGACCTTCATGGTCGACCCGGCGATCACCGAGGTGCTGTGCTTCCTCTCGGTCAACCTCACCGGCACGCTGCGCGGCTCCAAGGGCGGGCCGGTCGCGCAGAACCCGCAGCTGATCGACCTCGACGTGATGCAGCGCTTCATCGAGAAGTACCCGAAGATCATCCGCGGCATCAAGGGCCACGGCGAGGCGAGCAGCTGGTCGAACTACGGCAGCGTGATGCTGCAGCGGGCGCGCGAAATCGCCGACCGCACGCACCTGCCGCTCTACGTGCACACCGGCGAACTTTGGAAAGCCGACGAGCTAAATCGCCCGCGGCCGGAAACCGTGCTGCCCGAAGTGCTGCACTTCGCCAAGCCGGGCGATTTGCTTGCCCACTGCTATTCCAACCGTGACGACGGCATTCTCGGCAATCGCGCCAAGCCCTCACCCGAACTGCTCGATGCACTTGCCTCGGGCGTGCACCTGGACCTCGGCCACGGCGTGAATTTCAGCTTCGACACCGCGCGCCGCATGGTCGATGCCGGGCTTTTTCCCTACACGATCAGCACCGACGTGCAGGGTGACTTCACCTCGCACAACGACGACTCCAAACTCGACTTCAGCCTGTGCGGCGCGATGTCCAAGCTGATGGCGCTCGGCATGGACCTCAACTTCGTGGTCCGCGCCACCACGCAGCACCCGGCCGAAGTGCTGCGCATGGCGGACGAGATCGGATCACTGAAGGTGGGCAGCCGGGCCGACGTCACCGTGCTCGAGGACATCCGCGAGCCGTGGACTTTCCGCGACCGCCTCGGCGGCTCGGCCGTGGGTCAATCCCGCCTCCTGCCGCGCCTCGTGGTGCGCAAAGGGATCGCGATCAAGCCGACCAACCGCCTGCTGCGCGACGTCATGGCCCGCGAGGAGGCGCTCGCCTGATGGTGACCGTCATCGAGCACGGCTGGGTCGTCCCGGTCGCGCAACCGCCGATCGAGGACGGCGCCGTGGCTTTCGAGGGCGATCGTATCGTCGGGGTCGGCCCCTCGGCCGAAATCTCGGCGCGCTTCAAGGCCGATCGCACGGTGGACGCCCGCGGCAAGGCGGTGCTGCCCGGCTTCATCAATACGCACATCCACCTGATCGGCGGCCTCAACAAGGGCCTCACCGAAGATGTGTCGGGAAACTCGGCCGGCGTCTCCGGCGGCCTCTTCAAGATCGCAATGCCGCTGCACTACGTGTACGCCGAAGCCCCCGATGTCTATTGGCTGGCCTCGATGCACGCGCTCGAATGCGTGCGCACCGGCACCACGACGGTCAACGAGATGGGCAAGTTCGAGCAGGAGGTCGCCAAGGTCGTGCGCGACGTCGGCCTGCGCGCGGTCATGGCCGAGAACATCCGCGACAGCGCGGTGGTCGACGTGCGGCCCGGCGTGGTCGAGCGCACTTTCGTGCCGGCCGACGCCGAGCACTGCATCGAAGAGGCGATGCGCTTCATCGACGACTGGCACGGCAAGGCCGACGGGCGGATCACCTGCCGGTTCGGCCCGAATGCGCCGGACACCTGCGCCGAGTCGACGCTGGTGCGCGTGAAGGAACTGGCCGACAAGCGCGGCTTCGGCCTGCATACGCATCTCGCCCAGGTGCCGGGCGAAAGGGAATATGTCATCAAGGCGCAAGGACGCAGCCCGGTGAAATATCTCGCCGACCTCGGCTATCTCAATTCGTCTTTGGTCGCGGCGCATTGCGTCTTCATGTCGGAGGAAGACGCGGAAATGTTCGCCGCCAGCGGCGCGCACATGAGCCACACCGCATACCTCGTCGGAAAGCGCGGCTATTTCCCGCCGATGAAGACGCTCTACGCGAACAAGGCCTCGGTCGCGCTCGGTTCCGACTGGCTCTCGAACGACATGTTCAAGATCATGCGTTCGGCGATCCTGCTGGCGCGCCAGCAGGCCGGTTCGGTGGCGGTGATCGACGGACCAAAGGCGCTCGAGATGGCGACGCTCGGCGGCGCCAGGGCCTTGGGCATGGAGCGCGACATCGGGTCGCTCGAAGCAGGCAAGAAAGCCGACCTCGTATTGCTCGACCTCGAAACGCCCTGGGTGAACCCGATCCGGCCCGCGCAACTCGTGTCGAACATCGTCTACAACGCCAACGGCAGCGACGTCACCGATGTCTGGGTCGACGGCCGCGCAGTGGTCGCGGACCGGCGCGCCACGCAGATCGACGGCGCCGAAGCCCGGCGCGAATGCCAGGCCGCGGCCGAACGCGTGTGGAGCCGCGCAAGCGCTCTGTTCGCGGGCACATGACCAACATCCGGCACGGGACTTGCTCGATGCCGGGGACCTCCAAGGAGATTTCGTGAAACCGATCCACCGCACGCTCATTGCAGCATCCGCCGCGCTTGCACTCTGCGCAATGCCACTCGCCGCCCACGCCCAGGCGGACTTCCCTTCCAAGCCGATCCGAATCGTCGTGCCTTTCCCGGCCGGGGGCACGCTCGATACGCTGGGACGCATCCTCGCGCCCAAGCTGCAGGAAACGCTAGGCCAGCCGGTGGTGATCGACCCGCGAGGGGGCGGCGCCACCGCGATCGGCACAACGGCGGTGCAGAAGGCGGCGCCCGACGGCTACACGCTGCTCTTCATGGCCAACAGCTTCGTGCTGGTGCCGATGCTGATGAAGACCCCACCGTGGGACCCGATCAGGGACTTCGTGCCGGTGTCGCTGGTGGCGCGCGTGAACCAGGTGCTGATCGCGCACCCCAGCTTCGAGGCGAGCACGGTCAACCAGCTGGTGGCGCTCGCCAAAGCCAACCCGGGCAAGCTCAACTTCGCCTCGTTCGGCAACGGCACCTCCTCCCACCTTGCGGTCGAGCTGTTCAAGAGCCTCGCCGGCATCGACATGCAGCATGTTTCCTACAAGGGCATGGCGCCCGCGATGCAGGACATCCTCGGCGGTCAGGTGAAAGTGCTGATGTCGAACATCCCCGACGCGATCCCGCAGCTCAAGGCCGGCAAGGTCAAGGCGCTCGGCGTGGCCGACGACAAACGCGCGGTACAGCTGCCCGAGGTGCCGACGTTCGCCGAGCAGGGCTTCCCGGGCTACGCGGTGTATTCGTGGTACGCGATCGTGGCCCCGGCCGGCACTCCGGACGCGGCAGTGAGGAAACTGCACGCGGCTTTCAGCACCGCGGTCAAGGATCCCGCGATCCTCGAGCGTCTTAACCAGCAGGCGATGACGGTGCTTAATGCACCCGGTGAAGACCTGCGCCGGTTCATGGAGTCCGAGCAGAAGCGCTACGCCGAGCCGATCCGGATCTCGGGCGCGAAGATTGAGTAGAAGGGAACAGGGGCACCTGCGGTTCCCCCGTTACCCCCTCCCTATTCTTGACTGAGGTCCGCGAACTTCGGTTCGCGGAAAGCTTCCGGATCGAAGGCCTTGTCGCCCTCGTCGTCCGCGTGGCCCGTTGCCATTAAGCCGGCAAAATCGAAAATCTTGCGGTCCATGAGGTGCGAAGCGCGCACGTCCGTCATCGCGCGCAGGATGGATTCGATCCGCCCGGGAAACCGCTTCTGCCAGTCCTTCAGCATCGCGCCGACGACTTGGCGCTGCAGGTTGTCCTGCGAGCCGCACAGCGTGCAGGGAATGATCGGGAACTGCTTCAGCTCGGCATAAGCGACGAGGTCGGACTCGGGCACATAGGCGAGCGGACGGATCACTACGTGCCTGCCGTCGTCCGAAACCAGCTTGGGCGGCATCGCCTTCAACTTGCCGGCATGGAAGAGGTTCAGAAAGAACGTGGCGAGGATGTCATCGCGATGGTGCCCGAGCGCGATCCTGGTTGCGCCCAGTTCACCCGCCACGCGGTAAAGCACGCCCCGTCGCAGGCGCGAACACAGGGAACACATCGTCTTGCCTTCGGGAATCACGCGCTTCACGATGGAATACGTATCCTGCTCGACGATGTGGAATGGCACGCCGCGCGCCTTGAGATAGTCGGGCAGCACGGTCTCCGGGAAACCCGGCTGCTTCTGGTCAAGGTTGACCGCGATCAGCTCGAACCGCACCGGCGCCTTTTCACGCAGCGCGAGCAGCACTTCGAGCAGGCCGTAGCTGTCCTTGCCGCCCGAGAGGCACACCATCACGCGGTCGCCCTCGCCGATCATGTTGAAATCGACGATCGCGTCGCCCACCAGCCGGCGCAAGCGCTTGGCGAGCTTGTTGGCTTCGAATGTCTCGCGTCGCGGATCCTTGCCTGCGGGCGGTACGATCCGGATCGGTTGCGAAGTCATCGGGCTCTCAGATATTGATGCTGCGGCCGCCATCGACGGCGATGATCTGGCCGGTCACGTACGGCGCGTCCACGGCAAGAAAGCACACTGCACGCGCAATGTCGTCGAATTCGCCGAGACGCTTCAGCAGCGTGTCCTCGATGATGTGCTTGCGTACGTCATCGGGGAATTGCCCGTCCTCGGGCCACGCGATCGCGCCGGGCGAAACGCCGTTCACGCGCACCGCGGGCGCGAGCTCCATCGCCAGCGAGCGCGTCAGCGCAGCAAGCCCTGCTTTGGCTATCGTGTAGACCACGTAGCCCTTGAGCGGACGGTCGGCGTGGATGTCGACGATGTTGATGATCGACCCGTTGGTCTTGGCAAGCTCAGGCGCCGCGGCTTGCGAGAGCAGCAGCGGCGCCTTCACGTTGGCGCCGATGAGGTCTTCCCAGCCCTTCTCCTCGATCTCGCCCAGCGCGGTCGGGAAGAAACTCGAAGCGTTGTTCACCAGCACGTCGAGCCGTCCGAACTTTTCGATCGCCGAGCGCACCAGCAGCTCCGGCGCGGCGTGCGCCAGCAAGTCAGCCTTGACGCGGCGCACGCTGTCCTTGCGGATTGCATTCAGTTCTGCTTCGAGCGCAGCGGCTTCCTTTTCGGCGCCGCGATAGTGCAGCACCACTTTCGCGCCCTCGCCATGCACGCGGCGCACGATGGCCGCCCCGACGCGGCGGGCCGCGCCGGTCACCAGGACCACCTTGTCCTTCAGGTCGTGCATCGCGGGCGCTTTGACATTCGGGGAGACGACATTCGGGGAGAATTGCGGATTCTACCCAAATGGGGGACGATCCCGGCCCCATGTTGCGCCCCGAGCTACCTGTACCCGAACCCGATGCACTGGACGCGAGCAGGCGTTTGCTCGCGCGCATCGAAACCGAAATCGCGGCGCGCGGCGGCTGGATCGCGTTTTCCGACTACATGCAATTGGCGCTGTATTCGCCGGGCCTGGGCTACTACACCGGCGGCGCGGCGAAGTTCGGCCCGTCGGGCGACTTCATCACCGCGCCTTCGCTCGGACCCTTGTTTGCCCAAACCCTCGCCCGGCAGGTTGCGGAACTGATCGGTCGCAGCGCGCCGCGCATCCTCGAATTCGGCGCCGGCGGCGGCGAGTTGGCCGGCGACCTGCTCGCGGAGCTTGCCCGGCTTGGATGCGCCGTGGAGAAGTACTCGATCCTCGAACCCGGCGCCGGATTGGCCGAACGCCAGCGCGCAACGATCGCGAAGCTCGCGCCTGAAAGCGTCGCGAAGGTGGAGTGGCTCGAGCGCCTGCCCGGAGATTTCGAGGGCGTGATGATCGCCAACGAAGTGGTCGATGCGATGCCGGTCCATGCGTTGGCGTGGCGCGAAGAAGGCGTCTTCGAGCGGGGTGTGGCGATTGAGAACGGCCGGCTCGCATGGGCCGAGCGCCCGGCCGCGGACGATGTCCTCGCCGCAGCCCGCGAGCTCGACATCGCCCCGCCCTACGCGAGCGAAATCGCGCTCGCCGCGCGCGGATGGATGCGTTCGGTGGCCGACACCCTGCAAAAAGGTGCCCTCCTCGTGATCGACTACGGCTTTCCTGCGCGGGAGTTCTATCACCCGCAGCGCAACACCGGCACGCTGATGGCGCACTACCGGCATCACGCGCATGCCGACCCGTTCCTCCATCCCGGCCTGCAGGACCTCACCGCGCACGTCGATTTCAGCGCGCTTGCCGCAATCGCTGCAACCACCGGACTGGACCTGCTCGGCTACGCAACGCAATCGAATTTTCTCGTCAATTGCGGCATTACCGAAGTGCTCGAGGGCACCGATGCGCAGGACGTGAGGCGTTATGCGCCGCTGGCGGCGACTGCGCAGAAGCTGTTGTCGCCCGCCGAAATGGGCGAGCTGTTCAAGGTGTTGTGCGTGGGGCGCGCTATCGGCCCCGAAGCACTGCTGGGCTTTGCACGCGGCGAACGTTCGCATACCCTTTAGGCATGCCCAAGGCGCTCGCGCTGCTCTTCCTTGTTCCTTCAGTGGCGATCGCCGCGGGAAGCGCGGCCGACATCGACACCGACGCCGCGAAGCGCCGTTGGGCCTCCAGCCCACACGGCCCGATGCTCGAGCGCATCCTGCCGCCGGGCTTCGAGCCTTCGATGCTGCCCCGGCCGGAATCGCGCGGCGCGCAACTGGCGTTGCGTTATTGCGTGCAATGCCACAACCTGCCGAACCCGGCGATGCACCATGCGCAAAAATGGCGGCCGGTCTACGATCGCATGGTTGCGCGCATGGAAGGCCGCGGCAACAGGGGAAAGCTGATGGCCGAAATGATGGCGGGCGTCTCGGCGCCGAACGCGGAGGATTCGATGGTGCTGGTCGCCTACCTGGAGACGAACGCGCAGACCCCGCTCGACCCGAAGAAGATTCCCGAGGTGAACACGCCCCGGGCCGAGGCCTTCCGGCTTGCCTGCCAGCAATGCCATGTGCTGCCCGATCCCGGGCGTCACACCGCGCGCGAATGGACGGCCGTGGTCGCGCGCATGCAGAAGAACATGGAATGGATGAACCGCGTGGTCGGCTCAAGGCCGGGAAAAGACGAACCGCAGCTCAGGGTCGGGGACATCAACGCGTTTCTCGCAAGTTACGCAAGGAGGAGCACACAATGAAAACAACAAATCGCTTAACGGGCACCGGCGTCGCAAGACGGAGACGGCAGCCTTTCCTGTCACTGGTGGTCCTGCTTGGCACGTGCCTGATGTGGGCCCCGTTTTCCGCCCCGGCGCAGCAGGACTACCCGTCGCGCCCGATCCGCCTGCTGGTCCCTGCGGCGCCCGGCGGCACCACCGACATCCTTGCGCGCACGTTCGGCGCAAAGTTGAGCGAAGCCCTCAAGCAACAGGTGGTCGTCGACAACCGCGCCAGCGCCTCGGGCGTCATCGCGGGCGAAATGACCGCGAACGCCCCGCCCGACGGCTATACGCTGATGCTGGCCTATCACCAGCACACCGTGAATGCCGCGCTGGGCGCAAAGCTTCCGTACCACCCGGTAACGAGCTACACGGCGATTTCCCAGCTCACCTCGGCCGGGCTGCAGCTTGTGGTCCATCCCTCGACGCCGGTGGAGAACCTCGCGCAGTTCATCGCATGGACGCGCGCCCACAAGGGCGCGATCAATTTCGGCTCCGCCGGCATCGGCAGCGGCGGGCACCTCGCGGGCGAGCTCTACAACCAGATGGCGGGAATCAAAGCCGCGCACATCCCGTACAAGGGGTCCGGACCGTCGCTCGCCGACCTCGTCGGCGGCCAGTACCACTACAACTTCTCCGGGCTGCAGGCCTCCATGCCGCTGGTTCGCTCCGGCAAGCTGAAGGGACTCGCGGTCACCACGCCCAAGCGCATCGCGGCATTGCCGGACTTGCCCGCCGTCGCCGAGGCGCTTCCGGGATTCGAGGTGGTTGGATGGTATGGCGTGATTGCGCCGGCAAAGTTGCCGGGGCCGATCGTTTCTCGCTTGCATTCGGAACTCGTCAAGATCATCACTCTCCCGGACATCCGCGAACGCATCCTCGCAGATGGCTCGGAACCGGTCGGCAGCTCGCCGGAGGAATTCACCAAGTACCTGCATGCCGACCTGGCCAAGTGGGCGAAGGTCGTGAAGGAGAGCGGCGCGAAGCTGGATTGATCCGTGCGTCGCGCGAGCTGGTTCAGGTTGGGACACTCGTAATGCCTGAAGATGAATCCAACCGGAGACCAAGGGAGTTGGCGGAGTGGAACTCGAGCGCGATCCTCCGCCATTCGCGATGTCGCAATGCGGATTGTCGTAAACTCACGCTTTCGAATCGCAGGAGCTCCATCATGAGCCTGACCATTCATCGCCAAGCTCGGGTTGATGCGCAGCGTCGCATTTCGTTGCGTCACGCGAGCTTCCAGCCTGGCACCTTGGTCGATGTGGTAGCGGTGGCTCCTCAGGCGCGCGCGAACAAGAGGCGATCACTGGCATACAGCTTATTCGATCAATTGCAAACATTGGCGGGCAAGCTTGACCGGCAATGGTCGTGCGATGGCTCGCTTCAAGCCGATGCTGATTTGCCCTCCGATTACTCGCTCAACTTCGAGAAGACCCTGTATCCGCGGCACCGCTAAGCGCGCCGCCTACCGATGGTTGATACGGTCAAACCCGGAGCGCGACTGTTTGTCGATACCGGATATTTTTTGGCCCTGGCCTTGCCGCGCGATGCCTGGAATAGCGCCGCCCGCAAATGGGCCAAACGCAGCAAGCAGCACAAATACAAGCTGGTCACCACCCACGCGGTTCTGATGGAAGTTGGGGCTGCATTGGCGCGAAGGCCCCTGCGCCAGCTCGCGCAGTCGATTCTCCAGGCC
>CANKMT010000104.1 GCA_947482825.1 Betaproteobacteria bacterium | reverse complement strand
TGCGGCAACACCGCCACGCTGGCCGTGCAGGAGGGCGTCCAGATGCACGGCGGCATGGGCATGACCGACGAATTCGAGATTGGTTTTTTCATGAAGCGCGCGCGGGTGTTGCAGGAACTGTTCGGCGACGCCGCGTTTCACATGGACCGTCTGGCCATATCGCGCGGGTACTGAGCGCGCCGGCGTGCGCGAAGTATGGCTGGTCCATCCCACCGACCGCGCACGGCGCCAGAGCTGCGCGATATTTGGGACGGTTCAGGCCGTCTCTTTGCGCCGTGGCCGGCCACCTTTTGCGCCGTTCACGCGCGCTGCCGCCGCTTTCTGCTCAGAGACTGATTTTCCGCCCCGCGACGCGATTTCACGCATCCACATTTTGGAGCCAAACATCCCCGCAAGAAGGCCGGTAACCGTCAAATCGGCATCGAGTTTCGGCCAGTGCAGGCCGGTACCGGCCGGCGACACCACGATTTCGATGAGGGCGGATTTTGTTGCACCCGCCAAACCCTGCGCCAGTTGCGGTGGAAACGCGAACTGCGCCCCGTTGCTCAAATCGACCACGATGCGTCCGGTCTTATGGTCATAGCGCGCCTCCAGCGCACGTGGCTCCCGGGCAATCCGACGCGCGCCGCGTTTCGCAGCTTTGGCCAGATTCGCCGCGATCTCCAATTCGATCCACTTCTCAGTAGCCATGAATCTGCCTCCAGATTTCAAACGCCGAGCGCATGAAAATGGGGTGGGGCGTGATCGTTTGGGTAGACCACAAACCGCACTCCGCGCTCTGAGAAAACGGTTGGCATGGCTCAGTATAACCCAAGCGTATGGGTTAAAAGATAGGACAATCAACCCCGTCTGTCTTCCGACATTTGGCCGACGTAGCTGTCGTGTGCGACGAATCGAAACTGGATGAGCCCGACATGCGCGGCGCGCCCGATTGGGTGGTGGAAGTCCTGTCTCAGGCCACGGCGGTGCACGATCAAACGATCAAGCTTGCGGCTTACGAACGTGCCGGCTTGCGCGAAGTATGGCTGGTCCATCCCACCGACCGGGCAGTAACTGTTTATCGCCTGCGCGACCTGCCCCAAGACATTCAATGGCAGCATATCGCCAGAAAACCCAATAGGGGCGCGGGCCTTAGGCTGAAAATGGCAGCAATAGCCTTACAGTACCTAGCCCGGATTCCGCTTCACGGATCGGCCACGGCGCAGACCCCGGAACATGTGTTCGCGGTGATTCCAGCCCAGATCGGAGATGCCGGTATCGACACTGCCTAGGAGGTCGCGCACCCGCTCGATGGGACGAACATTCTCGCGGGCATCGAGGAATTGCTCCAGCGCCTGGCGCACCACGTCCGAGCGCTTGCGCTTCATGCTCCTTGCCTTGCGCTCGAGCTTGTCAGCCAGGACGACCGGCAGGCGAAATGTAATCTGAGATTGCATGCAACACGCCTCCTTTGCAGTGCAAAGCTATGCCCCTACAACACCTTCCCCGGATTCATGATCCCCTGCGGGTCGAGCGCGTCCTTCATGCGCTGCATCAGCTCCATCTCTACCGGGGATTTCCTCAGCTTGATCGCCTCGCGCTTTTGCTGGCCGACGCCGTGCTCGGCCGAGATTGAGCCGCCCAGGCGCCCAACCACGTCGTAGACGATTTCGTTGACCTCCTTGCTCCTTTTGATCAGCGCCAGCGTGCCGGCCTCGTCGGGCATCGCGATGTTGTAGTGCAGGTTGCCGTCGCCGATGTGGCCGAAGGTCAGGCCCACGCAGCCGGGGAAGGCCTTCGAAAGTTCCGCCATCCCTTCGTCGATCATGCGCGGGATGCTCGACACCGGCACCGAAACGTCGTGCTTCACATTGGTGAACTGCGCTTCGGGAATCGTCTCGCGGATCGACCAGAGCGCCTTGGCCTGTCCCTCGCTCTGCGCCAGCGCGACGTCTAGCAGGATGCCGCGCTCGGTGCATTCGACAAAGGCGGCTTCGACGCGTTCCGCGAGTTCCGACTGCTTGCCGCCGTCGGTTAGTTCCGCGAGCACGTACCACGGATGCCTTTCGCGCAGTGGATCGGGGATCGACGGCTTGCACTTGATGACGGCATCGAGGCACACGCGCGGGATCAGCTCGAATGCGGTGAGCCGGTCGCCCATTAGCGAACGCATCGCCGCGAGCAGTTCGACCGCTTTCTGCGGGCTCTCCAAGGCAATCCACGCGGTGGCGCTTGCCGAGGGTTTCGGGAAAAGCTTCAGCACCGCGGCGGTGATGATGCCGAGCGTGCCTTCCGCGCCCATGAAGAGGTGCTTGAGGTCGTACCCGGTATTGTCCTTGCGCAATGCTTTGAGCCCGTTCCAGACGCGTCCGTCGGGAAGCACGACTTCGAGCCCGAGCACGAGGTCCCGCGCATTCCCGTAGCGAAGCACGCCGACCCCGCCGGCGTTGGTCGAGAGGTTGCCGCCGATCTGGCAGCTGCCTTCGGCCGCGAGCGAGAGCGGGAAGAGCCGCCCGGCTTCATCGGCTGCCTGCTGGATGTTCTGCAGGATGCAACCGGCTTCCACGATCATCGCGTCATTGAGGGCGTCGAGCGCGCGGATGCGATTCATGCGCCCCACCGACAGCACGATCTCGCGGCGCTTGCCGGTCGGGACCGAGCCGCCAACCAGGCCCGTGTTGCCCGCCTGAGGCACGATCGCAATGCCTTCGGCCGCGCACAGCGCGACGACGCGCGAAACTTCTTCGGTGTTGCCGGGACGCACCACGGCGATGCCTGCGCCCGGATAGACGCGCCGCCAGTCGATGTAGTAGGGGGCGACATCGTCCTTTGCCGTGAGGACATTCGATGCGCCGGCGATCTCGGCGAGGCGCGCGGTAAAACGGACGGTGAACTCGGGCTGCGGGACAGAGGCCATGCCGGTATTATCGCAGGCAATCCCGCAACGCCATCTGGAGCACCCCTTGACTGACCCCGCACTCGGAGCACTCCCTTTCGCCGCCGGCGCGCGCGCGATCAGCGTCGAAGAAGCGTTGATGTCCCGCCGCAGCGTGCGCGCTTTCCGGCCCGACCCGGTGCCGCGCGGCACGGTGGCCGAGATCCTCGGGCTGGCCAGCCGGGCGCCCTCGGGCACCAACATCCAGCCGTGGAAGGTGCGCGTGCTCGCGGGTGCTGAGCGCGATCGCCTTGCGAAGGCGCTGGTCGACGAGTACCTCGCAAAGGGTGAAGACGCGTTCAAGTACGCGTACAACTACTACCCGGTGAAGTGGCGCGAACCGTACCTCGCGCGCCGCCGCAAGGTGGGCTGGGACCTCTACGGGCTGCTCGGCCTCACGCGCGACGACAAGGCGGGGATGGCCAGGCAGCATGCGCGCAACTTCATGTTTTTCGGCGCCCCGGTGGCGTTGATCTTCACGATCGACGCGGACATGGAGCAGGGCAGCTGGCTTGACTACGGCATGTTTCTCGAAAACGTCATGCTCGCGGCGCGCGGCAAAGGGCTCGACACCTGCCCGCAGGCGGCAATTGCCGCCGCCCACAGGGTGGTTCGCGAAGTGCTCGCGATTCCCGAGTCCGAGCAGATCGTGTGCGGCATGTCGCTCGGGTACGCCGACCCGGAGGCGGTCGAGAACGCTTTGGTCACCGTGCGCGAGCCGGTGGGCAATTTCGCGCAGTTCAAGGGGTTCGAATGATCCTGCGCATTGCCGGGCTCATCACCGGACTGGCGCTGTCGCTTGGGGTCGCGGCGCAGGGCAAGCCGGTGGTCGTCGGCGCGGCCATTTCGGAGACGGGGTACCTCTCCGACCTCGCGGCGGGAACGCGCAAGGCGTTGCTGCTCTGGCAGGCGCAGGTCAACGCTGCGGGTGGACTGCTCGGCCGGCAGGTGGACCTGAAACTTCTCGACGACGCAAGCGACTCGCTACGCTCGACCGCACTCTACGAAAAGCTGATCAAGGAAGAGGGCGCCGAGCTTCTGATCGGCGCTTTCGGTTCGGCCGCGACTTCGATGTCCGCCGCGGTGGCCGAGCGCGGCCGGCGCGTGATGGTCAACGCCACCGGGCCTTCGCCCGAAATTCACCGGCGTTTGTATCGCTACGTATTCCAGGTGCCATCGCCTTCGGACAAGACGCTCGGGGGCGTGCTGCCGCTGGCGGGCAAGCTGGGGCTCAAGTCGCTTGTCGTCACCGCGCGCGACGAGGCCGCCGCCGCGCCGCTGCTGGAGCAACTGCGCCAGGCGAGCATCAAGGGAGCTCTAGAGATCCGCCCGGTCATGCCTTTCCTGCGCGACCCAATGCACGCGCTCACGCCATTCGCCAGGAAGATCGCCGCGAGCCAGCCCGATATCATTGTGAGCCCGGCGAATCCGCACGATGCGGCCGATCTCGTGCGCGGATTCAAGGCCGCCGGCTTCGCGCCCCGGCTCTTCATCGCCGGCGGCGTCGTGAATCCCGATTTCATCCGCCTCGTGGGCCAGGACGCCGAATACTCCGTCGGCTACTCCGCGTACGAGCCTCTCGCGGCCACGCCGGGCAATGCGGCGTTCGTCAAAGCCTATCGCGACAAGTACAACGCGGCGCCGGACTTCCACGCCGCCTGCGGCTGGGCGGCCGGCAAAGTCATCGAGGCGGCGGTGGCGAAGGCCGGGTCCTTCGATCAGGAAAAGCTGCGCGCGTCGTTTGCGTCGATCGAAGCGCCCACGGTGCTGGGCGGTTACAAGGTCGCGCCGGACGGCAGCCAGCTTGCGGCCACCGCCTTCCTCGTGCAGATCCTCAAGGGGCGCCGTGAAGTGATCTGGCCCGAGGCCTTTCGCAGCGCTGAGCCCATCCTGCCGGCCCCGGAGTGGAGCCGGCGCAAGCCTTTGTGAAGCGCGCCGCCGCCAAGCCGCGAAGCGGCAAGGACAAACCGCTCTCGGAGGACATCCGGTTGCTCGGCCGGATCCTCGGCGACACGCTGCGCGAGCAGGAAAGCGAGGCCGCGTTCGATCTCGTGGAGCGCATCCGGCGCACCGCCGTCGAGTTCCATCGCGGCGGCGATCCGCGGGCCGGCGCCTCGCTAGCTGCGACGCTGCGTTCGCTCGACCCGGATGCCGTGATGACGGTGGTGCGCGCCTTCACACAGTTTTCCCAACTCGCGAACATTGCGGAAGACCGGCACCACATCCGGCGCCGACGCGCGCACCGGCTGGCCGGGTCCAGGCCGCAGAACGGATCGATTGCGCTGGCCGCGCAAAGGGCGGCGTCCGCGGGAGTGACCGCCGAGGAGATGTCCGGCTTCCTCGCCAACGGCCTGGTGATGCCGGTGCTGACCGCCCATCCCACCGAAGTGCAGAGAAAGAGCATCCTCGATGCTCACATCGAGATCGCGCGTCTGATCGACGCGCGCGACCGCATGCGCCGGACTCCGGAAGAGGCCGGGGAAGATGCGGACGCGCTGCGCCGGGTGATCCTGATCCTGTGGCAGACGCGGATATTGCGATCTGCGCGCCTCACAGTGCGGGACGAAATCGACAATGCGCTGTCCTTTTACAGCTACACCTTCCTCGCCGCGATCCCGCGCCTCATCGAGGAGATCGACGCCGAGCTGCACGCGCGTTACAAGAGCCGCCTGCCGCCGCCGCAGATGCTGCGCATGGGAAGCTGGATCGGGGGCGACCGCGACGGCAATCCCTTTGTCACGCACGAAACGCTGGCCTATGCCGTGGAAAGCCAGTCGGCGATCGCGATGGCCCATTACCTCGAGGAGTCGCACAAGCTTGGGCGTGAGCTGAGCCTGTCGCTCCAGCGGGTCGATATTTCCCCGGGCCTGAAGCGATTGGCCGACGTCGCCGCGGACACTTCCGACCAGCGCCGCGACGAGCCCTACCGGCGCGCGCTGATCGGCATCTATGCGCGCCTTGCCGCGACCTCGGCAGCACTCGGGCATGGCGATGCCGCGCGTCGGCCCGTGTCGGCGGCGCGTGCGTATGCTTCGAGCGAGGACTTCGTTGCCGACCTCGACACCATGATCGGGTCGTTGCGCGCGCATGGCAGCGCGCGCGTGGTGTACGGCGGGCTCATGCGCCTGCGCCATGCAGCGCAGGCTTTCGGCTTCCACCTCGCCTCGGTGGACATGCGCCAGCACAGCGGCGTGCACGAGAGCGTGGTCGCCGAGCTTGCGGGGCGCTCGGGCGCGATGCCCGGCTACGCGCAGCTCGACGAGGAGGCGAAGATCGCCTTCCTGCTCACGGAACTGGCCAACGCGCGCCTGCTGCGCTCGCCGTTCGTGGAGTACGGCGAACTTGCGGCCAAGGAACTCGCGATCCTGGATGCCGCGCAGGCCATGCAGCGCCGGTTCGGCAAGGTCGCGCTGCCTACGTACATCATTTCGAACACCAACTCGGTCAGCGACGTGCTCGAAGCCGCCGTGCTGCTGCGCGAGTCGGGCTTGCTCAGGCCGGCCAGACCCGCCGGGCAGGGCGCCGGCTCGCAGCTCGACCTCAACATCGCTCCGCTCTTCGAGACCATCGACGACCTTCGCCGCGCGGGCGACATGATGGACCGATTGCTCAGTCTGCCCGCGTACCGCGCGCTGGTGGCGGCGCGCGGCGACCTGCACGAAGTGATGCTCGGGTACTCGGACAGCAACAAGGACGGCGGCTACGTCACCTCCAACTGGGAGCTTTATCGCGCGACGCTCGACCTCGTGCGTGTTTGCGAGAAGCACGGCGTGAAACTTCGCCTCTTCCATGGCCGCGGCGGCACGGTCGGGCGTGGCGGCGGGCCCAGCTACGACGCGATCCTCGCGCAACCCGCGGGCAGCGTGAACGGGCAGATCCGCATCACCGAGCAGGGCGAAGTCATCTCCAGCAAGTATTCGGATGCCGAGATCGGACAGCGCAATCTCGAAACGCTGGTGGCCGCAACGCTGGAAGCTTCGCTGCTTCGCACGGGCAAGGGCGCCGTGCGCGCTTCTTCCGAGCGGCCCGAATGGCGCGCGGCGATGGAAGAGATCAGCGCAAGCTCGTTCGCGGCCTATCGCGCGCTGGTGTACGAGACGCCCGGCTTCGTCGAATTCTTCCGCGAGGTGACTCCGATCGGCGAAATCGCCGAGCTCAACATCGGCAGCCGGCCGGCGGCGCGCCGCGCCTCCGACCGCATCGAGGACTTGCGCGCGATTCCGTGGGTGTTCAGCTGGTCGCTCGCGCGGATCATGCTGCCGGGCTGGTATGGGTTCGGCACGGCGCTCGAGGCTTTCCTTGCCAGGGGACGCCGCACCGCGAACCTGAAGCTGTTGCGCGAAATGCACGCCGGCTGGCCTTTCTTTCGCGTCATGCTCGCCAACATGGACATGCTGCTGGCGAAAACCGATCTGGGCATCGCTTCGCGCTATGCGGGGCTCGCGCGCGACCAGAAGCGGGCCGCGGCCCTGATGCGCCGAATCGAGGACGAGCAGTCCCTGTCGAAGCGCCACCTTCTTTCGATCGAGCAGTCGAAGGAACTGCTCGCCGGCAACCCGACGCTCGCGCGCTCGATCCGCAACCGGCGCCCGTATATCGACCCGCTGAACCACCTGCAGGTCGAACTGCTGCGCCGGCTGCGCGCGGGAGACAAGGACGATCGAGTGAAGCGGGCGCTCCTCATCACGATCAACGGCATCGCCGCGGGCCTGCGCAACAGTGGCTGAGCAGGTTCACGCGAATACCGGGCTTCGCGCGCTCGCGCTCCCGATTTCGGTCACGCTCGCGGTGCAGACACTGGTCGCGCTTGCGGTCAGCAGCGCGCCCGTGATGGCGCCGGTCGCCGGACCCCGCGACCTCGGCGTGCCCGCCTCCTGGATCGGCTACTACATCGCGATCGTGTACATGGGGAGCATGCTCGGTACGGTCATGGCCGGCGGGCTGGTCGCGCGCTATGGACCGGTACGAGTGAGCCAGGCCGGGTTGTTGTCGTGCCTGATCGGCCTCGCGCTCGCGGCCTCGACGCCCTCGCTGTGCGTGGTGGCGCTCGGCGCGTTTTTCGTCGGTCTCGGCTACGGGCCGACCACGCCGGCCAGTTCGCACATCCTCGTGCGCTCCACGCCGTCCTCGATGATCGCGGTTACGTTCTCGCTCAAGCAGACGGGGGTGCCGCTGGGCGGCGTGATCGCAGGCGCGCTGGTGCCCACGATGATCATCGCTTTCGGTTGGCGCTCTTCGGCGGTGCTGATCGGGCTCACCTGCGTGCTCTGCGCCATCGCGATCCAGCCGACGCGCAAACGCT
This sequence comes from Betaproteobacteria bacterium, assembly GCA_947482825.1. Taxonomy (GTDB): domain Bacteria; phylum Pseudomonadota; class Gammaproteobacteria; order Burkholderiales; family SG8-39; genus SZAS-79. The sequence goes on along the minus strand of CANKMT010000104.1, from coordinate 3,517 downwards.
ATGACACCGACCTGAACGCGTCCGCGCCGATTTCCGCACGGTCGGCATTTGCCCCGCTCGGACTGGTCTTTCGCGACCGGCGCCTCGGCGAGATGGCAATTGTCTCCTTCATCTTCGGCGGCGTGCAGATCACGCTCGTGGCCTATCTCGTGATCTTCCTCGTCGAGGCATTCCAGATGTCGCTCGTGATCGCCGGGTTCGTGATGGCGGTCTCGCAGGTGGCGAGCGTGATCGGGCGCGTGCTGTGGGGTGTCGTGGCCGACCGGATGCTCGGCCGGCGCATGATGCTGGGTCTGCTCGGCGTCGGCATGGGGCTCTCGACATTCGCGACGATCGCGGCGAACCCTTCATGGCCGATGCCGCTGCTGCTCCTCTTCGCGGCGGCCTTTGGCGCGACGGCGGTGGGCTGGAACGGCGTCTTCCTCGCCGAGTTGGCGCGCATTGCTCCGCCGGGCCAGGCGAGCCAGTACACCGGCGGTTGCATGTTCTTCACGTTTCTCGGGGTCGTGGTCAGCCCGCCGCTCTTTTCGCTGGCCCTGTCTTATGGCGGCAGCTACGCGGGCGCTTATGCGTTGTTCGGCCTGCCGGCCTTTGCGGCGGGCGCCTGGCTCCTGTCGACCCGACGCCAGCCGACCCCGCCATGATCCGCGATGTCTTCCTGCTCCACGGCCTGTGGATGCACGGCATCGTCTTGCATCCATTGGCGGCGCGCCTCGAAGCCCGGGGGCACAGGACGCACGTCTTCGACTACGCGAGCCGGCGCCGGCCGATCGAGGCGCATGCCGAGCGGTTGGTGCGGTTCGTTCGGGAAGCGGTAGGGAGCGTACCCGTGCATTTCGTCGGCCACAGTTTTGGCGGCCTCGTGGTCCTGTCGGCGCTGGGCCGGCCGGATGCGCCGGCCGCAGCGGGGGTCGTATTGCTGGGCACGCCGGTTCTCGGCAGCTTGGCCGGTCGCCGGCTCGCGCTGGCGGCACCGGGGCGCTGGATGCTCGGCGAGAGCCGGCCGCACTGGCAGGAGCGCCATGCGAACGCATGGGACGGGCGCTCGCCGCTGGGCGTAATTGCGGGCAGCCGGCCTTCGTTCGGCCTCGGCCGGCTCATGGGACGGCTGCCGGGCATCAATGACGGCGTGGTCAGGCTCGACGAGACCGCCGTCGAAGGAATGGCCGAGCGCATCGTGCTGCCGGTGGGGCACACCGAGATGATCTTTTCGGCGCGTGTCGAATCGCAGACCGCGCATTTTCTTACGCACGGGGAATTCCATCACGATGCCCAGCCTGCATAAGGCCTTCCGGGCCTTTGCGTTGGCCGCTCTCGCCACGCTGCTCGCCGGGTGCGAAACGCTCGCGTACTACACGCAGGCCGTCGGGGGCCAGTGGTCGCTCGCCTCGAGCGCCCGGCCGATTGAAGCGGTGCTCGAGGATCCGGCCACGCCCGTCGACCTGCGGGCGCGCTTGCGCCTCGCGCACGAAATCCGCGAGTTCGCCTCGCGCCAACTGGCGTTGCCCGACGACGGCAGCTATCGCCGCTATGCCGATCTGGGCCGGCCGTACGTGGTGTGGAACCTGTTCGTTGCGCCGGAATTCTCGACCAAGCCGGTCGAATCCTGCTTCCCGGTGACCGGCTGCGTGAGCTACCGCGGCTACTTCGCCGAGGCCGACGCAAAGGCCTACGCGGAGAAGATGCGGGCGCAGGGCTACGACGTGCAGGTGAGCGGCATCCCGGCGTATTCGACGCTCGGCTGGTTCGACGACCCGCTGCTCTCGACCTTCATCCGGTACCCGGAGGCCGAGCTCGCGCGGCTGGTGTTCCACGAGCTCGCGCACCACATCGTCTACGTCAAGGGCGACACAACGTTCAACGAATCCTTCGCCGTCGCGGTCGAGCGCGCGGGCGTGCGCCGCTGGCTGGAGGAACGCAATCGCGCCGGCGATCTCGCGACGTTCCTCGCGGTGCGGGAAAGGCAGCGCGAGTTCATCGAACTGATCGCGATGGCCAAAGCCCGGCTGGAGACCGTGTATGAAATGAAGGTTTCGCCCGAGCAGATGCGCGCGGCCAAGCGCGCGGGATTCGAGCAACTGCAAAAGGACTACGCCGCGCTCAAAGCTCGCTGGGGAGGTTTTGCGGGCTATGACCGCATCATCGGCGCCTCGCCCGGCAACGCGCTGCTCGCGTCGATCAGCGCCTATTCGAAATTCGTGCCTGGGTTCGAGCGGATGCTCGCCGCCGGGGGCGGCGACCTACCGCGGTTCTATGCTGCGGTAAGGGACGCCGCGAAGTTGCCCAAGGAGGCGCGTTGCCTCCTCCTCACCGAAGGCATGCCGGCTAGCTCAGCGGCGTGTTGACACCCGCGTTGAACGCAGGCCGCTCGAGCAGGCGCTTGTGCCACGCGACGAGATTCGGGTGCGCTGGGCGCTCGATCGGCATGCTCATCCAGAGGTGTACGTAGCAGCCGATCGGGATGTCGCCCATGGTCAGGCGGGCGCCCGCAACGTATGGCCGGGTGCCGAGCAGATTGTCCAGAAGGTCGAGCGTCTTCGCAGTCGCGACACGGTTCTTTTCGATGAGGGCCATGTCGCGCTTTTCGGGCGCGGTGCGCACCATGCCCCAGAAGACTTCCCGAAAGGTGGGCGCGATCTGGGCGGTGGACCAGTCCATCCAGCGATCGGCATCGGCGCGCTGGCGCGGGTCTTCAGGGCAGAGCGAGCCCAGCCGTACTTGAGCGAGAGATAGCGCACGATCGTGTTCGACTCCCACAGCACGAATCCGTCGTCGTCGATGGTCGGCACGCGCGCATTCGGGTTCATAGCCTGGTACTCGGGCGTGCCGACCACGCCGTGCTCCATGCCGGCCTCGATGCGCTCGAAAGGCAGGCCCAGTTCGCCGACGCACCAAAGCACCTTCTTGACGTTGACCGAATTGACCCGGCCCCAGACACGCAGCATTGCGGTTCTCCCTAGGCCACCGGCAGCGCAACGACCTTTTTGAACGCCGGGCGCTCGGAAAGGCGTGCGTACCATGCGTCGTAGTTCGCCAGTTTCGGCCGATCGAACGGCACGTTCTGCACGAGGTAAACGACCGGGCCGAAGGCGATGTCGCCGATCGTGAGCTGGTCGCCCGCGACAAACTTGCGGCCCGCTAGCCCTACTTTCGCACGACGGCGTGAAAATTGGCACTCTGGCCTCAGTTGAGGAGTGAGCGTGTTTTCATACATGATGAAAGTGCTGGAAACCAACGCTCTAGCTCAAAGACCTTTACGGCCCGGCGCTGGTCGAGGGTCAGCTCGGGGGGCAGCATCACCGTCGGCCGGCGTCCCATGCCACCGTTAGTCGTACGTACCAGCGTGGCGGTGATCCCGGCGAGCGTCGCCATCATCGCCTTCGCCGACGCGGGGGTGCCAAGTGCTAGCTTGGCCAGGCTCACCAGCATCAACCCGATCACCGTAGCGAAGGTGTGAAGCCGCAACGATCCGTCGGCTCGCTGGAACGACGGCCCCCAAGGTGCGATTCCGCCCTTC
>CANKMT010000103.1 GCA_947482825.1 Betaproteobacteria bacterium | reverse complement strand
TGATCGATCCCGAACTGCGCAACGAATTGCTCGCGAAAGTGCTGGCCGACCCCGCGGTCGCGGTCGTCCTGCTCGACATGGTCATCGGTTTCGGCGCGCATGCGGACCCGGCAGGGCTGATTGCAAAAGCGATCGAAGCCGCGCCCGCGGTTCGCCCCGTAGTCATCGCCTCGATTACCGGCACCGACCACGATCCTCAGGGCTATTCGCGCCAGGCCGCCACGCTGGCCGCTGCAGGTGTGCTGGTCGCGGGCTCCAATGCCGAGGCGGCGGCGATTGCTGCGCAGGCGCTTTCCCAGGCAGTAGGCAACACCGCGAACCGTGTAAAGCCACCTTTAGATTCAATGACATCGACACGCTCGACCTAGCCCACGCATGGCACCCGACCGGTGATTGATCCTAAAAACCGCAGTTGACGACGAGTCGCGGACGAAAATTGTGTGAATCTCAACCACCTACGGGTCTCGGCCTGTTCACCCAAATGGTGCTGCTCTGCAGTTGAACCAATGGCCTGCAAACCCACGCCAGATATAGCTTTTCGCGTGCCCGGCCTTCGGTCAACTACGGTTTTTAGGTTCATACGGCGAGGTGGCCGGGTGGACGGACGCGGCTTTCCTGGACCGGGCGAAGGTGACGCAAGCCGGGCGGATCACGCGTACCACATTGTTGTTGCTGGGAAAGCCCGAGTCGGCGCATATGCTGTCGCCTCATCCCGCCCAGATGACCTGGAAGCTGGAAGGCGCAGAACGGGCGTATGAACATTTCGGCCCGCCTTTCCTGCTTGCAACGACAAGCCTCTACCAGAAGATCCGCAACGTTCAGCTGCGCATCCTGCCGGACGATCAGTTGCTGGCGGTCGAACTTGCGAAATACGACCGCAAGATTGTTCTAGAGGCATTGCATAACTGCATCGCGCATCAGGACTACACGCGTAGCGGCCGCATCGTCGTCACGGAACAGGCCGATCGGCTGATCCTCGAAAGCGAGGGTGCCTTCTTCGAAGGGGTGCCGGGTGATTATGTGGCGGGAAACAAGACGCCGCGACGATATCGCAACCCGTTTCTCGCGCAGGCGATGGCCGAACTGAACATGATCGACACCATGGGCTACGGGATTCATCAGATGTACGTCGGCCAGGCGCGGCGTTTCTTCCCATTGCCCGACTACGATCTCAGCGCCTCGAAGGCGGTCAAGATGACGTTGCACGGCGCATTGGTGGATCCCGCCTACAGCCGAATGCTGATCCAAAAGACGGACCTGGCGCTGCCGGACATCCTCGCGCTGGACCGGGTGCAAAAAAAGTTGCCGCTCGATGACGCCATGGCCAAGCACTTGCGCCAGGCCAAGCTGATCGAAGGCCGAAAACCGCACTTGCATGTCTCTGCCGTGGTGGCATCGGCGACGGCCAATAAAGCCGAATACATCCGCACGCGCGCGCAGGACGACACTTTCTATATCAAGCTTGTGAGCGACTATCTGGCCAAGTTCGACTCGGCCTCACGCAAGGAGATCGAAAAGCTGCTGTGGGACAAGCTGAGCGACGCTCTGGATTCGAAGCAGCGGAGGAACAAGATCGGGAACTTGCTGACGAAGATGCGCAGGTCCGGCGCGATCGAAAGTACTGGCCAGCGCAAGGCGGCGCGGTGGGGAATTAAAGTACAAAAAGTGAAGAAAAAAGTTTAAGAAAAGCGTAAAAGATCAACAACCAATTGCTTTAAAAGACTTTTTTATTCGTAAGTTACGTTGAAAACCTGGAATTACGAAAAGAGAACCGATGGGCGAGGAGGTTGGGCAAAAAATGGCAGCAATTGCAAATCGGACCTCGCAAGGGTTCGAGCGCGTGAGCGCCGCTCCGAGGCCGCCAACGAAACTTCAGCGGGATCCGGTTCGATGAGAAGTCCGGTGAGTGTCTTGCCGGGTGCAATTGCGTCGACGTAACGCGCGATCTGTCCGACCGCGACGCTGGGCGAACCCTTCTCGATTGCAACAGCCGTGCTGCGCGACAGCCCGGCACGGATGGACGCTGCCGTCTGGAGCACGCCGCGTGCGATGCGCAGGCGCGCAATGCGGGCGCCGAGCGCTTGCAACTGGACGGAGCCGGCGCGAAGGCAAATCCAAGCTGAGCCGGAACTGTGAGACGCGCGATCTACCTGATGCCCTACGCCGTGGCGAAACCTCGCTGTTAAGATCGACGAAACAGCGAGGAGAACCGATGAAACGCCTGATGTTGGCCGCGGCGTTCGCCGCGGCCGGCTGCGCCGCCACCGGCGAGCCGCGCGGCACGCGGCCCACCTACCTGCAGTCGATCACCGCCACGGTCCCGAACCAGGACGCCTTGCGCGACCACATCTTCGTGCCCGGCCTCGACGACGGTTACGTGCCGCAGGGCCTCACCGCCGGCGGCTCGCACCTCTTCGTGAGCAGCTACAAGCCGACGCCGGATCTCAAGGCCAATACCGGGCCGTGCCGCGTTTATCGCATCGAGATCGCCACCGGCAAACCCGCGGGCCACTTCGACATCGCGCCGGGCGTGTGTACGCACGCGGGCGGGCTCGCGTGGATGGGCAACGGCCGTCTCATGATCGCCGACACGCGCCAGGTGTTCCGTGTCGATGTGGAGCGTGCGCTGGCAACCGGCAAGGCGGACGGCGCGATGCAAGGCGTGAAGATCACCGGCCTGCTGCGCGGCTCGTGGGGCACGTTCGACGGCAAGGACGCGTGGATCGGCACGTGGACGAAGGAGCAACCCAAGGCGCTCATGTTCCGGCTTCCCGCCCGGCTGTGGGACGAGTTCGACGGCCAGACGGTGATGGAGGATCGCGCGATCGAATCGATGCCGGTGCCGCTCGAGGCGCAGGGCGGCGCGTTCGATCGCCAGGGCAACCTGTGGGTGTCGGCGAGCGGTCCCAAGTTCGGCAAGCTCTATCGCCTCGACCGCAAGGGCAACATCCAGGCGCAGTACGACATGGTCGCGGGTCTCGAGGACCTGGCCATCGACGACGCGGGCAACCTCTGGGGCCTGTCGGAGTCGGGCACGCGCAAGTACGCGCACTGGGACACGCAGTACCCGTACATCTTCCGCATCGACGTCGCCAGGCTCAAATGACCGCCGCGCGCATCCGGTGGTGGCGGTGCGGCAAACGAGGATGTTGGCAGCATTTCACCTAAAGAGCCAGTAATGGCGCGGGGGTAAGCCACAAAATGGCAGCATTGACCCGGCTGCCGGGGGATTGGCCCGCCGCGCCCTCAGGGCGTTTCGCCCAGCGCCAGCGCGGCGAACGAAGCCAGCCAGTGTTCTCCTGCGTAGTCGCCGCCGACCACCTGCGGCAGGCCGGCTTCGAGGTGGCGATCGGCGATCGCATTAAACGTCTCCCGGCGCGCATGGTTTGCTTCGAGCGCCGAAGCGATCCGCCGCAACGCCCAGGCGCGCGAGAGCGACAGGCCGTCGAGGTGCGCGAACTGTGCGTCTGTCCGGTCCGGGACGGTGGGCGGCACTGCCAGCGGGCCGAGGCCTTTCGGCAGGAAACCGTCGAGCCATTCGACAAATTCGTCCCCGGCAAGTACTTCGCGCATCAGCTGCGCCTCGACCAGCGTGGGCGAAAGGAAGTCCGCCAGCGAAGGTTCGTATTCGACCGGCGCATCGCCGTCGCCGAGAAACCACCTGCGTGCAGCGCGATTGATGGCATCAGCTAGCACGGTGTCGGAAGCCATGCGCGCATAGTCGAGCGCAAGGATGCAGGCAAAGGCCGTGTTCGTATGCATGCCCATGCGCATCGGGTAGACGGCCAGCGGCAGGTACGCGCACATGCGTTCCGAGAGATAGCGCGCGAAGGGACCGAGCGCCTCGCTCCAGGGTTTCGTTTCCGGACCAACTTTCGCCAGGCGCAGCGCTTCGGCCTGCAATTCGAGCACCCACGCCCATCCGTAGGGACGCTCGAAGGTGCGCCCACCGGGCCCATCGAAGTAGGCTTGCTCGGTCGCGAGGGATCCGGACGACAAGTGTTCGTCGAGCACTTTCACGATGGCGGGAACCTGCGGTAACTCCGGATACAGCCGTCTCACGCGCACGAGCAGCCAATGCATATGCACCGCCGAATGCCAGTCGTAACTGCCGTAAAACGAGGGATGTACTTTGCGCGGCGTCAGGTCGCCGTGTGGTGCGTCGAGCAGGTGGTCGAGCTTGCGCGGGTACTCGCGCGTCACGTTGGCAAGCGCCGCCTGCGCGAAGCCCGCCGCAAGGTCGAACGTTAGCCCGGCCACTAGATCACGCGCTTCCTGATCTGCGTGACGACGATTTCAGCCACCACCACCACGCAAAAGATCGAAAACAGCACCATCGCCACGCGATCCCACTGGAAGAGATTCATCGCGGTGTCCAGCGCCATGCCGATGCCGCCGGCGCCGACCAGCCCGAGCACGGCGGATTCGCGCACGTTGATATCCCAGCGGAACAGCACCACCGACCAGAACGACGGTTCCACCTGGGGCCAGTAGCCTTTGGCGAGGATCGATGACCAGGGCGCACCGGCGGCCTTGAGCGCCTCGATCGGCCCGGCGTTCGATTCCTCGAGCGCTTCGCCAAGCAGCTTGCCGACAAAGCCGATGGAGCGAAAGGCAATTGCCAGCGTGCCCGCGAGGGCACCCGGCCCGAACACGGCGACGAACAGCAACGCCCACACGAGCGAATTCACCGAGCGGCTGGACACCAGCAGGAGCTTGGCGAAGTAGTTCACCACCTTGTTGGGCGTGACGTTGTTGGCGGCCAACAGGCCGATCGGCACGGCCATCACGACCGCGAGGATCGTGCCCAGGCTCGCGATGTGCAGCGTGTCGACCAGCGCTTCATGCACGCCGCCGGCATAGTGGTAGAAGGCAATCGGCCACATGCGCCGGAACAGGTCCTGCATCTGTTCAGGGGCATCGTAGAGGAATTCCGGGATCACCTCGACGGTGCGCGCCGAAGCGACGATCGCCGCGACGATCACGAAATAGACCGAGAAGCGCGCCGCGCGCTGCGCCGGAGTGAACCTGCGCCACGTTCTCGGCTCCGCCGGAAGGCTGGCCGCCGGGTTCATTCTTCGTCCACCTTGCCGCGCTCGAGGAACACGCCGCGCACCCAGGTCGCCAGCACTTCGCCGACCATGATCATGCCGATGATGCAAAGCAGGATCGCGCAGACGAAGTCGTAGTCGAAGCGCTGGAACGCGGCGAAGAGGGTGCCGCCGATGCCGCCCGCGCCGACGATCCCGACCATGGTCGAGTTGCGCAGGTTCGAATCGAGCTGGTAAGTCGCAAAACCCACGAAGCGCGAGAACACCTGTGGCAGCACGCCGTAGCTGATCAGGCTCATGAACGGCGCGCCGGTGGCGCGCACTGCCTCGACTTGCTTGAGCGAGATTTCCTCGATTGCTTCGGCAAACAGCTTGCCAATGAAGCCGACAGAGGCCACCACCAGCGCGAGGATCCCGGCCAGCGCGCCGAAGCCGACCGCCTTAACGAACAGGATCGCGACGATCACCGGGTGGAACGAGCGGCACAGCGCAATGATCGCGCGGGCCGGCCACGAGGCCCATGGCGGCATCAGGTTGCGCGCCGCAATCAACCCGATCGGCAGCGACACGAGGATGCCGAGGAAGGAGGCGAGCACCGCAATCTCGAGGCTCTCGGTGAGGCCCTTGAGCAGGGTGTCGGGCTGCGCGATGTTCGGCGGCAGCATGCGGCCGATGAAGCGCGCGCCGTTGTCGAGACCCGTCATGAACCGCGCCCAGGTGAAGTCCAGGCGCGAGCAGGCGTAAACGACGTACGCGGCGAGCGCCAGCCAGCCGAAGGTGGCGAGGCGGTTACGCTCGAAGGCGCGCGGATTCGCTGCCATTCACCAAGCGCTTTCGATGCGTTGGATCGCCGGGCGCAGCCAGGGCGTCAGCGGCGGCATCGTGGGTATTCGTTGCTCATAGCGTGCCAACTGTCATTGCAGCCAGGCCTCGCCGCCGTAGACGGTCTTGAGCATCGCATCGGTGAGGCCGGCCGGTGCGCCGTCGTACACGATGCGGCCGTCCGACATGCCGATGATGCGATCGGCGAAGCGTTTTGCGAGTTCGACGTCGTGCATGTTAATGATCACCGGGATGGCGTTGCCGCGGCCGCTGTCACGGCATACCCGGCCAATGAGCTCCATGATCTCGACCGAGGTCTTGGGGTCGAGCGACGAAGTGGGTTCGTCCGCGAGCAGCAGCTTGGGTTCCTGCATGATCGCCCGCGCGATGCCGACCCGCTGGCGTTGCCCGCCCGAAAGGCTGTCGGCGCGCTGGTTGGCGAACCCGGCCAGGCCCACGGTGTCCAGCAGCGAGAACGCCCGGTCGATGTCGCCTTGCGGATACTTCCTCAGCCAGGCCTTGAGCGGCGCCACGTAGCCAAGACGCCCGCACAGCAGGTTCTCCATGACGGTCAGCCGCTCGACGAGGTTGTACTCCTGGAAGACCATGCCGATCTGGCGGCGTGCGAGGCGCAGCGCGCGGCGGTCGAGTTTTACGAGGTCCTGGCCCTGGAAGACGATTTCGCCGGAGGTCGGCTCGACCAAGCGGTTGATGCAGCGGATGAGCGTCGATTTTCCGGTGCCCGACGGGCCGATGATCGCGGTGATGCCGGTGGCGCCGATTGCGAGCGTGATCGCGCGCAGCACCGGCTTGCCGCGCGTGTATTCCTTGTCGAGGTTGCGGATCGACAGCGCCGTAGCTATTCCCTCGGTCATTTCTTGCCTGCGGCTTCAGCCCGCGCCTTTTCCTTCTCGAACGCCGAGGCCGTGAACGCCTGGCCGCTGTCCTGGGCCACCCTGCGCACGACCTCCCAGTCCTTCTTGTAATCGATCGGCAACCAGCGGTCGGCGCCCTGGAAGCCTTTGACCATCTCCGGCGTGTAGCGGAAATTGGCGGTGCACTCGCGGATCTTCGATTGGAGGGCCGGCGCGAGGTCGTGGGCCATCGAAAGCCCGCCCGGCGGAAAATTGCGGCTCTTCCAGATGATGCGGAAGTCCGCCATCTTTACCAGGCCGCGCTCGGCCATGCGCACGAGGATGTCGTGAGCGATTGGCGCCGCGTCGAAATCGCCCGCCGCAACGCCGGACACCGAGTTCTCGTGCTTTCCCGAAAACAGCACCTTGTAGTCCTTGTCCGGCGCCAGACCCTCGGCGGGGAAGAGCGAACGCGGCGCGAGGTTGCCCGAGTTGGACGAAGGCGTGGTGTGAGCCACGCGCCTGCCCTTCAAGTCGGAGAGCTTCTGGAACGGGCTCGTCGCCTTCACGATCACCCAGAGCTGGTAGCCCTGCGGGCCGGTCGCATCGCCGCGGATGCCGATCGGGATCGCCCCCGCCACGTTGACTGCGAATGCCGTGTCGCCGGAGGACATGGTGCCCAGGTGCATGCGGCCCGAGCGCATCGCCTCGATCGCCGCGGCGCTGGAGTACACGTCGTAGAACCGCACCTTGCGCGCGGTGCACCTGGCGAGGTGGTCGACGAACGGTTCCATGAGTTTCTTGAACACCGCCGGGTCTTCGAGAGGCGAATTCGTGAAAAAGAGGGTGTCCGGGTTCTTCTGCCGCTTCGGGTCTTTGGGCGGGTCCGCGAGCAGGTCGCCGTCCTCGTCGCAGTAGGGCGTGTCGAGCTCGCCGCGGCTCTTGCAGGCGTCCTGCGCCTGCGCCGAAAACGACGCCGTGACAAGAACTGCGGCGAGGAAGGTAGTCGCAGCGATCGCGCGAAGCGCCACTATTTCTTCGCCTTGGCTTCGGCCGCCTTTTTGGCCGCTTCCTCGGCAGCTCTCTCCTTGTCGTACCCGGCGCGGTTGTAGGGCGTGCCGGAATCCTCGGCCACCTTGCGCACCAGCGCCCAGTCGTCCTTGTAGCTCACCGGCAGGAAGCGGTCGTCGCCGAGGAACTCTTTCTTCATTTCCGGGCTGAAGCGGTAGTCGAAGAAGCACTTTCTTACGCGCTCGGCCAGCGGCGGCTCGAGGTCGTGCGAATGGGCGAACGCCGAGGTCGGGAAGCGTCCGCTCTTGTAGATGATGCGCAAGTCGCCTTCCTTGATGATGCCGCGGTTGATGAAGCGGTCGTGGATGTCGGAAGTGATCGGCGCCGCGTCGTAGTCGCCGTTGACCACGCCCATCAGCGACTGGTCGTGCTTGCCCGAGTACAGGACCTTGTAGTCCTTGTCCGGCGTCAGTCCTTCGGCGGGAAACAGCGCGCGCGGCGCGAGGTTGCCCGAGTTCGAAGAGGGCGAGGTGTGCGCGACCTTTTTTCCCTTGAGGTCGGCGAGCTTCTGGTAAGGGCTGTCCTTCTTGACGATTACGACCTGCGTGTAGGTGCGTGGGCCGGACTGGTCTCCCTTGATCGCGAATGGCACGGCGCCGGCCAGGTTGACCGCAAACCCGACCTGTCCGCTCGCGAGACCCGTCACATGCAGGCGCCCGGCACGCATCGCCTCGATTTGCGCCGCGTTCGACTGGACCGTGAAATACACGACCTTCTTGCCGGTGCAGGCCGCGAGGTGGTCCTGGAAGGGTTTGAAGAGGTTCTGGTACACCGCCGGGTCTTCGATCGGCGTGTAGGCGAACACCAGCGTCGATGGATTCTTGAACCGCTTCGCGTCCTTCGGCGTATCGGCCACGAGATCCTTGTTCTCGTCGCAATACGCCGCATCCAGCTCGCCGCGGTTCTTGCAGTCTTCCTGGGCGAAGGCTTGCGAAAAGCAGATGAGCGCCGCACAGGCCGCCAGTCCCGATCGCAGAATCGATGAACGCATTGTCCCCGCCTGTTTATTTTGATTTTATGACAGCCAGTGTACCGGCAGCGCACGCCCACCAGCAAGCCTGCTTTCCGGAAATGTATCAATGGGTTCTGACAGTTTCTGCCAGCTTTGCAGAGGGTCGCCGATGTTAGAATCGTCGAATGAGCCTCAACGTGATCGTGCTCGCCGCAGGCCAGGGAAAGCGGATGCATTCCGACCTCCCGAAAGTCCTTCATCCGCTCGCCGGCCAGTCGCTGCTGGGCCGCGTAATCGATACGGCACGCAGCCTCGAAGCCTCGAAGATCGTCGTGGTGTACGGCCATGGCGGCGACCGGGTGCGCAAGGCTTTTGAAAACGACACGACGCTTGCGTGGGCCGAGCAGAAAGAGCAGCTCGGCACCGGCCATGCAGTGATGCAGGCATTGCCGCTGGTGGACAAGGAGGCCGCAGTGCTGGTGCTCTACGGCGACGTGCCCCTGATCCGTGCAGAGTCATTACACAAACTCGTCAAGGCTTCCTGGGGCGCGCTGGCCGTGATGACCGCAATCGCCGAAGATGCGACCGGCTATGGGCGCATCGTGCGCGATGCTTCCGGCCGCATGCTGCGCATCGTCGAGCAGAAGGACGCCACCGAGTCGGAGCGCGCCATCCGTGAATGGAACACCGGATTCCTCGCCGCGAGCGCTGAACGGCTTTCCAACTGGCTTTCGCGCGTGCGCAACGAAAACGCGCAGAAAGAGTATTACCTGACCGACATCATCGGGCTTGCGGTCGCCGACGGCATCGTCGTGCGGACGACCCAGCCGGCGCAGGTGTGGGAGGTCGAAGGCGTGAATTCCAGGCGCCAGCTGGCCGAACTCGAGCGCATCCACCAGCGCGAGGTTGCCAACGCCCTCCTCGAAAAAGGCGTCACGCTGGCCGACCCGGCGAGATTCGACGTGCGCGGAGTTCTTGAGTGCGGGCGCGACGTGTCCATCGACGTCAATTGCGTCTTCGAAGGCGCGGTCAAGCTGGGCGACCGGGTGAGGATCGGCCCGAACTGCGTGTTGAAGAATGTGACCATCGAAGCCGGCACCGAGGTGAACCCGTTCTCGCTGCTGGAGGAGGCCACGGTCGGCGCGAACTGCCGGATCGGCCCCTATGCCAGGCTGCGGCCCGGCGCGGTCCTTTCGGACGAAGTGCACATCGGCAACTTCGTCGAGGTCAAGAACAGCAACGTGGGCAGCGGCTCCAAGGCCAACCACCTCGCCTACATCGGCGACAGCGATGTCGGCAGCAAGGCCAACATCGGCGCCGGGACGATCACCTGCAACTACGACGGCGTGAACAAGCATCGCACCATCATCGAAGACGAGGTGTTCGTCGGCTCGAATTCGACGCTGGTCGCGCCGGTGAGGATTGCCAAAGGCTCCTACATCGGCGCCGGCTCGATCATCAGCAAGGACACGCCGCCCGGGCAGCTCACCGTGGCGCGCGCAAAGCAGGTCACCATTCCTGCCTGGAAACCCCCCGTGAAGAAGAAGGGATAAGGCCATGTGCGGCATCGTCGGGGCAGTCGCCCAGCGCAATATCGTGCCGATCCTGCTCGAGGGATTGAAGCGCCTCGAGTATCGCGGCTATGACTCGTGCGGAGTGGCCGCAATCAGCGCGGGGAAACTCGAACGGCTGCGCAGCGTGGCACGGGTCGCGGACCTCGCCAGCCAGGTGTCCGGCAGCGGGCTTTCGGCCGGTACCGGCATCGCCCACACCCGGTGGGCAACGCACGGTGTGCCCGCCACGCACAACGCCCACCCGATGTTCTCGCGCGGAGAAATCGCCCTCGTGCACAACGGGATCATCGAAAATTTCGAGGAATTGCGCGTCGAACTGAAGGCGCGGGGCTACGTGTTCGACAGCCAGACCGATACCGAGGTGATTGTCCACCTGATCCATAGTCTCTACCAAGGCGACTTGTTCGACGCGGTGCAGCGCGCGGTTGGCCGGCTGGTCGGGGCCTATGCCATCGCGGCGGTGGCGAAAGCCGAGCCCGCGTGCGTGGTCGGAGCGCGCGCCGGCAATCCCATGGTGGTGGGCGTTGCAGCTGACGGGGTGTACCTCGCGTCCGACGCGCTGGCGCTGGCGGGGACGACCGATCAGATCGCCTATCTCAAGGAAGGCGATGTCGTCGCCATCGACCTCAAGGGGTTTCGCGTTGTCGACCCGGCCGGCCGGGCGGTGCAGCGCGAATTGCAGACCGTGCGCAGCGACGGGGGCCAGGCGGACCTGGACGGCTACCGGCACTACATGCAGAAGGAGATCTTCGAACAGCCGCGCGCGGTGGCCGATACGCTCGAAGGCCTCGAAACCCTGTCGCCCGCGCTGTTTGGCGAAGGCGCGCAGGAAGCGTTCTCCAGCGCCTCGGGTGCGCTGATCCTCGCCTGCGGCACCAGCTATTACGCCGGCCTGACTGCAAAGCTCTGGCTGGAAGCCATCGCGGGATTGCCCACCCAGGTGGAAATCGCGAGCGAATACCGCTATCGCGACAGCGTGCCTGATCCGCGCGCCCTGGTGATCGTGATTTCTCAATCGGGGGAAACCGCCGATACGCTCGCCGCATTGCGCCATGCGCGCAGCCTCGGCCACGCGCACGCACTCGCGGTGTGCAACGTGGCGACGAGCGCGATGATGCGCGAAACCGACCTGTCCTTCCTGACCCATGCCGGGGTCGAGATCGGCGTCGCCTCGACCAAGGCATTCACCACCCAGCTCGCGGGACTGTTCCTGCTGACGCTGGTGATGGCCAGGCTGCGCGGGCGCCTGACGCCCGAGGCCGAGGCGAAGCACATGCACCAGCTGCGCCACCTGCCCAAGGCGCTGGCGGCGGTGCTTGCGCTCGAGCCGCAGGTCATCGCCTGGGCCGAAAAATTCGCCTCCAAGGAGCACGCGCTGTTCCTCGGGCGCGGCCTGCACTACCCGATCGCGCTGGAAGGCGCGTTGAAGCTCAAGGAAATCTCCTACATCCACGCCGAAGCCTGTCCGGCCGGCGAATTGAAACACGGGCCGCT